>JANOPP010000574.1:0-1603 GCA_031421915.1 Myxococcales bacterium | reverse complement strand
GCGCCGGATGCGGCAGGCTGCGGTCCACGAGGTACTCGGTGTCTCGCGCGAGGCGACCGCCGACGAGGTCCGTCGCGCGTGGATGACGCTCGTGCGCCGGCATCACCCCGATCTCGTCGCGCGTCGCAAGGCGCCCGCGATCACGCACCTCGCCGAGGAGCTGACGATCCTGTCGAACCGGGCCTACGATCGCCTGCGCGCGGCGCTCGTACACGAGGGCGGTGCGGTCGCGGTCGGATCGCACGTCAAGGTGCCTCCGGGATGGCTCGTCGGCTTTGACGATCTGTCGAGCGGTGATCGCGCGCAACCGGCGCCGCCGCTGCCGCTCAAGCCGACGGGACGCTCGGCGGTCGCGTCGATCCCGCCGCCGTTCGCGACCACACCCGCGGTTCCGCAGGCCACGACGGGTGGCGAGACGTTCGAGACGCGCGCCCGCGCGATGCTCGGGCAGGGCGATGCGGACAACGCGCAGGAGGTCCTCGCCGCCGCGCTCGTCGTCTATCCGCGCAGCCGCCCGCTGCGCTCCCTGTACTACGTCGCGTCTGCGATGGCCGCGTTGATCAAGGGCGAGGTAATGCTCGCGACGTCGCAGCTCGAGACCGCGCTCGCGCACTACGATCAGTGCGTCGAGGCGGCGCGCCTCCTCGAGCACCTGCGCAAGCACGACCCCAGCGATCAGGATGCGATGAAGCGGGTGTTTCTGTGACGCGCGCGATCGGCATCGATCTCGGAACGTCGAACTCGGTCGCTGCGGTGATCGACGCCGACGGTGCACCGCGCATTCTCACCACGGCGGAGGGCTCGACGATGATGCCGTCGCTCGTGTGGTTCTCGCCGGATGGACCGATCGTCGGCGAGGCAGCGCGCGAGGGGCTTGACCACAGTCCCGACGTCACGATCTTCGGCGCCAAGCGCCTGCTAGGCCGGCGCTTCGATCATCCCGAGATCAAGAAGCTGGCGCGCACGCTTCCCTACGAGCTGATCGAGGCGCCCAACGGCGACACCTGGATCGCGCTGTCCGCGGGCAAGCTCGTCTCGCCCGAGGAGGTCTGCGCGCTGATCCTTCGCGAGATTCGCCGGATGGCCGAGGCCACGCTCGGCGCGCCGGTGATTCGAGCGGTGGTGACGATTCCCGCGTGGTACGACGCCGGCCAGCGTCAGGCGACCAAGGACGCGGCGCAGATCGCCGGCATCTCGGTGATGCGCCTGCTCAGCGAGCCGACGGCGGCCGCGCTCGGTCACGGCGCGCATCGCGGCGCTGACCGCAAGTACCTCGTCTGCGATCTCGGCGGCGGTACGTTCGACGTCGCGGTCGTCGACGTCGAGGGCGGTACCTTCGAGGTGCTCGCCACCACGGGCGACGCCTTCCTCGGCGGGGACGACGTCGATCGGGCGGTCGTCGACAATCTCGTGCGCGACGTCCGCACCTCGCGCGGCTTCGATATCTCGACCGACACGATCGCCGTGGAGCGACTGCGGCTCGCCGCGCAACGCGTGAAGCACGATCTCTCGGGATCCGCTGGTGCGACCGTGCATGTGCCCGAGCTCGTCCAGCTGCCGTCGGGTAAGGGCGTCGAGTACGGGCGGCCGATGCGTCGCGACG
>JANOPP010000573.1:0-2562 GCA_031421915.1 Myxococcales bacterium | reverse complement strand
TCAGGTCCGCATTCGCGTGCGTGTACCACCCCGCGAACTCGACGGCGGTCTCGTCGGTCATGTGAAACGTGTACGACCCGCCGTAGAGGTACGTGCCGGAGAGCAGATCACTCGCGTAGTAGCCGCCACCTGCGGTGACCTCGTGCCGGCCGGCCTTCACGAACAGCCGGTCGACGGCGCCACGCCGCTTGCGCTTGATCGCGAGCCGGTCGGCGATCTCCTGATCGATGCACATCGCGGTCGAGCCCGGTTGCTTGTCGACCTCGGGCGCGAGGTTGTCGGAGGCGACGGCGTCCGGGTTCTTCTTGCGATCGATGACGCGCGTGCCGTCCGCGGCAGCGGTTCCCGCGAGGAGACAGACGAGGAGGAGGGCGGTACGCATCACAGCCCCGAGGGGATCCACAGGGCGAGCCCGATCGTCGTGACCAAGTTGTTGGTGTAGCGGGTCTCGCCCGCGATCTCGTGGACGGCCATCAGGTCGCGTGCGCCAATTCGCACGGTCAGCGCGCGGGTGACGAACATGTCGAGGGCGATCCCGGCGTCGAACGACAGGCCCTGCACGGCGTCGTGGATCATCCGGCCGCCGCCGGCGAAGAACATGATGTCGGCGTGGACGATGCCGCCGCCGAGCTTGAGCTTGGCGTGAATCGGGGTCCACATGAGGTTGCCGAGCGCGACGTACGCCATCCCTGGTTCGAATCGGTCGTCGCCGAAGAACTCGTTGAGAGGTGCGTCGAGATCGAGCGTCAGCGGCACCATGTTGAACTCGGCGTTGATGCCGAGGTCTTCGGTGAAGAAGTAGCCGAGTGAGCCACCTGCGATCCAGCTCGACGACGTCAGGTCACCGCTGTACAGGCCGCCGTGCGCGACGAGAACGATCTTGTTGTCCTTCTTGAAGTCGCGCTTCTGCACGCCGCGCGGCTTGAGCTGCGCGCCGAGCTGATCCCGGATCGACTGGTCGAGGCACGACGGTAGCGGCGCATCCGATGGCTTTGCCGGGACCGTGGTCGTCGCCGCGACGGCGGGTGCGGGCTGTGCGGCGACCGACGACGCGGCCATGGCCACAGCACATGCTGTCAGTGCGAATCCCCCGAACAAACGCGGCACTGCGGCAAAGGTATCCTTGATCTCGGGCTCGAACAATTGGCCGGGCGATCCATGTGCGGGTGTGCTCGATGGAGCATGCGAGCGCGCGCGGTCCGCAGCCCGTCCGCGTCACCCACCTGCGGTACCCTTCGCTCGGTCCGATGTCCGCTCACGCTGCCAAGCGGGTCTTGATCTTGGCCGGTCCCAACGGGGCTGGTAAGACGACCTTCGCGCGCGAGTACCTGGTCGGCGAAGCGACCTGCCCGATCTTCGTCAACGCGGATCTCATCGCGAGCGGGCTGTCGCCGTTCGAGCCCGAACGAGTCGCGATCCGCGCAGGTCGCATCATGCTCGAGCTGATCGACGAGCATCTACGGCGAGGCGTGAGCTTTGGGTTCGAGACCACGCTTGCCGGTCGCAACTACGTCCGGTCGATCCCCCGCTGGCAGGCCGCCGGCTATCACGTCAGTCTGTACTTCATGACGCTGCCCTCCCCCGAGGTCGCGATCGAGCGGGTGGCTCAGCGGGTGCGACACGGCGGTCACCACGTCGCAGCTGACGTGATCCGGCGCCGCTTCGCTTCTGGACTCGTGAATTTCCAGGGCCTCTACAAACCGCTCGTAGACGCATGGGCCATGTACGACAATGGCGGCCCGATCCCGATCCTCCTCGCCGAGGGGACCAACCCATGAGCTCACCTCCAGAACCACCGGTGCCGAACGAGTTTGCGCTCGCCCTGCGTGCGCTCCGGCGAGCCCGTGATCGCGCCGAGGATCTCGCGCTCGCCACGGGCACCGAACTGGTCGTGGTCATCGACGGCAAGATCGTTCTGGTCAAGCCCCGGCCTCGGTCGGAGCGCGAGCGCGATCCGGGCACGTGACGTCGTCCCGACCATGGTCCGGGGCCCGAACAATTGCCCGATGGATCCATGTACGATCGGCGGATGGAGCACCTGACGGGGACGCGGATCCGGCGCGAAGCGACGCCGGCCACGGTCAACCTCCGTCGGTGCAAGCTCGTCGTGATCAAGGGCGCGCAGCGAGGAACCGAGTTCGTGGTCTCCGGCGATGTCTTTCGCGTCGGTAAGGCACCCGAGAACGATCTGGTGCTCGCCGACGAGACCGTGTCGCGCGTCCACTTCGAGATCGCGCGCGACGCCAAGGGCTACCTCGTCCGCGACATGAAGAGCACGAACGGTACGTTCCTCGACGGGGCAGAGGTCAAGGAGGCCTACCTCCGGGCGGGCTCGGTGATCGGCCTCGGTGCGTGCGAGCTCAAGTTCACGCCGTTCGAGGAGCGGATCGAGATCCTCCCCAGCGAGAAGGAATCGCTCGGCGAGATGGTCGGCAAGTCACCTGCGATGCGGGAGATCTTCGGCCTGATCGAGAAGATCGCGCCGACCGACGCGACGGTCTTGATCGAGGGCGAGACCGGCACCGGCAAGGACATGATCGCGCGCACGCTGCACCAGCTCTC
>JANOPP010000572.1:0-4821 GCA_031421915.1 Myxococcales bacterium | reverse complement strand
GTTCGCGCTCCATGGCCAGCACGTTGGCGGCGTCACTACTTCCATCGTCAGCTAGCCGGCGTAGCTCGGCGAGGATGTAATCGGACATCGAGACGCCTTCCTCGGCTGATCGAACCTTCAGCTTTCGATGCAGTCCGTCGGGAACATTCCTGATCTGGATCATCCTTGGCATGCTCATAGCATGGTTTCATGTTCTCTACATGTCAACTAGAATCCATCGAACTGGTAACGCCCTCCGCCCACTACGGTTCCCCGTGCTTCGGATGCTACCCGAGCGTGCGTTTGCATCGCGGGCGATGAAGCGGTCCTCGACCCCGCACGAGGCAGCGCGTCGATGAATCCTCATTGCGCGGCCGAGCCGTTCGCTCGAGCCATGGCTAGTGGATCGGCCGGCGTTTCGTGGTCCAACTAGCAGGAACTGCAGAGCTGCCGATTGGCGCCGTCGTTGCACAACCTGCGCATATGAAGACGATACTGCTGGCCACTCTGCTCGCCACCGCGTCGCTGATCTCCGCGTGCGCCACCGACAAGGGCGCACCCGACGAGCTCGACGGTGAGTCGGATCTCGACGGCGAGTCCGGCAAGGGCGACACCGCCGACGCCTTCACCTACTTCCTCGTCACCCCCGATACCCGCGCGTGCAGCTTCGACGCGGAGTGCGGCGGGTTCTTCGTCTCGCGTCCCAACAAGGCAAAGACGACGTGCATCGACGGCACGTCGTCGTCGCGTTGCTACGTACCCTCGATCGACTGGTCGGGCAGCGGAATGCTCCAGGCCATCACGCAGACGTTCGAGAATCAGCTCCGCGATGGCGCTCCAGTCCTCCTTCGCGGCAGCCTCGGCAACGACACCGGCGCACGTGCGATTGCCAAGCTCGCGACCAACATCGCGCCGCTCCTCGCGCCCGCGCAGCCGATGCTCGACATCGGAGGTGGGCCGGACTGTCTGTACGCGAAGCTAACGGTCACCAACGTGACGATGGCGAAGTCCTCGATCACGGTCACGCCGTCCACCGGTACGACGTCTGCGGTGCGCGCTCGCTTCTCCGACGTCACGATCACCGCGTCCTCCGCTCACGCGGCGACGTGCGTGGACGGAACTGCCCCCGTCGTGCTCAAGCTGGCCCGCGTCGAGATCACCGGCTCGCTCACGAACGCCGACCGCGCGCTGCAGAACCCGACGGTCGACGTCTCCGGAGTTGTCGTCGATGCGCCGCAGCTGCCGTCCGTGATCCGCGACCTGCTCGATCTCGAAGGTCGCGCCGGCGGCATCGTCGCGCAGACCACGGCGCTCTCGCTGGCTGCCGTGACGACCGCCGAGGTCAAGCCGAACATCGCCGTGACCGAGATCTGGGCGCCCGGCAGCGAGACCGGAGTGATCGACGGCGTGCTCGTCCTCGCCAAGGACAACGGCGTCCGCTGCATCACCGCTCCGTGCCCGTCGATCACCGAGGTGCGCGTCAACGCGAATCGCTCGGCGGCGATTCACTCGGTCGATCTCGAGGCGTCGGGCGCAGACGAGGCGACGGTCTCGAGCGCGATGACAGACATCGCCAGCGGCTCCGGCGTCATCATCGCGGGTGATCGCTTCTACACCGACGGTGGTCGCGGCAAGAGCCGGCGCGCCAATCAGTTCTGGACGCGCGCTCGCTGAGCGCGACGCGCTCGATGTGGATCCGCAGGCGACGAAGCCCTCGAGTCATCGAATGGGCTCCGCGCATGAGGGATGGAAGCCGATCGCGCGGCCCACGCAGGGAGCGACGCCGATGCGGGCGACGTGCTCGCACCACCCGCCCAGCGTAGAACGCGAACGAGCGGAGGCTCGGGGCGACGGGCCGGTGACGAAACCGCGAGAGAGGATCCACCGGTCCGAGTCATCGGCTGGTATCCGCGCATGAAGGATGGAAGCCGATCGCGACGCCCGCGCAGGGAGCGACGCCGATGGGGGCGACGTGCTCGCACCACCCGCCCAGCGTAGAACGCGAACGAGCGGAGGCTCGGGACGACTTGGTTTGCTGCGCGATGCGCTCGATGTTGGATCCGCCGACGATGATGCCGCGAGAGCGGATCCACCGGACGGAGTCATCGACTGGCACCCGCGCATGAGGGATGGAAGCCGATCAAGCGGCCCACGAGGGCGCGACGCCGCCGCGGGCATTGTGCTCGCACCACCCGCCCAGCGTAGACCGCGAACGAGCGGAGGCTCGGGACGATCTAATGGGCTCCGCGCATGAATCCGATCGCCAACCCAGGGAGAGACACCACCTTCGCCGCCGACGACCGATCATGACGCTGGCATTGTGCTCGCACCACCCGCCCAGCGTAGAACGCGAACGCGCGGAGGCTCGGGGCGAAGGGTTTGATCTGCTGCGCGACGCGCTCGATGTCGACCCGCCTGCGACGAAGCCCTCGAGTCATCGAATGGGCTCCGCGCATGAGGGATGGAAGCCGATCGCACGGCCCACGCAGGGAGCGATGTGCTCGCACCACCCGCCCAGCGTAGAACGCGAACGAGCGGGGGCTCCGGGCGGCGGACTTGGGTTGCTGCGTGACGCGCTCGATGTGGATCCGCCGCCGAGGAACCGCGAGAGCGGATCCACGGGACCGAATCATCGACTGGCACCAGCGCATGACGGATGGAAAACGATCGCGACGCTCACGAGGGCGCGACGCAGACGCGGGCGTCGTGCTCGCACCACCCGCCCAGCGCAGAACGCGAACGAGCGGAGGCTCCGGACGACGGGCTTGGGTTGCTGCGCGACGCGCTCGATGTTGGATCCGCCGCCGACGGAGCCGCCGGACCGAGTCATCGACTCGCATCCGCGCATGAGGGATGGAAACGATCGCGACGCCCACGCAGGGAGCGACGCCTATGCGGGCAATGTGCTCGCACCACCCGCCCAGCGTAGAACGCGAACGAGCGGAGGCTCCGGACGACGGGCTTGGGTTGCTGCGTGACGCGCTCGATGTTGGATCCGCCGGCGACGAACCTGAGATCGCATTCCTCGACGAGAAATCGACCGTAGAGGCAACATTGAGCTTGACGGGAGATTCGCGTGCACGCGAATCGTGTCGAGCGATCGTCGTTCAAACGCCTCGCAAGAGCTCCTCCAATCGCGCCTGCGTGCGGTGTTCGCTTGCGATGGATCGAACGTCGAATCCGTCAGCGTTCGTCACGGAGAGCACAGATCAGAGAGCCGAAAATCGCGTGGTACTGAAGAGAGTGCGCGTGATGGGTGCGCGCGGTGAGGAGATGGCGATGTTCGATCAGGCGAGTGTCGACGGTGCAGTGTCCGGCAGCGAGAACGTCCCGGCGTGGATGCGGCTGCACGGTGAGATGAAGGCGGCGACGCGGAGGCGGTGTGCATGGGACGCCGAGAACGCACGTCATCTGCGCGAGGCCGAGGCGCTGCAGCTATGGAACCACTTCGGGTACATCTCGATCCTGGAGTATCTGGAACGCGAGCACGGCATCGAGCCGCGGGCCGCGAGCGATCGGCTGCGGGTCTCGCTCGCGCTAGCCGAGCTGCCGATGCTCGAAGCCGAGCTCGAGGATGGGACGTTCCAGTACTCGCACGTCAAGGAGCTGACCCGCGTCGTGACGCCCGAGACCGAGGAGGAATGGATCGCGGCCGCGAAGGGCAAGACGTGCGGCGAGGTGCAAGCGATGGTGTCGGGCCGCCACAAGGGTGACGGTCCGGACGATCCCGACGATCCCGACCTTCGGCTACGTCGGTTCAGCATCGAGCTGCCAGCGCAGACGATCACGATCTATCGCGAGCTGTGGGCCGCGATCGAAGCGGAGATGGGTCACCGGATCGAGGAGGCGGAGTTCTTCCGGATCATGCTCGAGCGGGCGCGGGTGTCGCCTGAGGGCGCGAGTACGCCGGCCCAGATCTCGATCTGCTCGCACTGCGAGCGCGGCTGGCAGAGTGGACCGGGCGGACGGGCCGAGGTCGAGCCGGCCGAGCTCGAGCGCGCACTGTGCGATGCCGAGCATCTCGGCTCCGTCGACGGCGATCCGGGCCGCAAGACGGTGACGCTGACGCCGAAGAAGCGCGCGCGGATCATGGCGCGAGACCACCATCGGTGCACCGTGCCGGGGTGCCGCAGCAAGCGGAACCTCGAGGTTCACCACATCGTTCATCAGGCGGATGGCGGCGGACACGACGAGTGGCTCCTCACCACATTGTGCTGGGGTCACCACGCGCAGCATCACGCGGGGCGACTCGCGATCGAAGGCCGCGCGCCCGATGGACTTCGGTTCGCGTTCCGACGAGAGGACGATGCCCCCGTGGGCACGAACGCGCGTCATGCCCCTATGGGCACGAACGTCGCTCAACGCGACGACGCTGGTGGTCCGAGGAAGTTCGCGCCCGTCGCGATGAGAATCCAGGCACGTGACGCCCTCGTCGGGCTGGGATGGAAGGTGTCGATCGCGGGCGCCGCAGTCGAGCAGGCCGTTGCCCACGTGGCCGGCGACGCGACGATCGATGTGCTGATCCGCGAGGCGCTGCGACGGTGCCCGCGACCGCTCGGGTGACGCTCGATGTCGCCCTTCGCGTACGGAGAAACGCTGTGTCGATCCGCGAGGTGCTGCGCTGGTGACCACGACCGCTCGGGTGATCGTCGACGACGCGCGTCGCGTACGTGACATCGCTGTTCAATCTGCGAGGCGCTGCGACGGTGTCCGCGATCGCACGAGTGACCCTCGCCCGACGTTCTTCACGTACCAACGATCGCCTTGCTGATCCGCGAGTCGCTGCGACGCCCACGACCGCTCGGGTGATCGTCGACGACGTGCGTCTCGTACGTGGCATCG
>JANOPP010000571.1:0-4324 GCA_031421915.1 Myxococcales bacterium | reverse complement strand
CTCGGTCGTGGGCGGGCGCGCCACTTGCACGGCACCACTGGCGTCGAGTTGTGCAACATCACCGGTGACCACGACCTGGTGCTCGCGCTTGCCGTCAACCCGCACGTAGCCCAGCACGGGTGAGATCGTGGCATCGCCGTCACTGACGGCGATCTCTACCTCGGATGGACCGAGGAGCATCACCGAACCGCCGGGCACACGCGCATGCACCAGCGCAGGTGCGCGGACGAACACTCGCCCCATCGCGATGACGACATTCGACGGCGAGTTGACCTCGAGCTCGGTCGCGGCGCGGACCTCGACCATCGTGCCCCACGCATCGATCCGTGCCGGTCCGTCTCGAAACCGCAGCCGGCTTCCGACCGCGATGTCGTGCGCGCCAGCTGGAGTCGAGACCCAGACCGTCTTGAAGGGAGCACGGATCTCGAACGGGTGCGTGTGCTCGACCCGGATGCCAGTCGTGGTTGCCGGGCCTGGGCTGGGCGGCCGTGCGGCCGGGCCGGGCGTCGACGGTCCGGGCGTCCGAGGTTCGGGAACCGAGACGACCGTGGAGTGCTCCTCGATCGGCCCGCGGCGCGTGACGATCACGGCGACGATCGCGGCGATCGCCACGAGGCCAAGCACGATCGCAGCGACCTGGCCGCGTCGCGCTCGGGCCTCGGGAGCTCGCGTGTCGAGGACGCGATCGGCAAATCCCGTCGACGGCTCGAAGGGTACCCACGCATCGAGCGCGCGGCGCTCGGCCGCAGTCAGGTGATCATCCATGGCGAACCTCCGCGAGGCTGGTGCGCAGCGCGGCACGCGCACGCGACAGCCGTGACTTGACCGTACCGAGATCGATGTCGAGCGACGTCGCGATCTCCGCGTACTCGAGGCCGTGATACTCGCGCAGCAGGAACGCGGCGCGCAGCTCGGGCGACAGGTCGGCGAGTGCCACCTCGATCGCGGCGATCGTCTCGCGGCGCGAGGTCGCCTCGTCCGCGCGCGGCCCGCCCGGCGCCTCGGGCCCCCGATCCCCGAACGGAACAGGGCGCTGCGTGCGCAGCTCGGCGATCGCGCGCCGCGCGCAGATCGTCAGGATCCATGTCGACAGCCGAGCGCTCCCGGCGTGGTCGAAGCCGGGCAGCTTCCGGAACACGCCGAGGAACGTGTCCTGTGCGACATCCTCGACCGTGGCGCGACCGCGCCCCGCGAGCATCCGCGACGCCAGCGCGAACACGCGATGCTGGTAGCGCTCGACCAGCGTTCGCGACGCGGCGCGATCGCCCGAAGCTGCCCGGCGGAGCGTGATCTCGTCGATCTCGTCCCCTTCCGCCTCGTCCCGATCCACTCGCGCCACGCTGAGCATCTTCCTCGCCGATTCCTCGGACGAGGGGTCACGAAGTTCCCCGAAATCGTCCAGAAATGGGTTAGGCCACCATTTCCCGGACCGCTAGTTGATGAAGCGGGGCGGGTCGCCGGCGAAAATGGCCTCGGGCGTCAGGGCGGCCGCTCGGGCGGCGGCCTCGGCGCGCTCTGCCTCGGCACGCTGCTGCTCCTCGAGGTCCCACTGAGCGATTCGCTTGCGGTTCTGCCGGCGCCGGCGGAAGAACGCCAGCACGAGCAGGAGTGCGCACAGGATCCAGATCGCGAGCCCGAGCAGGCCGATCGGCAGGAGCATGTAGCGGTTCGTCAGATCCGAGCGCCACTCGCCGAACAGCTCGCGCAGCGGCTTGCCGAACGCAGTCTTCGCGGCGAGATCGAGATCGCCGGTGCGCCGGATCTCCGTGAGGAACCGGCGGAACGGCCAGCGATCACCGTCGTCGTTCTTGTCTTCCCAGCGGCCGCGCCGCGACAGAAAGCCGACGAAGTCGTAGCTCTGTGCGTACGCACGGTGGGCGGGCAGCTCCTCGCGCGGGAACGTGCTGTCGAGCTGCTCGAGGTCGACCACCCCGCCGAACCAGGCCATCCCGGCCAGCGTCTCGGTACGCTCCCACGACCACTCTCCCGAGTGCTGGTACGCGAAGCCCTCGTGGAGCCAGTGCGGTGCAAGCTTGCCGAGCGCGACGCCGAGCGCGATATGACCGAGCTCGTGCTTGAGCGTGCTCATCGGGTCGACGACGGCCGAGTTGCGGCGCATTGCGATCGACACGATGCCAAGATCGGGATACGCGACACCGATCGCCCATTCGGGTGCGCCGCGCCCCGCGGGTGCTATGTCACGGAGGCTGCTCGAGTTTCGGACGAGGCGAACCTCGATCGCGCGCGGTACGGCGAGATCGATGAGGTCTGCCGAGATCCGGACCATCGCGGCCTCGGCCCCGTCGGCGAGCTGGCGTGCGGTCGACTCGAGCCCGGGCTCGGCGAACACCGTGACACGACCGCGATGCGCGGCCTCGACGAGCTGGGGGGTAGCGGCCGCGGGACGCGCCCACACGAGCAGCGTCACGATCAGTGAGAGGAGCCACTTCATGGGCGGCTCGACGGATAGTGCAGCTCGACACGTTGCGAGTTGCTCGCCGTGTCGTGGAGGAGCATGAGGGTCACGCCTCCACCGACGGCGCCGATGATCGCTGCATAGACCCACCACCTCGTCGGTTCGTCGACGCGCTCCTTGCGGCGCGTCTTCGGATCATCGAGGAGCAGCGGTTGATCGGGGTCGGGGGCCCGCTCGTTCCAGCCCTGTATGCGATCTGCGATCACCGCGACAAGGCGCGGGGCCTCCGCGAGCGTGCCGACACCATCCTCACCACCGAGCGCGTGCGGCGGCTCCGAGCGACCGACACGGCCCCACGCCTCGACGCGATCGCCCGTGCGTACGATCGCGACGCGCGCCTTCACCTGGAGCAGCACCTCGCCGAGCTCGCCGGGGGAGGGGAGCTTGCCGTTCCAGCTCGCGATCCGCGCCGCGAGCGCAGCGTTCGCACCGCGCTGCTCCGGCATCGGCACCGCGACGGTTGGCTGCGTCTTCACGGCGATGCCGGCGGCCCAGCCGCGGCGCGTTCCGGACGCCGCTGCGATCACGTGCTCGCCGGCGGGCAAGCTGGTGCGCAGCGGCGACGTGCCGACGCGCGCGAAGTCGATGAAGATCACCGCGCCCTCGACCTCGGCCTTGATCTCGACGGGGAACGTGTCGCGATCGACGACGGTGTCGACCTCGGGATACTTCGCCCACACATCCTTGCCAACCTCGGCAGGACGCTCACCGAGGGCGCGGAGCCGTGCCGTCGCGGTCATCGCGGTATCGACATCGCCGTCGCGATCGGCGCACAGCAGCACGTAGGTCCAACCGCGCGCGATCTCCGGTGCCGGAAGTCCCGCTGCCTGGCGTGCTGCCGCGATCCCGATCGCGGTCCTGCTCGCGGTGATCGTCGCCTTGCAGTCGAGCGCTCCGAACGCGCGCTGTGCATCTGCGAGCGCCACCGCAAGTTGCAGCGCATCGGGATCCTGGCTCTGGCCACCGAGAGCGTCCTCGATGCCGTCGCCGAGGATCGGATCTAGACCACCGGCGACGATCGCTGCGGCGACTTGCTGGCGGATCGCAGCATCACTGGGGCCGAGATCGATGACCGCGACGCGCTCTCGCGGTGCCGCGATCGCGGAGGTCGTCGCGAGCGCGACGAGCGTGGCGGGGATCAGCCCGCGAGCTGCTTGAAGTACTCGTTCAACGCCCATACGTCACGCGCCCGCAGACCGTCGAACTGGATCCCGACGCTCGTCGCGTCGGCCCAGCGTACCGTGGCGCCAACGTCGACGGGCTCCTCGACCGTGGGGAGCTTGAACGTGACGTGGACCCGCTGACCCATCGCATGCCGCTCGGTCGCCACGATCAGCGCACCGCCGAGCGAGAGGTTCACGATCGTGCACGCCGCCGGCGCCCCGGTGATCGCGAGAGTTCCCTCGATCGAGACAACGTAACGTGCAGAGGTTCGGCGGTTGTCGGTCACGATGTTCGAACATTGTAAGCGGACGGCCCGCGAACATCACCGAGAGTGACCGGGGATCCACTCGGAAAAGCATGGATCCAAATCGGCGCCGCGCACCTACCTGATGTGGCGGCTACTGCAGCTTGATGTCGATGTAGGCCTTCTTGCGGAGCTCCTCGAGCCAGGTCTGCGTCTGCTTGTCCATCTCCTTGCGGCGGAGCTCGCGGGACAGCTGTTCCTTCATCTCGGCGAATGGCTTGAGGTTCGACTTCTGGACTTCGGTGACCTGGAACACGTGGAGGCCATGCGGGCCGCTGACGGGCCCCCTGGTCTCGCCCTTGTCCAGAAGTCGAACCTCAAGCCATTCGCCGAGATGAAGGAACAGCTGTCCCGCGAGCTCCGCCGCAAGGAGATGGACA
>JANOPP010000570.1:0-12730 GCA_031421915.1 Myxococcales bacterium | reverse complement strand
GAACGCGAAGAAGGCTATGTGCTCACCTGTGTAGGGCATCCGCTTACCGACGATGTGGTGATCGAGATTGGCTAATCCTACGTTGTCAGGTATCCGAAGCAAGGTCACGAAGATCACGACGAACAACTACGACGTGCTCGGTCGGATCCGTTCGTTCGAGAGCGAGAGCGGCGCGAGACAGCTGGCCTCGCTATCGTACGCCTACGACGCACTTGGCAACCGACGCGGGGAGACGAACTGGTTGAGCGGCAAGACGACGAACGTGAGGACTGTCGGGCCCGACCACGATCGATTGTGTCGAGTCGACTATGTCTCCTCCACTGACACTGCCTGCGACGTGCTTCACGATGCCGCGGGGAACGTCACGGAGATGAGGACTCCACACGGGACGCGCAGCTTGTCCTTCTATCCATCCGGCCTGATTCGGACGCTAAGCGAAACATCAACCGCAAGCACGCTTCCGAGCTCGGCGACGTTTTCGTACGACGCTACCGGCGAAATCTCCGAGATCTCCGAGATCTCCAGCAACGCGGATGTCGCTGTGGATCGACGGTTCGGACTGATTCTGGAGCGGTCCACATCGGTGGAGACGCTGCTACAGTTGGAGAGGATCACATCGTTGCCGATGACGTCGGTCCTCGTCCGCCACATTCCGGGTCCCGGCGGCGTCGTCGCGACGTCTGCCGGGAAGTTTGGTGACTGGAGGTATCGGTTCGGTGAGCAGCGAGGAAATAGGTTCACCACCGGCGATCGGGGTGGCTTCGTCCAGGACGTCGCCTACGATGCGTTCGGCGTTTCGTCGAGCGTAAGCCCGAGTGCGTCTACGGGCGATCCGAGCTACATGCGTGAACAGTGGAATGGTGGGACGGCGCTTGCGGGCTTCGACCTCGTTCAGCTGGGGGCGCGTATGTACGATCCTCGGCTGGGTCGATTCTTGAGCCGCGACCCGCTCGTGATCCCACGTTCTTCGGCGACCACGAACCCGTACGCTTTTGCCGCGAATGATCCGATCAACCTCAGCGATCCGACGGGGCTGGACTTCGGTATCTGTGCCACGTCGTGGGGCGGAGCGTGCGGCAGCTCTCCATCGACCGGCGACTCGTCACACGTAGGTACGGCGCTCGGATTGGCAGGTCTGGCCTATCAACTCGTGAGTGGGAGCGGTGGCATGAGCGGAACAGCGTCGCCCAGCTTCGTGCCGAAGCAGGACACGTCTGCCGTTGATATGTGGCCGACATTCAGGCGCGGTGGCGGCGTCCTCAACTATCTCGGCGGAGTTGCTTCCGGCTTTGGTGGTGCAGCCATGGGTGCCTTCAACGAGGCACGGAGCTTTCATCGTGACCTGATCACCGGGCGGCTGGGCCTGCGAGCATTCGAAGCTGCGGGAGGACTCGTCGATGCAGCGATGCATCCTGCTCGGACAGCTAATGCGATCAGAAACGGGGTGGTTGGTCGAATCACTGCGATTGCTGGGGGCGACCCAGAAGCCGTCGGCAAGTTGCTTTTTGAGGTCGCCTCCGTGGTTGCGGGTGGCACCCTGGCGAGAGCCGAAAACGCGTTGAGCGCGGTGATCAGGGGGCCGAACGGCCGGGCCGTGTTCGGTGGCTTCGAGATTCGGGGAGTGCGAGACCTGTCGCACGTTTCGGAATCGACTCTGCGCGAACAGGCCAAGAAGGGCTTCGCATCGAAGGACCACCGGGGGCGCAAGTTAGCTCTGCATCACCTCGACCAGAATCCGGCGGGGCCGCTTGTGGAGATGCCCGCCGTGAATCACTCGGTCCACAACCGAATCCAGCACCCACTCGGAAACACCCCGGGTAGTGGCCTGACGGCAGCACAGCGCGCGGAGTTCAACGTCTGGCGTGAGCAGTATTGGAGAGCCCGCGCACAAGGCGAATTGACCAGGAGAGGATTGCAGTGAGACCTGAGACCGTTCGACGCCTCGATGAGTTGTTCAGGACCTCGCCTGTGCTGTTGGGGGGGGGGCCGGTGTCTGCCGCAGAAATCGACGCAGCGGAGCAGCAGGTCGGGGTCAAGTTCACGCCCGACTACCGCGAGTTCCTCGAGCGCTACGGTGGAGGTATGGTGGGAAGCCTACCAGTCATCGGGCTACGACAAGCCGAGGTCATGGATCCAGAGACGGTGGTCGAGATCACCGCACGGTTTCGAGCCGACGGATGGGAGCAGACTTATGAGTGGGTGATCATCTCGGAGGATCTCGCCGGGAATCCTATCGGGCTCACGGAGAAGGGGGAAGTGTGGGTCTCGGATCACGACTTCGGCGAGACCGTGATGGTAGCTCCGACGTTCGAGCAATTCGTGCTCCAGCAATTGAAAGTGTGATGGCGGCCTCCCAGTCCGCAAGGTTCTTGCTCGCGATATCCGCGATGTGAGGAAGATCGTTGGACCGAAGTACGATCACGTCCTCGACATCGGCAACGCCGCAGGCAACGCCGCACCGGGGTTGCTCTCGCGAACGCGGCCTGATTCCAGAGGAACGGGCGCTCGTGCTCGTTCGTTGAACGCACGCGTTGTGCGCGTTATCGTGCGGCGTGAGGACGCGCGGCCACGCCGCAACGACGCATGCGCGGTCACGCATACGTTAGGGAAGCGACTCGTGCGCGGTGCCGATGGCGGCCAGGTCAGGCAACGCAGGCAACGCCGCACCGGGGTTGCTCTCGCGAACGCGGCCTGATTCCAGAGGAACGGGCGCTCGTGCTCGTTCGTTGAACGCTCGCGTTGTGCGCGACATCGTGCGGCGTGAGGACGCGCGGCCACGCCGCAACGACGCATGCGCGGTCACGCATACGTTAGGGAAGCGACTCGTGCGTGGTTCCGATGGCGGCCAGGTCAGGCAGTGGTCGCCACGGGGACGCCTGCAAAGCGGCGTAGCCAGTAGGTGCCGGGTGGGAACACGGTGGGGAGGCCAGCGAGCCAGCTGAGCCGGGCAACTCGATAGGCCTGGAGGAACTCCTTGTTGCGCTGCAGGACGTCGACGCGGCGCCCGATGTCCTTGGCGGCGACGCGCGGGTTGAGGTTGCGCCGTGGCTCGTGGCTGGTCGGCGAGTCCCGCCAGGACTGCCGGAGAATCCGTCGTCGACCGACGACGGTGTTGCCGGTGCGGGCCCGCATCGCCGCTTGCTCGTCCTCGACGGCTTTGACGCCCTCGCGGACCCTGCGAAGAATCTCGGCCGGCTCTCCGAGCTCGGGCGGCAGGATGAGCTCGAGGGTGACCTCGGCGGGCATGCAGCCATCGGCGAGGAAGAAGTGGTTGGGACGGCGGGCGTGCAGAGTCCGACCGTTGAGCAGGGCAGACAGTCCGTTGACACCGGGCCAGTGGTCGACGCGATCGACGAGGCCGTCCTTGACCGGGTTTGCAGCGGCGTAGATCAGCTTGTCGATCACGTCCTCGACATCGACGAGCTCGACCAGGGAGACGCCATCGCTCGAGAACATGTTCTCCGCGAAGCGCGTTCTGACACTTGGCGAACATCTTGTGGAAGTGTTCGACGAACTCGATGATCCGACCGTAGCGGTCGTAGAAAATCGTGTGGTGATGGTTCGAGAGCGCTGACGGCAGCAGGACGTCGATCTCGAATCGGGCGGCGGCCTCGGCGAGGCAGTAGAGGAAGTTGTTGTTGGTTTCCGGATCGGGCCTCATGAGGAATTGCCGCTGCGTGCAACGGCGGGTGTCCATCCAGAATCGACCGGGTAGGACTTGGCGCGGGACCGACATGAGGTGGGGTTCCCAGCACGTGGCTTGCCAGCGATCAACATAGCGAGATCGCTTGCGCAGCTACCTCCTATGTCCGGTGGCCGGCGGACTGTCCGCCGACCGGACGAACATGCCGGACAAAAGTGCTGGTCGGAATGGCTCGTCGAGACCAACCTCGGGCGCAGGCGAGCCTCGGACGCAGGCGAACTCGGGCTCGGGCGCACGCGAACTCGAACTCGAGCTCGAGCTCGAGCTCGGGCGAGCTGCCCGCCGGCACGCGAAGCGCTTCGGTTGAGCGAGCGCCTTGGCGAGCCATCACACTGCTATGCTGCGTTCGTGTCCATGTTCTTCGAGGAAGTGCTGCTCCTCCAGCGGGACGGTGGCGTGCGCTTCGTCGTGGTCGGTGGAACCGCCGTCATCCTCCACGGCGTACCCCAAACGACGCTGACCTCGATCTCGTGGTCGACCTCGAGCCTGCCAACCTCCGGCGCTTGGTCTCGGCAATGAACCGGCTCGGATATCGGCCTCGCGCTCCGGTGGCGGCGGATGACCTGTGCGATCCCGAGCTACGCAAGGGGTGGATCGCAGACAAGGTCATGCGTGCCTTCACGTTCCACCTTCCGGATCACCCCCTCTCGGACATCGACATCCTGATCGACAGCCCGATCGACTATGCCGAGCTCTCGCTTCGGGCGGAACGAGTCGATGCCGGGGGATTGATGCTGCACATCGCGGGCGTCGAGGATCTGATCCGGATGAAGGAGGTCGCTGCCCGCGATCAAGACCTTGCTGATGCCGACGCGCTGCGCCGCCTCCTCGGAGATCGCCGTGGCTGATCTCCCGCAGAAGCGAGGCATCGCGCACGTATACTCGCTCGAGCAGCTGCGAGCGTTCCGTGACGTTCCTGCCGAGGACAAGCTTCGCTGGTTGGAGGCAATGAGGCGCTTGCTCGAGCGCGCGCTGACTCCGGAGAAGCTCGAGATCATGAATCGCTTCCGACGCGGCGATCTCTGAGCGCTGGCCGCGATGTGAACGTGGTCCGCTGGACCGTGGTCTGCCGCTCACGCGCGAGCGCTTCGAGCTCCCTCCACATCGCGGCCGGTAGCCGCACCGAGCGCTACATACCCGGGCCGCCGTACGAGACAATGAGCTCGCGCAACTCCGCAGTATCGATGCGACCGGTCAGCGGTCAGTTAGCAGGGCAGCAGCACCGGCGCAGGACCCGGGCATGCGGCGATCAGCTGCTCCAGATCGTCCGGGTCACCCGTGTAGAGAATATCGGCGCCGCGCGTTGCCACCAGTGCGACGTGTGCATCGGAGAGATCGGTCGTGCGCGTGCGCCCACAGAGCAGGCCAACATCGCGGGCCATCACGTCGAACGCTGCAATGATGCACTGATCGAGGGCCCGCGCGAGTGTGGCTTGCCTCCGCGTGCCTCGCCACACGTGAGCGACGACGGTGCTCGGCACCAGCACGTCGTCGCGCCGCCTTGCGGCAACCGCGAGCACGCTCCACATCCGTTGCTCGCGACGCTCGAGCGCGATCAGCGCGCCCGCATCAAGCACGATCCTCACCTGCGTCGACGCTTCCGTCGCTTGAGGGCCAGCAGCTGTTCGCGCTCGACGGCGCGAATCTCCTCTTCCGGGATCTTGCCGTGCGCGGCTTCAAACTCACGCACGACCTCCATGAGGCCCTCGGAGCGCAGTTTTCGTCGGGCGGCATCGGCAAGCCATACGGAGGTCGGCTCTCCCGCAGCCGAGCGCCGAATCTGCCGAGCGAGCTCTCGGTCGAGCGAGATGGCAAGTCGCGCGACGGTCATACTGCGATATTACCGGCAGCGGGCTCTTCGTCAAGTATGACCTGCGCCTGCGGGTCAGCGGGCGAGCCGGTCGCCGGCGAGCATGCGGTCACCCTCCGGGATCGCGTTCTCTTGGCCGCTCCGAGGTCGAATTCCACTGCGCTCGTCACTGGAGAGCTGCTCGGCAAGCCAGGCCACTTCGGTTGGCGGCCGGCGACGGCTCATCGCCCTCCGGGGCGCGCGTGTGTTCGTTGGCGCCGAGGCTGACACGAACGCGCGCTCGACGGCTGCCGTCGCCGCGCCCGCTGCATCGCCAGGTGCTCGAGCACCAGCTCGTCGATGTGATGCTGCAGATGCTCGATGGTCTTCGTGGTCATGCGCTGAATCGCACGCTGCGATCAACCGGAGCGCGTCCTCGTCGCGCTCCGTTCACACGACCAAGACCAGTCCTCGATTGATCGGTCCGATGGAGATGAACCTATCCTCTACGTCGGAGTGGTCAACGTTTCGCTTGCTGAACGAACCCCACGATCACCTCCCGAAGGAGCGCGTGGACCGTGGTCTGCCGCTCACGCGCGAGCGCCTCGAGCTCGAGGAAGTAGTCGCGCGGCCAGTGGGGCAGCACGCGGAATACGTCCCGAAGGTAGACCTCGGAGTCGAGCTCGTGGAGGTCTCTTGCGACCGTCGGGGCCGGCACTTGTTGCTGGTTGTCCGCATTCACGTCAGGTGGTACTTTAGTAACACCGTGGCCAAGACTTCGACGACGACGCTGAAGCTGCCCGATACGCTCAAGGCCCGCATCGCGAAGGTCGCCAAGAAGAGCGGGCGAGCGCCCCATGCCGTGATGGTCGAAGCGCTGGAGCGGCAGATCCAGCGCGAGGAGCGAATGGCTGCCTTCGTCCAGGAGGCACTCGACGCCGATCGTGAGATCGACGAGGGAGCCGACGTCTATCGCTCCGAGGATGTGCACGCCTGGCTCGACCGACTGGCAGCTCGCGAGAAGCCTGCGCGGCCCAGGCCGTGGCGCGCGTAGTCTATTCGCGCAATGCGCTCGCGAACCTCGAGCGCGCGTTTCGCTTCCTTGCCGAAGAGTCACCCGACGCCTCCATCGCGGCGGTGCGTGCGATCCGAGGGGCGGTCGAAATGCTCGTTCACCACCCGATGATCGGTCGCATCGTGACCGCGGAGTTGCGCGAGCTCATTATCTCGTACGGCCGCACCGGGTACGTAGCGCTCTATCGGTTCGTGGCATCGCGAGACGAAGTGCGGGTGCTGGCGATACGCCATCAGCGCGAGCTCGACTATCCATAGCGCAGAGTGCGAGCACAGCCTGCCAACGGTCACTGGCGACGCTCGCAACGCCGCTCGCGAGCCTGACCCCTGGTGTCGCGGCCTACCGAAACCTGAACAGCCCGACGTTCCAGATCGACGTCAAGAGCCTGACCCACATCGTCGAGCAATAGCCGGCGCGACCGCGGCAAGGTCGTGTGTCGACGGGGCTCGCCGGCGGCATCTCAGATCGCGCCGGTGAGCACGAGCGCGAGGGCGACGCCCGCGCCGATCGCGAGGAGCGCGCCGATGACGAGCCACACGGTTCGTGCCGGCGGATGCGGCATTGGCGGCTTCGGCAGGTTCGCGATCGGCAGCACCTTCTCCGTCGGTGGGATCCTCGGGGGGGCGGCGACACCGAGTCGAGTCGCGGCATGCTGGCCCTGGCGCGCGAGGCCCGCGGCGGAGCCGCCGTGCGCAGGCGTGGTCGCCGCGATGAACGCGGGGCGGCTCGTCGCCGGATCCTGCGGCGAAGCCATTGGCAGATTGCTCGGCGGCTGCGAGATCGTGCGCGCGGGCCGCGTCTGGATCGAGTCGACGTTGCGGCGCGGCGTCGTCGCCATCAGGTCCTCGGCCATCGGCTCGGCGCCGACGTGTGCGGGAGGGCCGAAGCCCATCTGCGCGCGCATCGCGGGATCCGAGAACGTAGCCATCTCGACGCCGGCGACCGAGCGCGTTGGCAGCGTGGTCGTGCGCAGGCGCTTGATCACGGTACGCACCGCGGCGAGCGACGGCCGCGCGGCGGGCTCCTTCGCGAGCATCGCGTCGACGAGCTGGACCATCTCCGCGGGCAGCTCGGGCAAGAGGGAGGACAGCGACGGAGGCGGTTCCTCGGCGTGATACTGCAGCGTCATGAACGCGTCGCCCGACGACGGGAACGGGCGCTGGCCGGTGAGGATCTCGAACATCAGGATCCCGAGCGCGTAGATATCGGTGCGGTGATCGACGCCGACTCCGCGCGCTTGCTCGGGTGACATGTACTCGGGAGTCCCGAGCATCACGCCCGTCTTGGTGATGAACGCGGCCGGGCCGGCCCCCGCCTCGGGCATCAGCTTCGCGAGCCCGAAATCGAGCAGCTTGACCAGCGGCCAGGTGCCATCCTGTTCGATCAGGTAGACGTTGTCGGGCTTGAGGTCGCGATGGATGAAGCCCTTGTCGTGGGCGGCCATCAGCGCCGACGCGATCGAGTCGATCGCAGACGCAGCCTCGCTGGCGTGGAGGGGGCCACGGCGCAAGCGCTTGCGCAGTGACTCGCCGACCATCAGGTCCATCAGGTGGAACGCGCGCCCGTCGGGCAGCCGGCCGAAGTCGAAGATGTCGATGATGTTCGGATGGCCGATCAAGTTGACCGCGCGCGCTTCCTGGACGAAGCGCTCGACCGTGATCGGGTTCTGCGAGACCTCGGCGCGGAGCACCTTGATCGCCGCGCGCTTGCCGATCACCTTGTGCGTCGCGCTGTAGACGACGCCCATGCCTCCCTTGCCGAGGATCCCGTCGATCACGTAGCCCTCGATGTCGGTGCCATCGGGAAGGCGAGGCTCGGCGCCGAACGGATCGGGCGCAATACCGTCCACGTGGGTACGGTGATTGTCCTCCTCGCTCACGGAGCGATTGTAGCGCTCACAGGGTCTCGAGGAATGCGATCAGCGCATCCCGATCGCTCCTGGGGGCGGTCCGGAAGGCTTCACGCGCTGGTGCCGCCTCGCCGCCGTGCCACAGGATTGCCTCTGCCAGCGTCCGTGCGCGGCCATCGTGAAGAAACGTCGAGCCAGGCTGAACGAGTTGGACGAGGCCAAGGCCCCACAGCGGCGGGGTTCTCCACTCGACTCCCGTCGCCGCGAAGTCACTTCGGGCGTCGGTGAGGAGGTCACCGACGTCGTGGAGCAGCATGTCCGTGTACGGGTGGATCTTCTGGTTCGCGAGCTGCGGGATCCGGTGCGGGCCGGTCGTCAGCGTCGGCGTGTGGCAGCCCGAGCAGGTGAAGTCATCGAACAGGACACGGCCGAGCTGTGCGGCCCCGCCGCGGGGAGCCGCCGCCGGGACCGCGAGCGTCGAGACAAAGAACGTCGTGTCCGCGAGCTGCTGATCGCTGAGATCACGCATCCCGTCATCCTCGGGGTGGAGGAGGTTCGAGAGGCCGATGTCGTTGACGAACGCACCGGCGACCTGGTGCAGGACGTCTGGCTCGGATGCCTTGTGACCGAACCGCCCGATGCGCATGTCGCCGAGCGACGGATCCCACACCAGGTTCACGCGCCCCGAGATGCCGTCGCCGTCGGCGTCATCGGGATCCTCGAGATCGTGGAGCGTGGCGTCGGGAATCGCCTCGAGGAGGCCGAGCCCGAACACTGCAGGCGCTTGCCGGTACGACAGCGCGATCCCCGCCGGCATCGGCACGCCGTTTGACTGCGTCACGGTGACGAACGGGTCGCGCATCGGCTGCGCCTCGCCATCGCCGTAGTAGACGACGGTCTCGCGCCACGCGAGCTCGATGAACACCTCGGGAAGTCCGACAGTGGCGTGATCCTGGAGCTGCTGGCCGAAGCCTGGCGCGGAGACGTTGCCGCCCGGGACGTCCGGCGTGCCGCTCGTCATGCTGATCCGGACCAGCGCCTGCGAGCCGAACGGGCCGCGATCGATCTCCGAGAGTCCCCGGCCGTTGCCTGCGTGACACGCGAGGCACGCGTTGTGATTGAACAGCCGCCCGAGCTGTGGCGGTGCCCACAGGAAGTTGAACGGCCCGCGGCCGAACTGATGCGACTGCTGCTGCTCGGTGTCGAGGTTCGCGGCGGGATGGTTGAACGCGCCGCGCGTCCGATCGTCGACCGTCGTGTCGCCGCCCTGGCGGTCCTCGCCCTCGAGGTTGTCGCCGCAGGCGGCGCACGCGATCAGCGCGAGGAGTCCCCGTCTCACGGGGACCAGGATATCAGAGCTACGTGAGGCGCTCGCCGGCGATCAGCTGCTCGTAGGTCTCGCGCGGCTTGATGACCGTGTATTTGTCACCGCGGACGAGTACCTCGGGGACCCGGGGTCGGGTGTTGTAGTTGGAGGACATCGTCGAGCCGTAGGCACCGGCGGCGCCGATCCACAACAGCTCGCCCTGCGCCATCTCGGGCAGGTTGCGGTCGCGTGCGAAGAAGTCGCCCGTCTCGCAGATCGGCCCGACGACGTCGGTCGCGATCTCGGGACGGCCCGGCTTGGTGACCGGCTTCATCGGATGATACGAGCCGTACAGCGCGGGGCGCATGAGGTCGTTCATCGCGGCGTCGACGAGGGTGAAGTGCTTCACCTCGTTGCGCTTGCGATAGAGCACGCGGGTGACGAGCGCACCTGCCGCACCGACGAGCACGCGACCCGGCTCGGTGTAGAGCTCGAGCCCCATCGAGAGCAGGGGCGCGAGCGCCTCGCGAACCGCGACGCCGTACTCGGCCGGCGACGGCACGACCTCGCCCTTTCCGTAGTCGATGCCGAGCCCGCCACCGATGTCGATGTGCGTGAGCTTGATGCCGTCCTTCGCGAGATCCTGGATCAGTGCGACGAGGCGGGCGATCGCGTCCGCGAACGGTGACGTCTTCGTGAGCTGCGAGCCGATGTGGAAGTCGACGCCCGCGAGCTCGATCCCGCGCAGCTTGGCGCCGGTGCGGGCGAGGTCGCGAGCCTCCTCCATCGACACGCCGAACTTGTTCGTCTTGAGGCCCGTCGAGATGTACGGGTGCGTGCCCGCGTCGACGTCGGGGTTGACGCGCAGCGAGACTTTGGCGCGCTTGCCGACGGAGAGTGCGATGCGGTCGAGCTCGAGCAGCTCCTCGCCCGACTCGACGTTGAAGCAGCCGATACCGGCCGCGAGAGCGAGCTTGATCTCCTGCTCGGTCTTGCCGACGCCGGAGAACACGACCTTGGCGGGATCACCGCCGGCCTTCTGCCAGCGGAACAGCTCGCCGTACGAGACGATGTCGGCGCCTGCGCCGAGGTCGATCAGGACCTTGAGGATCCCGAGCGTGGAGTTCGCCTTGACCGCGTAGCAGACGCGGTGCGGGATGCCCTCGAGCGCGGCGTCGAACGCCTTGTAGGCGCGCTCGAGCTCGGCCCGGCTGTAGACGTAGCAAGGTGTGCCGACCTCCGCGGCGATCGTCGCCAGCGGAACGCCTTCACAGTGGAGCTCGTCATTCTTGTAGTCGAACGGTGCAGTCGGCATCAGGTCGGGGGTTGTACCCCGAGTTCCGCCGAGATCCGATCGATCTCGGCGAGCACTCGAGGCTTCGCCGGACCGCCAGGAAGATCGCGACGATCGACCGCGCGCTGCGGGTCGAGCCAGTCCGCGACATCGGCCTCGAACAGGGGGTGCGCCTCCTTGAGCTCGTCGATCGACAGCGCGGCGAGCTCGACGCCCCGGGCCGTTGCGACCCGGACGAGGTGGCCCGCGACGTCGTGCGCCTCGCGGAACGCGACGCCCTTGACCACCAAATAATCCGCGAGCTCGGTCGCGACGAGATACCCGGTGTCGATCGCCCGGCGCAGTCGTTCGGTGTCGAACACGAGGCTCGCGACCATGCCGGTGGCGACGGCGAGCGTCGACAGTGCGGTCTCGACGGCGTCGTACAGCGGCTCCTGCGTCTCCTGGAGATCCTTGTTGTAGGCGAGCGGCAGGCCCTTGAGGACCGTGAGCAGCGTGACCCACGCGCCGACGCTCCGGCCGCTCTTCGCGCGCAGCAGCTCCGCGAGGTCGGGGTTCATCTTCTGCGGCATCAGGCTCGAGCCGGAGCAGTACGCCTCGCCGATCTTGACGAAGCCGACCTCCTGGCTGTTCCACAGCACGAGCTCCTCGCCGAGCCGTGACAGGTGGGCCTGGAGCAGCGCGCACGCCGCGACCAGCTCGATCGCGAAGTCGCGATCACCGACGGCGTCGAGCGAGTTGCGCGTGACGGAGGCGAACCCGAGCGCCTTCGCGACGTGCTCGCGATCGATCGGCAGCGTTGTCCCGGCGAGGGCACCCGAGCCGAGCGGCGAGACATCCGCGCGCTTCGCTGCATCGGTGACGCGACCGCGATCGCGCTCGAGCATCGCGTCGTAGGCGAGCAGGTGATGCGCGAGCCGCACCGGCTGCGCGCGCTGGAAGTGGGTGTACCCCGGCATCAGCGTATCGATGTGGGCACGCGCCTGAACGAGGAACGCGCGGCGGAGATCATCGATCGCGACGACGATCTGCGCGGCCGCGGCGCGCGCGTACAGCCGGAGGTCGGTCGCGACCTGATCGTTGCGGCTGCGGCCGGTGTGGAGTCGGCGGCCGGCGTCACCGATGTCGTCGATCAGCCGGGCCTCGACGTTCATGTGAACGTCTTCGAGCGCGGCATCCCAGGTCAGCTCGCCCGACGCGAGCTTGCCCTCGACACGGCGCAGGCCCTCGACAATCAGCTTCGCGTCGGCGATCGTGATGATGCCCTTCGCGGCGAGCATCTCGGCGTGGGCGATCGACCCCGCGACGTCATGAGGAAGGAGGCGCTGATCGAAGTCGATCGATGCATTGAGCTGTGCCGCGATCGGATCGAGGGCTCCCTCGAACCTGCGTCCTCGTGCGCCTTTCGGTCCCGACATGGCGCGCAGTATAAGCACGCCATGGGACAAGTACTCGAGCTACCGGCCGGTGATGGCACGCATCCGGGCGTCGTCATCCTTCACGAGTACTGGGGCATCAACGAGCAGATTCGAGACACCGCGAAGCGGTTCGCCGAGGAAGGCATCTGCGCACTCGTGGTCGACCTCTATCACGGCAACACCGCAACCGATGCCGCTCATGCGACCGTGCTGATGAACGAGCTCGATCGAACCAGGGCGCTCGCCGACATCGCGGAAGCCGTCGTGACGCTGAAGGCGCACGCGCGGTGCACGGG
>JANOPP010000569.1:0-2680 GCA_031421915.1 Myxococcales bacterium | reverse complement strand
ATCGCTCTGTATCTCAACACGGAATCAATCATACCGAAACCACACACGACAAGTACGCTAATAGAAACTCGGCGTTGTGCCAATATTACGACATGTTCCACAAGTTTCTGGTGATTGCTACACATACCAGATCACTAAACTGCAAAAACTGCAAAGCAGTGCATGCAATCTAATACCGCGGTCGCCCGCGGTATGTTTTGGCCGAAGACCCCGAGCAAGACCTGTGCCCGGTATTCAGATGTTGGCACATCTACGAGACGACCGCGAGCCGCTCCATTGTGCTCGCCACCCTCAGAAACAGGTTTCTTGCGCCAGCGAGGTCACGGTCCATCTTCAGTCCGCATGCTGCGCAGGCGACGACTTTGCGAGCACCGACGTCCATCATGAAACCGCATCCCGTGCACGTCCTTGTCGTGTACGCCTCTGAGACCACGACCACACGAACATTCCTGCGCTCGGCATACTCGATGAGCTTGTTCCGAAACTCGCAGTGCGCGAACGTCATGAGCGCGCGCACTGCCTTGCTGTTGATGACGCGATTGCCCACCCTGCTCATGTCCGGCGCCGAGAACGGTGGGATGAAGATGGTTTTGAAATTGGCGCAGAGGAAGTGGCAGCTCTTGCGATGGAGATCTCTCACGACGTCGTGCACATTGGTTCTCGGTGTCTGCGCTCGTTTGAGGATCTGTCGACGCTTCCGCCCGCGTCCACCTTCGTGTGCCAGCCTGGCGGCTTTGCCCATCAGGCGGTCTGCGCGTATGAGCAGCGCCTGGACGCCGTGCTGCAGATAAAGCCCGTCGCCGAGCTTGCCAGCGATGCCGTCGGGACTATAGAACGTCTGGAACGTCCTGCCACCCGGGTCCAGGAAGACGCTCTGATAGGCCTGACTCTTCCACACCGGTTCGTGCGCCTCCTTCTTCGGCACCTTGAAGGGCACGACGGCGTACCACTTGCCGGTCGCCGTGCGCATGATCTCGAAGTCGCATGCGTCCGCGAACGGGTCGTTCATCGCCTGGGCGACTCGCTTGTGGTCTTTGCGAGCGAGGCGGATGGCTCGGTGCATCCTCGATGGGAAGATGTAGAGCTTACCGTTTCGGAAACTCAGGGCTTTCTTGCTCGCCGTGAATATGGCGGTCTTGCGGGACTTTTTGCTGAGAAAGCCCGGCATTTGCGCGTCCGGATTCGACTTCCTCACCTGAAAGAACGACGACACTGCAGCGACGTACTTTCGAATCGCCCCCTGTCGCGTGTCGTATGGGATGTCTTTCTGCCACGCCAGGTCGTCCGGAAGGTCTGCGTCGTTGATCATCAACGCGTCGCAAAGCGTGATGGCAGACCAAACGTTGTGACTGTTGAACCTCGCCTCGACGTTCATGCCCCCACCGATATGCGCCTCGCAAAAGTACCTCGGCATGCACCCCCTACCGGCTGCCGAGTCGACCACGGCTGATCCACACGCGCGTGGCGGCGTCACAGCGACACATTTCGATGGCTTGTCGTCTTGAGGCATGAGACGGGGACCTTGCGCTTCAACGTGGGCGGGACATCCTTGGTGGCCAGCGACCGCCTTTCGGGCGCACGCTTTCCCGACGACGCCGCTCTGACACGTTCCCATGCCACGATTCTCGTGGCCTTCCAGGTCATCGACGCGGGCGTCCCTGGCCGTCGCATACGTCGCGTCCGCAAAACGTTTGGCTCTGTTCCAAAAGTACCTGTGTGCGCCCAGTGCTTGACCGAATGTTTTTGCTTGGCTCGGCGTCGGATGTAGCCGGACCTTCATGGTCTTCGTGGTCGTGTCGCCCTCGCGCCACGTCGACTTTGCTGCCTCCTTCTCGCGCACCAGCTGAACCAAGCTGTCGAAGCTGCGGTCGTATGTATTTTCTTCGGCCATGGTGTCTTGCGGCGAAATGGGTGACAATCGCCATGAGGTCGTCGCTGAGTTCCTTGAAACATCCGAAGCATGCCGGATCTTCAGCGACTGTGAGAACTGATCCTGAGCGTCGGATGATGTGCTCCACGAGGTCGAATCCAATTCGTGCGAGGCGGTCGCGATGGGCAACCACGATCTCGCCGACCGCGCCGGCGATGCACTTGTCCAGAATGGAGACAAACCCTCGGCGGCCAAAGTTGACCCCGCTGCCGACATCTGTAACGACTCCGTGATGGGGATACTTGGCCCGCAAGAAATCGACTTGCCGTTGCAGATCACCTCGTTGCTTGGCGCTCGACACTCGCGCGTAAATGAAATCTGTTCTGTCCGTGCTGGGCAGTCCAAGCGCATAGCGAGATTCGCCGCCGACGGTGAAGGAGCGCTCGAGCCGACCGTCGCGAGCCCAGTTGCGAAGGGTCTGCGGGGTAACGCCGAGCATATCGGCTGCCTCGGAAGGCCGGAGGACCGGCATGCCATCCTATATGTATGACATGCCATAGATTTCTCATGGCTGAAATGATGCAGAGCGATGCAGTAGGTGAATTTTACAAGTTTTCCTGTTCGTATTTTGCAGTTTTTGCAATTTCCGCAGCAGTCCTTGTCAAATACCATGTCAGATATATTATCGCGGACAACGTCGCTGAGCTGAACACGTTCGGAACACGGTTTCCTCTGTGATTGACATATCGTTCCGCGGTCGTCTGTGGAAATGGGCACCAGAGCAGACTTCCTGAGCATGCTCCCATCAAA
>JANOPP010000568.1:0-66189 GCA_031421915.1 Myxococcales bacterium | reverse complement strand
ACTTCTCGGCGTTGTCGATCAGGTTGCCGACGATCCGGGTCACCGCATCGCGATCGAACGTGGCGCGGAGCTCGGGCGAGACCTCGAGATCGATCATCGCACCCGCGCGATCGAGCGTCGGCTGCAGCCGCTCGGCGAGCTCGCCCAGCACCTTCCCGAGATCTCCCGAGCGCGCATCGATCGACAGGTTGCCGCGCTCGAGCTGCGAGAACCCGAGGACGTTGCTCACCACGCGACCGAGCCGCGAGGCTTCCTCGCTCATCCGCCGCGCGTAGTCCGACAGCTTGGTCGGGTCGCCGAGACCATCTGACAGCATGTCCCCATAGAGCTGCAGCCCGGCCAGCGGGGTGCGCAGCTCGTGGGCCGCGGCGGCGGCGAACTGCGAGCGCTCGAGGGCGAGCCGTTCGGCGCGGGCGACCAGCATGACGACGAGCACGAACGCGATCGCCGAGATCAGCCCGACGACGACGAACTTGAACAGGAAGCTGCGCGCGACGGCCTCGGCCGCCGAGCTCGCGGACGCGAGGGCCGCCGGATTGATCGTGGTTGTCACCGACCAGCCCGGCGCGATCTCGGAGCCCGGCGAATCGTCGGACGGTGCGTGGATCCGGATCGGCGTGTCCCCGGCACGCGCACCTAGCCAGCCCACGAGCATCGCGCGCTCGATGACGAAGCCCTGCACGAGCTTGCCATCCGGCGTCTCGACGTGTCGCGTGGCCACCAGCGACGGCGTGCCGGCGAGCAGCTCGGTGCGCCACTCGAACGACGAGATCGTGATCGGGATCGGTGTCGCGTTGCTGGCCCGCGCGGTCCACCCTTTCTGGAGCTCGACCCCTTGGTTGCGCGACTTCGCTTCCGGCGACTTCCCCTCGAGCGGAGGCTTCACCACCGCCTGCTGCTGGATGAACACCTTGTTGGCGCTGAAGTTCTGCTCGTAGCTCGAGGGATCGATCTGGACCTGCTTGCCCTTCACGGCCTGCGGCGTCACCTTGGCGTTGGACGTGGCGTCGGCGACGAGCGTGCCCTTGCCGGCGAGCTTGGTCGCGAACGAGTCGCGCACGTTGTCGCGAAACGATCCGTTGTCGAGCAGCTTGCTCTGCTCGGAGAGCTCCGGGACCTCGTCGTTGATCGTCGGCGTGGTGACCGCACCCGACGGTGCGATCTGGAAGTGGCCCTTGATCAGCGGATCCTCGGGACCGTTCGCGAGCGGCGACGGCGTCACCGACCACGAGTTGATCGCGCGAGGGTCGTGATAGAGGTTGCCGTAGTAGTAGTAGTCGCGCGCGCTCTCGCGGCCGAGCACGCGCGACAGCTCGAGCCGCAGATCGCGTGCGAGCTGTTCCTCGGCACGCCGCGCCTCGCCGGCCGGCTCCGCTTCGAGCTCGCGCTGCCGCGACCGGACCTCGCCCCACCCCGACGCGAACCACGCGACGAGTAGCACGGCGAACGCGGCCGCCGAGAGCAGCGACGCGATCAACGTGCGCGAGATTCGCCGGCGTGGCGCGAGCGTGGTCACCGTGCGAGCCTCCACGCATAGCCCGCACCCTTGACCGAGATGATCACGGTCGGCTTGGCCGGATCGATCTCGAGCTTCTTGCGCAGCACCGCGATCGCCATGTCGACGGCGCGCGTCTGCAGATCGCCGCGCTGCCCGAACACCTGCTCGAGCAACTCCGCGCGCGACACCACGCGCTCCTGATGCTTGTACAGCCAGCGCACGATCCCGACCTCGCGGGGCGTCAGCGTCGTCCGCGCGTCACCGCGCACCACGACCATGCGGGCGAGATCGATCAACACGCCTTCGAGGTGGACCTCGTCGAGGGAGTCGCCACTCGGTGCGCGCCGACCGAGCACGCGTACCCGCGCGAGCAGCTCGCGAGCAGAGAACGGCTTGGTGACGTAGTCGTCGGCGCCCTCCATCAGGCCGCGGACCTTGTCGTCCTCGGAGCCGCGCGCGGTGAGCATCAGGATCGGCGTCCCGGGCCGCGCGGCGCGCAGGCGGCGACAGACCTCCATGCCGTCGAGTCTGGGCAGCATGAGGTCGAGCACGACGAGATCGAACGGATCGCGAAGGCCCGCTTCGACGCCGGCGACCCCGTCTCCGACGGCGTGGACGTCGTGGCCGTCGCCGGTCAACAGATCGACGATGCCGTCTCGCAGGCTGGCTTCGTCTTCGACCACGAGGATCCGCACGGCTCGATTGTGCCACGCCGTATGTAAGGGGGACGTAAGGGTGACCCTTACCGACGCCTGACAGCGGCCCGTGCGGACTGGCTGCACGATGCCTCCATGCCCAACCTGCGCTTCTCCCTTCCGATCGGCATCGCGGCTGGCTGTCTGGCCGCGCTCGCTCTCCCGGCCTCGGCGCCTGCAGCGGCACCGCCCGAGCAGGCCGCGCAGCCAGCGAAGGCTGCTTCCGTGCGCGATCCCGCCGCACTGCCCGCGCTCCTCGATCGCTACGATCGGATGCAACCGGGCGCGGAGCGCGAGGCACTCGCCCTCGCGATCGATCAGCACGCGGCGCAGCGCTACGCGACCGTGTCCCGGATGTACTGGTACACGGACCTCGATGCCGCGCAGGCCGCTGCGAAGGCGAGCCACCGCCCGATCCTCGCGCTGCGGATGCTCGGTCGCCTCGACGAGGATCTGTCGTGCGCCAACAGCCGCATGTTCCGCACCACGCTGTACTCGGACGCGGCCGTCTCGAGGTTCCTCCGCGACAACTTCATCCTCTACTGGTCGAGCGAGCGCCCGGTCCCGAAGGTCACGATCGACTACGGCGACGGCCGCACGATCCAGGGTACGACCACGGGCAACAGCGCCCACTACGTCCTCGATGCTCGCGGAGCGGTGCTCGACGTGCTGCCGGGTCTCTACGCTCCGAGCGTGTTCACCGCGGAGCTGAAGAAGAGCCTCGCGCTCGCAAAGCAGGTCTCGGAGCTTGGCCCGACCGATACCGCGGTCGCGGTCGGCCGCTTCCACGAGCAGGCCATCAGCGAGGTCGGCGAGGCGTGGAAGAAGGTCGGCGGCGCGATGTTCATGCCGAGCAAGCGCAGGCTCCTGACCCAGAACGACATCGACTCGACCCTCGCACTCGCGCAGCGCGCGACGTTCGCGAAGGCGTACATCGAGGTCCCGCAGCTGCGCTCGATCACGGCCGGTGTGGATCCGGGGACGATCGCGGCCGAGGATCTCGCGCAGTGGGCCGCGGCGGGGCAGAAGGCGTGGGGCTTCGGTGGACCGATCACGACGTCGGCCGAGGTGGCACTGGCCGTGGAGAAGGGGGCGGAGCTGGGGATGTTGCTGACCGTCGGCGGGATGATCGGAACTCCCGCCGACCAGGCGCGGCAGGCGAAGGCCAGGCCCGCCGCGAAGAGAGCGCCGCTGCCCGTCCTCGATGCGAGGAGCCGCGCCCTGATCACGAAGCTGCACACGTCGGGTGGCCAGACCGCGACGACCGAGCAGATGGCGACCGTGATCGAGCGCCTCGAGCACCATATCGTCGCGGACACGGCGCTAAACCAGTTCCGGCTGCGCCAGCAGATCCGGGTACACCTGCGAACGAACGCGCAGCATCCCCTCGACACGATCAACGCATGGATCTACGGGACCGTGTTCCACACGCCGCAGAGCGATGCGTGGCTCGGCCTCCTGCCGCGCACCGACTTCACGGGACTGCCAGGAGACGGCGCCTCGGCGCCTTGACGGACGCCCGCTGGCGTATACTTTCGCGCGATGTACCGGGTGAGCTCGCTCGCGCTCCTCTCGCTCGTTGCCGCGGCATCGCCGGCGGCCGCGGACGCGACGCAGATCGGCGCCTACTTCGGTCCGCGCGTGTTCTCCACCGATAGTCGACTTGGCTACATCGAGGACGCGCCGGGGCACCCGTCGATCGAGAACGGGATCCAGATCGGCCTCCGCGTGGCGCGGCCGTTCTTCCCGTGGCTCGTCCCGGAGCTCGAGCTCGCGTTCTCACCGACCGACACCACGTCTGCCGCCGGCGCCATGCCGGTGGACGTGCTGTGGCTCGAGCCGCGGATCCACATGCGGTTCGAGCTCCTCCCGGGGCGCCGGTTCCAGCCGTTCATCGTGGTTGGCGGTGGCGCGCCGATCGTCATCTCGTCCGGGCGCAAGACGCTCGACTCGGGCGTCCTCGGCGAGGCGTATGCGGGTGGCGGCCTGCGGTTCGACACCGGCCGCAACTTCGCGCTCCGGTTCGATGCGCGCATCACCGGCCTCCCCGGTATCGAGAACTACGTCACGGCCGAGTTCGACTTCTCGATCGGCATCGAGCTGCAGATCGGCAAGGTTCCGTTCCGCAAGGCAGTCGAGATCGAGCCGATCAAGGTCGCCGACAAGGATGACGACGGCATCGCGGACCAGACCGACAAGTGCCCCGATCGCGCCGAGGATGCCGACGGCTTCGACGATCTCGACGGCTGCCCGGACATCGACAACGATCTCGATCGCGTGCTCGACATCGCCGATCGCTGCGCGTCGGTCGCCGAGACCTACAACGGTATCGACGACGACGATGGCTGTCCCGACACCGTGCCTCTCGAGGTCGACAGCCTGCGTGGCACCGTCGAAGGTCTCCTCTACGCGGACGGCGAGACCGTCGTGCGCGACTCCGCGCAGCCGAACATCCTGAAGATCGTGAAGATCATGGCCGCGCATCCGACGATCAAGGTCGTCCTGATCGGCCACACCGATGATCGCGAGGCCAACCAGTTCGCGACCATCGTCGAGGGCGCGGAGCCCCCGGACTACGCCCAGCTCGCGGTCGATCTCTCGATCGCGCGCGCCGAGGCGGTGAAGCAAGCACTCGTCACGGCAGGCGTCGCTGCCCCGCGTGTCGTGATCGAGGGTCGCGGTAGCGAGGAGCCGGTCGTCGAGAACGACAAGCCCAAGGGCCGCCTCGCGAACCGCCGCGTCGAGATCAAGCTCTACGTTCCGCCGCGCTGATCTTCAGGGGAGGCTCCTGTGCCGACGGAGGCGGCGAGAACCCACTGTGAGGCCAACGCTGCTCGGTGCCGACATCAGGCCGACATCAGCCCGCGCAGAGCCCTAGAACTTGTTCTTCCACTCGCGGATCGCCGCGAACACGCTGACCGGGTCATCGCCGGTGGCGTCGTGTGCGCGGGCGGACTGGATCACGGCTCGCTCGACGGAGCGCAGAAACGGATTGGTCATGCGCTCTTCGGCGATCGTCGACGGAGTCGACGGAGTGGTGAGCTTCGTGGCGCGGCGAGCGATGTCGGCGTTGTCGGGCTCGACCGCGGCGGCAAAGCGGAGGTTCGACGCCGTGTACTCGTGACCGAAGTACACCTTCGTCTCCGGTGGGAGGGCCGCGAGCTTCGACAGCGAGGCGTGCATCATCGCGGCATCGCCCTCGAACACGCGTCCACAGCCGGCGGCAAACAGCGTGTCGCCGGTGAACGCGCAGCCCTCGACGAGGAACGTGATCGCGCCGAGGGTGTGCGCTGGGTTGTGGATGATCGTGGCGCGGAGCGACCCGAACGCGACCTCGTCGCCATCGTTCACGGCGTGCGTGACGTGCGGAACCTTGGGCGCGTCGGTGACGTGCGCGACGACGTCGATGCCGGGGTGCGCGGCGACGAGGTCTTTGACGCCGCCGACGTGATCATGGTGGTGGTGGGTTGCCCAGATCGCGCCCAGCGTGACGCCTTCACGGGCGAGGGCGGCCTCGATCGGTGCGGCTTCGCCGGGGTCGACGACCGCTGCGCGACCCGCGTCGATCACGAGGTACGCGTAGTTGTCCTTGAGGCACGGAACGGCGACGACATGCATGCGCGCGTTCTATCGCGTTTCGTCGGGTGCGGCGATACCGTCCGCCGCATGACGATGCAAGCGGTCGTGCTCCGGGAGCACGGCGGTCCCGACGTCCTGCGCGTCGAACAACTCCCGATCCCCGTGCCAGGGCCTGGTGAGGTTCGCGTGCGGGTGCGCGCCGTCGCGCTCAATCATCTCGACGTGTGGGTCCGGAAGGGTGGCCCCGCGTTCAAGCTGCACTACCCGCACATCCTCGGCGCCGATATCGTGGGCACCACCGACGACGGCACGAAGGTCGTGGTGCAGCCCGGGTTGTCCTGCGGACGGTGCGCGCAGTGCCTCGGCGGTCACGACAACCTGTGCCGCCACTACAAGATTCTCGGGGAGCACGTGAGTGGCGGATACTGCGAGTACCTGGTCGTGCCCGAGGTCAACCTCGCGCCCTATCCGGAGCGGCTGTCGTTCGCCGAGGCAGCGTCGTCGATCCTGCCGTTCCTCACGGCGTGGCAGATGGTGGTCGGCAAGGCGCGCGTGGCGCCCGGCGATGTCGTACTCGTGCATGGCGCGGGTTCGGGGATCGGAGTCGCGGCGATCCAGATCGCGAAGCTGTACGGCGCACGCGTGATCGCGACCGCGGGGACCGAGGACAAGGTCGCGCGCGCGAAGGCGCTGGGCGCGGACGAGGTGATCAACTACACGACGACGGACTTCGCGGCGGTCGCGCGGACGCTCACGGGCAAGCGCGGGGTCGATGCGGTGATCGAGCACGTCGGTGGCGACGTCTTCGTCGGGAGCATCAAGGCGGTCCGCAACGGCGGGCGGATCGTGACGTGCGGTGCGACGGCCGGGTTCCACCCAGCGATCGATCTGCGGCACATCTTCTTCCGGCAGATCGAGGTGCTCGGCTCGACGATGGGCAGCAAGGCGGACCTACTTGCCGTGCTCGGGCACGTCGCCGCCGGACGGCTCTCTCCGGTGGTGCACAGCGTGCTCCCGCTCGAGCGTGCGGCAGAGGCGCACGAGATCCTCGAGCGACGCGCGGCGTTCGGGAAGGTCGTGCTCGAGCCTAGAGCGTCAAGCAGCGCATCCGCGTGATCGTCAGTGGCGGTGGAGCAGCAGGGCGCGTGACGACGAGCTCGAGGCGCTCGGCGAGCGTACACACCGTCGGGTTCGCGACGAGCGACCAGCAGGTCGCGGGTCCACCCGCGTTGCAGGCCGGGACCAGAGTCGTGGCGGCGCCGACGACATCCTCGACCACGCAGTCGTATTGCTTGCCCGCGGTGGCAGGATCGGCGTCGGCGAGCACGACTCCGATGCAGGGCGAGCCGATCGCGCGCGACAGGAGCGTCGCGACCGAGACGAGGCCTCCGGACAGATCCTGCTGGCAGATCGTCGAGCTGGCATTGCGATCGGGGAACAGGTCGAGGAACGCCTGCAAGCGCGCCGGCGGATCCGCGACCTCGAGGCCGTTCGCACCCGTGTACGTGCACGAGTGGGCCAGCGCGACTTGCGCGACGCCGCCACCCGGCGGCATGCGGAGCTCGACCTGATACGGCGCGGTCGTTCCCATGATGGCGGCGACGACGACCTTGCGGGTATCACCCTTGAGGTTCGTGAGGAACGTGCGGTACGGCGTTACGTCGGTCATGTACATCGATGCCGGATTGCCGGCGCACATGCCCTTGGTGCCGATCTGGTTCATCTCGTCGGAGGTGGTGCCACCGGTTGCACAGGTCACGCCGAACCGCGCGCAGCGGAACGATTGCAGCGGCCCGAGCGCTGTGGACTCGGGTCCGAGCATCGAGGACCGCCGCATCGAGCAGTCGTCCTCGTCGGTGAGGAACACCACGCCGAGCACGGCGTCCGGGCGGAGGAAGCCCGCGTTCGCCGCATTGTTGTCGAGCGCTCGCCGCATCGCCTCGAGGGTCTGCTCGAAGCCGCAACCACCCGCACCGACCAGCGCCATCGTCGCGAACACGGTGGCGAGGGGGCCCGTGTAGTTCCTCGTTCGACCGCCGCCAGGGGCCGCAATGTCGCTGATGTACGTGCCGGTCACCGGCGCGTTGTTGGTCAGCATGTTGCCGCCCTTGCCGGTGCCGGAACACCCACCATTGCCGATCTGTCCGATCGCGGGACCCGGTGCGGTGTCCTCGGTGGCCTTCGTTCCGACATCGGTCGTGACCACCGCGAGGTGAATGTTCGGCAGACCTCCGGGCAAGCCGTTCAGCACGTTGATGAAGTTCGGGAAGTTGATGGCGAGGTTGCTCTGCTTGTCCTGCATCGACGGCGAGTCGTCGATCACGAACAACATGTCGAGGTTGCGGTTCGGCGTCGCTGTGACCTCGGCGACCAGCTTGCGCGGATCGGGCCCCGAGGGTGCGTCGATCGGGACGGCGTCGATCGCGGCATCGACCTGCGTGTTCTTGACCTCGCCGCAGCCGAGCGACACCACCGAGATCAACACACCCATGCGGAGCGACATGGCTCCATCGTACCTCGGGTGGAAATCGAGAGGTGTGATCGATCCCGCTGACGCGATCGGCCGTACCATGGTCTGCGATGAGTCAAGTGCCACCGGGTTCCACAGGAGCGCCGTTCGTCGGCGAGGCCCTGAAGTTCTTGAAGGACCCGTTCGAGTTCACGATGAGCCGGACGAAGCAGCACGGCAACGTGTGGAAGACGAAGATCCTCGGCGACACCGTCGTGTTCTTCGCGGGGCCCAAGGCGTTCTCGTTCTTCATGAACCCGGAGCACTTCACGCGGCAGTCGGGCTCGCCGAAGTTCATGCAGGAGCTGTTGCACCCCGATGCAGTGCCGTTCCTCGACGGTGACCGTCACAAGAACCGCAAGCGGCTGTTGCTCGCGGCGTTCACCGACGAGGCCCTCAATAGCTACCTGCCGAGCATCTTCAAGATCTTCGAGCGCTTCGTCAGCAAGTGGGTCAAGGCCGGCGAGGGCGCCGTTCGCGCGGATCTGTCGCAGCTCGGCTTCGACATAGCCGACATGATGTTCGCGGCGAGCGATCCAGCGACGAGCAACGTCGCGCAAGCGAACGACTTCGACGCGCTGATCAAAGGATCGTTTGCCCCGCCGATCAACCTGCCGTTCACCTCCTACGGCAAGGCGATCCGCGCGCGCGATCGCCTGCGCACGTACATCAAGGCGCAGGTCGCGGCGAAGGATGGAGCCGGCACCGCGCTCGGCGTGCTCAAGGGGGCGCGGGGGCCAAATGGCGAGCAGCTCTCGTCGGCCGAGCTCGAGATCGAGCTGTTGCACTTCTTCTTCGCGGCGCACGGCGGCTTGACCGCAGCGATCGCGTGGTTGCTCGTCGTGCTCGGTGAGCATCCCGAGCTCGCGAAGCGAGTCCGCGCCGAGGCCGACGCCAGGCTCGGCGAGGGCGTCCCCGATCTCGCGCAGATCCGATCGCTCGATGCGGCGCGCGCGGTGTCACGCGAGGTCCTGCGCTCGTATCCGATCGCACCCGTGACGTTCCTCGGCGTCGCGAAGAAGGATCTCGAGCTCGACGGCTACGCGATTCCCGCCGGCTGGAAGGGCGCGGGTGCGATCTGGGCCACGCTCCAGGACGGCGCGACGTTCGCGGATCCGACCGCGTTCAAGGGCGACCGCCTCGGCGACGCTGCACACGGTGCGCTACCGATGAATGCGTTCGTGCCACAGGGTGGCGGTCCGCCCGAGGGGCATCGCTGCCCGGGCGAGACCTTGATCCAGCTCCTGATGCCCGCGTTCCTCGGCTGGTTCACGCGCCGCTACGACCTGGCGTTCCCGGCGCAGGACACGACCCCCGCGGGCGGTGGTCTGGGACCACTGCCGCGCGGTGGCGTTCGTGTGACGATCACGCCGCGCGCCGCGTACAGCTGATCCGGTTCGCCGTTGACCTGCGCGAGCCCGTCACCGATCATCGTGACATGAGGCGGGCCGTACTCTGTGTCGTGGTGCTCGCTGGGTGCGGGTTCACGGCCGCATCGGGCGGCGGCGGGGGTAGCGGCAGTGACGCGAGCAGCGACGGCAGGGTTGTCGACGCGCCGGCGAGCGATGCGCCGACCGACGCGCGCGTGATCGATGCACCATCGTCGTCGTGCATGGCATGTCTGACAGCAGGGGGAGTCTGTACGAGCGGCACCTGTGTGATCGATCAGGACGGGCAGGGAGCTGTCACGTGCCCGCCAGGTATGCCGTGCCGCGTGATCTGCGATCAGAGCGACGCATGCAAAGGTGGTGTGAACTGCGGGATGGCGACGACCTGCGACGTCTCGTGCATCGGTAGCTCGACGTGCCAGGACGAGGGAGTCGATTGCGGTTCGGCGGGGACATGCGAGGTCGAGTGTCGTGGCAGCTCTTCCTGCCAGCATGGCCCGGGCAACGCGTCGGTGCGCTGCAACGGATTCTGTGCCGTTACCTGCGAGGGCAGCTCGGCCTGTCAGGACGGGATCAATGGTGCCGGTGCTGCATGTGCGGGCAACTGCTGCAGCGGCGCGTGTTCCGGGGGGAACACTTCGTGCGTCGTCGGCGGCATCTGTCTTTGATCAGCGCGTGGTCTCGAAGATCGAGCCTTCGCGCTCGAACACCATGTAGCTGTTGCCCTGCAGGACGAACGGCGCGGCGTCGCGTCCCGCGGTGTTGAGCTCGGCGACGGGCGACGGCGCGGGATACACGGACCCCACCTTCTGGCTGGTGAACAGGTCGCGCACCGCGTTCGCGTGGAAGTAGAGGGTCGCGCCGTTGTTCGTCAGCGACGGCGACCCGACGTCGACGGTGACCTCGGTGACCTGAGTCGGCGCACCCCAGACCTGGAACACGCTGCTCCGGGTCGAGCGGAAGAGCCTGCGGTTCGGACTGCTTCCTCGCGTGACGAAGGCGGTCAGACGATCCGGAGAGATCGCGACGTCATTCTCGATGCCCGTGCCCGACAGCTCGGTGACGACGACAGGAGCGCTCCAGGTCGAGCCGACCTTGAACGAGACGTAGACGTCGAAGTTGCCGCTGCGGTTCGAGGTGAACGTGATCGCCTGGCCGTCGTCACCGATCTCGGGCGACCGCTCCAGCGACGTCGAGTTGAGCGCCGTCACCGCCGTCGCGACGCCCCACGGCTCGGCAGTGGTGGTGCGCGTCGACATGAAGATCTCTTCATCGGCGGCGACGTTGCGGATGAAGACGAGCGTCAGGCGATCGTTGGTGATGCTCGGATCGGTCTCGGTTGCGGGCGTGTTGACCCCTCCGCCGAGCGGCGACGGAGCTGCCCACACCGTGCCCGTCGTGCTGTCGGGCGGGATGAATGCATCTCCGAGCGCGTCGATCTCGAAGGTGGCGTCGGTGGCGTCGGGAACCAGCGGTGGTGAGTCGATCGGGCCGGGCCCACCGGGCGTCACGCAGCGACCCATGTCGCAGACGAGGTCGCCGGGGCATGTCCCCTTCTCCGTGCACGGGCTGCCCGGGCTGAGCGTGGGGCTGTAGCAGCCCACGACCAGCGCAAGGACGAGGCAACGCGCACCCATTGATCGAAATGGTACACGCATGACCGCGCGCCCGTCGATCTATCGGAAGGGCTGGTCCTGGCCGCGCGGGGGGAGCCACGCGGGGCCGCCGCGAAGCTCGGCATCGACATGGCGTGCGAGCTCGCGCGCTTCGGCGATCGCCCACACGATCAGTGACGCGCCGCGATGCGCATCACCCGCGCAGTACACGCCGGGCACCGAGGTCGAGTAGCGCGCGTCGACGGCGATGTTGCCGCGTGGATCGAGCGCGACGCCGAGCTGCTCGACGAGTGGCGCCGTGTTGGGCCCGACGAAGCCGAGCGCGAGGATCAGCGTGTCGACCTCGATCCGGACCTCGACGCTCGGATCCTCGACACGCACACCGACGAGCGCGGTCAGCTTTCCGCCCGTGCCCTCGAGCCGGGTGGTGCGGAACGCGAACGTGCGCTCACCGCCTTCCTCCTGCGAGCTCGACGTCCGGAACACGAGCGGCCACGTCGGCCACGGATTCGTCGCTGCGCGATCGGCGGGTGGGGCGGGCATCAGCTCGATCTGCGTGACGTGGGCGGCGCCCTGGCGATGTGCGGTGCCAAGACAGTCGGAGCCGGTGTCGCCACCACCGAGGATCACGACGCGCTTGCCGCGGACGTCGTACGTCGGTGCAGCGAGCTCGCCCCCGACGACCTGGTTCTGCTCGGTGAGGTAGTCCATCGCGATCACGACGCCGGCGAGGTCGCGACCGGGCACGTCGAGGTCGCGCGGCCGGGACGCGCCGATCGCGATCACCACGGCATCATGCTCGGCACGGAGCTGGGACCAGGTCGGGTCGCCACCGACGGTGACGCAGTAGCGGAGCTGCACGCCCTCGGCCTCGAGAATCGCGAGCCGGCGATCGATCACGGACTTCTCCATCTTGAAGTCCGGGATGCCGTAGCGCAAAAGGCCGCCCGCGCGCGCGGCGGACTCGTAGACGATCGCGGTGTGACCCGCTCGGTTGAGCTGCGCAGCGGCGGCGAGCCCCGCGGGTCCCGACCCGACGATCGCGATCCGCTTGCCGGTGCGTACGCGCGGCGGGACCGGCACGATCCAGCCCTCGGAGAACGCGCGCTCGGCGATCGACTTCTCGATCGCCTCGATCGTGACGGGCGCGCCGTCGATCGCGAGGACGCACGAGCCCTCGCAGGGTGCGGGACACAGGCGACCCGTGAACTCCGGGAAGTCATTCGTCGACGCGAGGCGCTTGTGCGCGTCGTGCCAGCGGTCCTTGTAGACGAGGTCGGCGAAGTCCGGGATCGGGTTGCCGAGCGGACAGCCCTGCGTGCAGAACGGAACGCCACAGTCCATGCAGCGACCTGCCTGCGTGCGCAGGACGTCCTGCTCGAGCGGGCCATACGGCCCCTCGACCTCGCGCCAGTCGCGCACGCGCTCGGCCACGGGCCGCTTGTGCAGCAGGAGTCGCGACCACTCGATGAAGCCGGTTGGCTTGCCCATCAGTGCTTGCCTCCACCGACGAGCGTGAGCCCGGTCGGTCGCCGTGCGGCAGCGCGCCGCGCCTGGAGGACGCGCTTGTAGTCGGTCGGCATGACCTTCACGAACCGGGCGACCAGGTGCTCCCAGTTGTCGAGCACGCGGCGCCCGAGCGGGCTGCCGGTGACGCGCACGTGATCCTCGACGAGGCCGTGCAGGAGCCACATGTCGCTCTCGTCGATCACGGACTCGAGCTCGACCATCTCGAGGTTGCAGCGCGCACGCAGCGCCTGCGATGGGTCAAAGACATAGGCGACGCCGCCGCTCATGCCAGCGGCGAAGTTGCGGCCGACCGGACCGAGCACGACCACGACGCCGCCGGTCATGTACTCGCAGCCGTGATCACCGACGCCCTCGACGACCGCGCGCGCACCGGAGTTGCGAACCGCGAAGCGCTCGCCCGCGAGGCCCGAGGCGAACAGGTCGCCGGCGGTCGCGCCGTAGAGGGCGACGTTGCCGATGATCACGTTGTCGTGCGGCGCGAACCGCGAGGTCGCAGGCGGGTAGACGACGATCCGTCCGCCCGACATGCCTTTGCCGATGTAGTCGTTCGCGTCGCCGCACAGCTCGAGCGTGACCCCCGGCGCCAGGAACGCGCCGAAGCTCTGCCCGGCCGAGCCCGAGAGCCGGACGGTGATCGAGCCGTCGGTCAGGCCGCGCGCACCGTGGCGACGTGCGATCTCACCGGACAGGAGGGTTCCGACGGCGCGGCGCGAGTTGTCGATCGGCAGTGCGAGCTCGACGGAGCGCCCACCCGTCAGCGCGGTCTCGGCGCGCCGGATCAGATCGTGATCGACGTGGTCTGCGAGGTCCCACGGCTGCGCTGCGGCGAACCTGCGCGGTCCCTCCTTCGGCTCCGCGAGCATCGCTGACAGGTCGACCAGCTTGCCCTTCCAGTGATCGGAGGGCTTCTGCCGCAACCGCTCGACTGCGCCGACGATGTCGTCGAGCGAGCGAACGCCCAGCGCTGCGAGGTGCTTGCGGACGCCCTCGGCGACGAACATGAAGTAGGTGACGACGTCCTCGGGCGTGCCCGTAAACTTCTCGCGCAGCGCCGGATCCTGGGTCGCGATGCCGACCGAGCAGGTGTTGAGGTGGCACTTGCGCAGCATGATGCAGCCGGTCGCGACGAGCGACGCGGTCGCCATGCCGAACTCCTCGGCGCCGAGCAGCGCACCGACGATGACGTCGCGCGACGTGCGCAACCCGCCGTCGACCTGAACGCGGATCCGATCGCGCAGCCGGTTCGCGACGAGAACTTGCTGCGTCTCGGCGAGGCCGAGCTCCCACGGCAGGCCCGCGCGCTTGATGCTCGACAGCGGCGCCGCGCCGGTGCCGCCCTCGTAACCGGCGATCACGACCGCGCCCGCGCGCGCCTTCGCGACGCCCGCAGCGATCGCGCCGATGCCGACCTCGCTGACGAGCTTGACGCTGACGCGCGCCATCGGGTTCACCGCAGACAGATCGTAGATCAGCTGCGCGAGATCCTCGATCGAGTAGATGTCGTGATGGGGCGGGGGAGAGATCAACGTGACGCCGGGCGTCGACCACCGCACGCGCGCGATCCGCTCGTCGACCTTCGCGCCGGGGAGCTGGCCGCCTTCGCCGGGCTTCGCGCCCTGCGCGACCTTGATCTGCAGATCGTCGGCGTTGACCAGGTAGTGCGTCGTGACGCCGAACCGGCCCGACGCGATCTGCTTGATCGCGCTGCGGCGAAAGTCGCCGTTGTCGTCGCGCTCGTAGCGGTGCGGCTCCTCGCCGCCCTCGCCGGAGTTCGACTTCGCACCCATCCGGTTCATCGCGATCGCGAGCGTCTCGTGCGCCTCGGCGCTGATCGAGCCGAACGACATGGCGCCGGTCACGAACCGCTTGACGATCTCCGCTGCCGGCTCGACCTCGTCGAGCGCGATCGGCGTGGCGGCCGGGATGACTTCGAGCAGACCGCGCAGCGTCAGGAGCGCCGCGTCTTCCTCGTCGCACAGCTGCTCGTACTCGGCGAACCGCTCGGCGTCGCGCAGGCGAACCGCAGCCTGGAGTGTCGCGATCGTCGCGGGGTTCCACTTGTGGGGCTCGCCGCGGCGGCGCCACTGGTACTGACCGCCGACGGGGAGCTCGTCGGCGATCACGGCGGCGGAGCGACCGAACCCGCGTTCGTGACGTGCGAGCGCCTCGATGCCGAGCTCCTCGAGGCCCAGCCCCTGGATGCGCGACGGCGTTCCGGTGAAGTGGCGATCGATGACACCGCTGTCGAGCCCGACCGCCTCGAAGATCTGCGCGCCGCGATAGCTCTGCACCGTCGAGATGCCCATCTTGGACATCACCTTGAGCAGGCCCTCCTCGAGGGCGTGGACGTAGCGCGAGACCGCGGCGTCGACGGGCCCGGGAACGCGTCCGAGCCTCACGAGGTCGCGCACCATGTCGAGCGCGAGGTACGGATTGACCGCAGCGGCGCCATACCCGATCAGCAGCGCGACGTCGTGGACCTCGCGAACATCGGCGGTCTCGACGATGAGACCGGCCTGCATGCGTGTGCCCTCGCGTACGAGGTGCTGCTGCACGGCGGACAGGCCGAGCACGGCGGGGATCGCGACGTGGGCGGCATCGACACCGCGGTCGCTGAGGATCAACACGTTGTGGCCGTCGTCGATCGCGATCTCGGCGGCGCGCCGGAGTCGCGCGATCGCGGCGGCGAGACCGTCCTCGCCGTCGATGACCGGGTAGATCATCGACAGCGTGATCGGCTCGAACACGCCCTCGTGGATCGCGCGGATCCTCGCGAGATCGCCGTTGCCGATCACGGGTCCGCGCAGCCGGAGCTGGTGGCACTGCTCGGGCGTCTCGTCGAACGTGTTGCCATCCGGCCCCATCGTGGTCTCGAGCGACATCACGAGCGCCTCGCGGATCGGATCGATCGGAGGGTTCGTGACCTGCGCGAACAGCTGGTGGAAGTACGCGCTCAGGTTCGGGGCGCGATCCGACAGCACCGCGAGCGGCGTGTCCGTGCCCATCGATCCGATCGGCTCCTTGCCGGTGGTCGCCATCGGCTCGATCACGAGGTTGACGTCCTCGTCGGTGTAGCCGTGCGCGCGGGCGAGCGTCATCAGGTCGTCGCCCGAGATGACCTCGGGCCTGGGACCGGCCTCGAGCTCGCTCATCTCGAACACGTTCTTGTCGAGCCACTTGCGATACGGGAACCGACCCGCGACATCGCGCTTGAGCTCGGCGTCGTCGACGATCCTGCCCTCGGCCGTATCGACCACGAACATCATGCCGGGCTGCAGGCGTCCCTTGCTGCGCACGCGCTCGGGAGGCACGTCGATCACGCCGGTCTCCGACGCGAGGATCACGCGATCGTCCGTCGTGATCGTCCACCGCGCGGGGCGCAACCCGTTGCGATCGAGCGTCGCGCCGACGAGCTGTCCGTCGGAGAACACGATCGCGGCGGGGCCGTCCCACGGCTCCACGAGCGACGACGCGTAGCGATAGAACGCCTTGCGGTCCTCGTCCATCGCGGCGTTCCCCTCCCACGCCTCGGGGATCATCATCATCATCGAGTGCGGCAGCGTGCGACCGCCGAGCGTGATCAGCTCGACCATGTTGTCGAACTGCGCCGAGTCGCTCTTGCCGGGGACGATGATCGGGAACAGACGCTCGAGGCCACCGTGGAACTTGGCGCTCTTGAGCTGACTGCGCCGCGCCTGCATCCAGTTACCGTTGCCGCGCAGGGTGTTGATCTCGCCGTTGTGCGCGATGTAGCGGAACGGCTGTGCGAGATCCCAGGTCGGGAACGTGTTCGTCGAGAACCGCGAGTGCACGACTGCGATCGCGCTGACCAGCTCTGGCGCCCGCAGGTCGGGGAAGAACTGAGGGAGCTGCCGCGGCAGGAGCAGGCCCTTGTAGACGATCGTCTCCGTCGACAAGCTCGCGACGTGGAAGTAGCCATCGGGATCCGCGCCGCGCTCGCGCACGCGATTCTCGGCGAGCTTGCGGATGACATAGAGCGTGCGCTCCCACGCGCTCGGCGGCACGCGGCGCATCCTCACGAACAGCTGGCGGAACACCGGCATCACGGCGTGCGCCGTCGGGCCTACGTGCGCTGCATCGATCGGCACGTCGCGCCAGCCGAGGAAGCGCTGACCCTCTTCCTTGATCACTTCCTCGAGGACCTGCTCGCAGAGCACTCGCTGGAACGGGTCGGGAGGCAGGAACACCTGGCCGACCGCGAACCGGCGTCCGGGCGCGAGCTCGAGGCCCAACCGTACGGCCTCCGCGCGGAAGAAGCGCTCGGGAAGCTGGATCAGGATCCCGGCGCCATCGCCCGTCTCCGGATCCGCACCGCACGCCGCGCGATGCGACAGCCGGCGCAGCACTTCGAGCCCATCATCGATGATGCTGCGCGAGCGGTTGCCCTTGATGTCGGCGACGAACCCGACGCCGCACGCGTCGCGATCCATCCCCGGCTCGTACAGACTGGAGGGTGCCACCGTCGAGCAGACTAACGCATCGCGTCAGGCCGCGCTAGCCGAGATCTCGACGAGGAAATGCACTCGGACCCCGTTTTCTAGGTCGTTGGAATCGCTGTGCCCGAGTGTCCGAGGGCAGGACGTTTCCAGCGCGTTGGAAAAGGGGTCGGAGTGCATTACTTGGCGGCAAGAAGGGGTCGGGCAGCAAAAAGGGGTCGGAGTGCATTACTTGGCGGCAAGGTGCGCGACGAGATCGGACGCGGCGAGGCGGGTGATATTCGGGCCGGTGCGGCGGGCGTCGAGGATGTAGCCCTCGCTGCCGGTCGGGATCGCGAGGGTGTCGTCGAGGAGCGCGAACCAGGTCGGTGCATTCGCTGCCGGGATCGCGGCGAGCGTGCCGTCGTCGTCGGTGTCGGCGAGGAGGCGCGCGAGGCGACCGACCGTGGTCTCACCATCGCGCCGGCGGTACTGCGTGATCTCGCCATCGCGCTCGCGGACGTAGACGAGGTTCGCGCGCGCGGCGGCGTGGATGCAGGCGACGTCCCACAGGGTCGGGCGCGCGGCCGTGCTCGCGAGGTCGGCGAAGTCCTTGCCGATGTGCGCGAGGGCGGCGCGATAGCCGCCGACGCTCTTCATCGCGGCGCGACCGGCGATGTGGACATCGAGCCAGCGCAGGCGACGCGCATCGAGATCGAGGGTGAGCGGAACGGTGATCACCGAGCGGCCTCCGAGATCGAAGCGTTGCACGACGGCGCGCGGATCGAAGTGTGTACCCGCCGAGGGGGCGACCATCAGGCCGGCGAAGCCGTGCGGCAGCTTGTCGAACGGGATCTCGTTGTAGCTGAACACCACCATCACGGCGTGGCGTGCGCCGAGCAGGTGCAGGCGCTCGAGGTGGAGGTCGACAAACTCCGATGCGCCGAGTGGTGGTGGAGCCGACGTCAGATCACCGGAGTGGATCGCCGCGTCGCCACCGACCACGAGGTTCGTGAAGTCGCAGGTCCCGACGTGGCGCCAGGTGCCGTCGAACAGCGCGACCGAGAGATCTAGATCGGTGCGGTTGCCAGGCGGGTCTTCCCAGTGGAGGAACAGCCGGACCGACTCGCCCTGCGGGATCGAGACCTCGCTGCCGCGGGGCCAGGCGATCTTCGCCTTCGACGCACTGCGCTCGCCGAGCGGGACAAGCAGGTCGACGAGGCTGCGATCGATCACGGCGCGCGCGAACCGCGACCGGCCCTCGGCGCGGCGGACGAGCTCGGTGCGGACCGAGGTGACGATCGAGCCGATCGCATCCGCGCGGAGCGGCTCGCGGTGATCGGGCATCGTCCACGCCTTCAGGACCGCGGCCTTGGGGAAGATCACGCGACGGGGCCACGACCGGCCGCGGCGCGCGACGTGCGCGGCGAGGGTGAGGAGCATCGCGGGCGCGCTGCGTCTCGTGGCCGCGCCGATCGTCTCGAGGATCGTGCCGAGCGCGTCGGGTGCCTTGCGTTGGGTCACGCGCACGAGGTGATCCGCGCGACGCAGGAGCTCGCCGGGCCGGGTCGCGAGCTGATCGAGGATGCCGCGCACGTCGCCGGCGCGCAGCCCGTCCTCGATCACGCCGCCCCACGAGGTGACGCGCACGCGGTCGTCCTCGATACGCAGGCGCGCGATCTGCGTGGTCTGCGCACGCAGCGTGTCGCCGAACGTCGCCTTCGTGACGTCGGTGCCGCGCACGACCGCGAACGCGAGCGCCGCCGTCGGCAGCCGCGCTGCGTGCTCGAACGGATGCAGCTTCTCGCCGGCGCTCTTCCACAAGCTGCGGTGACGCTGCACATCCTCGACGAGCGTCTCCGGCGGGATCCGATCGAGCGCCTCGAGGACGATCCGCCGCAGGCCGCGCGGGATCGATCCAAGCCGGCGCGGCGCGCCAGCGACGGCGACGAGTCCCGGATCGCCGCGCATCAGCACGGTCGCGATGCGCAGCACGTCGGTCGCGGTGTGGAGGTGCGAGGCGGTCGCGAGCAGGATCGCGGTGCGATCGGGCGACACCATCCACAGTCGCGCGAGCGCGATCGCCATCGACTCCTTGACCGGAATCTTCGGTGGCAGCCACGCCGACGCGCGGACCGAGCATGTCGATCACGGTCTCGACCTCGCTACGATCCTCGGGCGACAGCGGGGTCGCGCGCGTGAGGAGCTGGACGAACCGCGCGCGGGCGGTCGCCGCCAGATCGAACGCGAGGTGGATGATGCGGAGCTGGCCGTCGTGACCACCGACGGTCTCGCGCGGTGTGCCGTCGGGGGGCGGCGCGGGGAGCACGAACGGATTTCCCGGCGTCACGCGGCGATGGCAGATCGGGCAGCCGCTGTAGTTGCCGCCGTCCCAGCACGTGCGGCACACGAGGTGACCGCAGGGATCGAGTGCGCCGACGGACCGGATCTCGGTGCACCACGGACACGGCTGATCCGGGCGCGTGAGGAGCCACGTCAACACGCGGCGCAGATACAGGCCGTACGTGTTGGCGGGAACGCCGGCGGGGAACGTGCGGAATAGCGGCACGTGCGGCCGGTGCGCACCCGACCCCTTCGCGAGCGTGTCGACGATCCAGTTGCGCAGCTCCTGGATCGCCTGGTTCGGGAGCCGGCGCACGGTCATCGCGAGGTCGAGGCTCATCACGAACCCGAGCTGGGCGAGCTCGTCCTCGAACGTGTCGAGGTCCTTGTCGCGGGACGGCCGCGTCGCCGCACTCGCGACGATGCCCGCGTCCATCACCACCACATGGGTGCGGGCGAGCAACAGCGTGCGTATCGCGTCCATGGCCCACCCGAGATCAGAAAAGGTGGGCGGAGAGCGGATGCGCTACCGAACCAATAGAAGGAAGCGCATCCAGAGCCGCCCGGGCCCAGGGTATCACTGCTCGAGGAGCAGCGCCGCGTCGGACGCGATCGTGTATTCGTGGCCCGCATTGGCGTCGCGAACCTGCGCGTAGATCCAGCCGTCCGAGCGGAAGTGCGGGAACAGCGCGTACTGGCCGGGCTGCATGTTCGTGACCCGCACGGGGACGCCGGTCGCGATGTCCATCACGTAGAGGTTTGCGGCGCCCTGCTGGATGTACGGCAGGAACAGCGGATCCGACGGGCCGGTGAAGCCGAGCGCGACCGCGTCGGCGGACGTGACGTAGTGGTGGAACGCGATCCAGCGCTCGTCGTACGAGAACCCGGGCTTGCCGCCCGACAGGCAGTAGCGCGCGATCTCGGGTGCATTGATCGAATAGGTCGAGCCGTTGAATGTCGCGTTCACCTTGCGCAGCACGTAGCCGAGCTGGCGATCGTTGGGGCCCGAGACGCGGGCGATCGTCAGCGTGCCCGACGGCGACAGCACGGTATCGCCCTCGAACGGCGTATCGATGTTGACCGTCGCGCGCGGCGCGTAGGTCGTACCGTTCCAGATCATCGGCGTGAACGACGAGTACGCGTTCGAGCTGAACGAGGTGTCGGGATCCTGCGTCGTCGGCTGCTTGCCGCCGTCGTCGGAGACGAACTCGTTGTCGAGTGCGAAATAGTCGCCGCCGCCCAGCAGCTGACCGACGTGCTGGTAGAGACCGATCTGGCCGATCTTGCGGCACGCGGTCTCGGTCATCGTGATCTCGGTCGGATTCGACGTGAGCACGCTCATCCCGCACGTGTTGCGTGGGCCGCCCTGGAACACGAAGCCCGAGTTGTCGGGGAAGAACGCCGGATCGTAGGCGCTGTTGATCGGGATGGTCGCGTCGCGCTGCAGGTCGATCATGTACGAGCCCTGCACGTTCGACACACCGTGACCGACGAACCGGCCGTCGGCGGAGCTGCGCGTCCAGTACGAGCTGACGTACGTGACGTCCTTGAGCACGCGCGCACGGCCAAGGCTCGGGAGATCCCAGCCGGCACCGAAAGTCTGGTCGACGGCGAGCGGCGTACTCTGCAGGCACTGGCGCGGATCGGTAGCGGCACCGCAGCCGAACATCGCCATCTGGCTCTGCGTGTTGAGCGCGCGCCAGCCGGTCGTCGCCAGCAGCGAGACGTGCGTCTGGACGTCGGCCGAGACTCCGGGCTCGCACGAGTTCGGCGGCGGATCGGTGACGAGTGTGCGATCGAGCTCGGGGAGTCCGCGCACGAACCACTCGGCGACGATGTCGAACTGCCCCTGCGTCAGCGGCGTCACGCCGTCCTTCGGCATGCCGGCGTGGCTCTTGAAGTCGCCGAGCTTGGTGGTGTCATCGCCGTAGGCGAGCCAGAACGCGTACTGGAACCACGGCAGCCGCGCGGCGGTCGAGTAGATGCCGAGCTTCTTGCTCTGGAAGTCGCTGGTGCCGATCGTCGGCATCTCGCGTACGCAATCGATCGTCGTCTGCGCCGCCGCTTGCGAGCCGAGCGACAGATCGGTCAGGCACGTCGTCATCGCCGCGTCGCTGAGCGCACGCCAGTAGCGCAGGCGCTGCTTGGTCAGGCCGTGGCAGCCATTGCACGAGTTGCCGCTCGCACCGGGAACGTCGGCGCCGAGGATCTGCAGCGACTGCGTCGCTAGATCTGTATCGCTGAGCGAGATCGGATTGCGAAACACCGGCAGCATCGGTGCATCGAACGAGGAGTCCGGTGGACCCGCATCCGGTCCGGCGGACGGCTCGCCGCACGCGTAGAGGAAACCGAAGGCGAGGAGAGCGCGCTTGGATCCCAACACGCGCGCATCAGAACCCAAGTCGCCCAGCCGCGTCGATCGTTCGTGATGCGATGCACTAACCAAGGTGAGGCGGACCGAGCGCACCTGTAAGTGCTGGGTTCGACATGCGTTCACGCGAGGGGCTCCGTTTGACAGCCCCGCGAGGCCTGGCAATACTCCGGCCTTGAAGGAATTCGGGGACATGGCCGTCCAACGCCCCAAGGAGACTAAAATGGTTCGCACTCGTCATCTGTTCGTCGCGCTCGGTCTCGCGATCGCCTCCGGGATCGCAGCTCCCGGTTGTGTGGTTCGTGGCTCCGGCTATGCCGGAGTGTCCACGACGCCGGTCGTCTATCAGGAGCCGCCGCAGCCGCAGCCCGAGAACGTGGTTGCGCGTCCCGGCTACATCTACGTTCGCGGTCGCTGGGACTGGCAGAACGGCCAGTGGCAGTGGCTCGGTGGTCGATGGGAGCGGGAGCGCGGCGGGTACTCGCATACCGACGGTCGGTGGGAGCGCCGCGGTAGCTCGTGGCACTGGATCGAGGGCACGTGGGTGTCGGGCGGCGGAGGCACGGTCGATGTCTCGAACTCGTCGGGTGGCGTCGTCGTCACCGACACGCACGGTGGGGGCCACCATGGCGGTGGTCACCAGGGCGGCGGTCAGCCGCCGGTCGACGTCTCGAACTCGTCGGGTGGCGTCGTCGTCACCGACACGAACCCGCGTCCGCGCCCGAACGGTGGCGGCACCACGACGGTCACCGTGACCGCGGGCGGCAGTATGTATCCGACGGTCGCGCCGCCTCCGCCGCGCGCCGAGAATGTCGCCGCACGCCGCAACTACATCTGGGTCGCCGGCCGCTGGGATTGGCAGAGCGGCAACTGGGCATGGGTCGACGGTCACTGGGAGCGCGAGAAGGCGAACGCGACCTGGATCGCCGGTCGCTGGGAGCTCCAGGGCAACTACTACGTCTGGGTCGAGGGTCGCTGGGGCAACCGCTAACCCGCGCAGGATCCGAACACGCGCGGCGTCATCGCCTATGATCGGGCGATGCTCGCCGCGCTTCTCGTCATCTTCCAGGTCGCGTCCGTCACCGAGGTCGCGAGCCCGCGCCCGAACGGCTGGGTCACCGATCAGGCGAACGTGATCTCCGCCGCCGACGAGGCGAAGCTCGACGCGATCGTGGGCGAGCTCAACCGGCTGCGCGGGATCGAGCTCGCGGTCGTCACCGTCGACAAGGTCCCTGGCACGCCGAAGCAGTTCGCGACCGATCTGTTCAACCACTGGAAGCTCGGCCAGGCCGCGACGAACAACGGCGTGCTCGTGCTGCTCGTGATGAGTCAGCGCCGCCTCGAGGTCGAGACCGGCGACGGTATGGAGGGAGCGTTACCGTCGGTGTGGCTCGCCGACATGCAGAAGTCGACGATGGTGCCCCGATTCAAGGCAAAGAACTTTGGCGGCGGTCTCGTCGACGGCGTGACCGCGATGGCGGAGCACATCAAGGCGGCGGGCGGGGAGGGTGTCGTCGAGCAGAAGCCGCACGAGTATCGCGACAACGGCGAGGTCGTGACGCCACCGACGGCGAATCCGCAGACGCTGCCCGACAACCAGCAGCCGCCGATGCCGAACACGCACGAGCCGTCGTACGTCGCGACGCCGAGCGAGGACTCCGGTGCACCGACCGGCGCGATCGTCGGTGGTGGGCTCGGTCTCGCCGGAGTCGGCGGCGGCGCCGCGATGCTCTTGCGCCACCGCCGGCGTCAGCGTCGCTGCCAGACCTGCCAGCCGAACCGCGAGATGATGCCGCTGTCCGAGATCGAGGACGACGAGCACCTCGATGAGGGTCAGCGCGCCGAGGAGCGCATCGGCTCGGTCAACTACGAGGTGCTCGTGTGCCCGGGCTGCCAGGCGACGAAGACGCTGCGCGACGGCAAGTGGTTCTCGGGCTACAGCAAGTGCAGCGGCTGCAGTTACCAGACCGAGAAGACCGATTCGACGACGCTCGTCCACGCGACGTACGACCACGGTGGTCAGGTGCAGGTCACCGAGACCTGCATGCACTGCCATCGCCACCACACGTACACCCGCCACACTGCGCGGCGCACGCGGCCGTCGACCACGAGCTCGAGTGGTGGCTCGCGATCGTCCTACGGATCGTCGTCGCGCTCGTCGGGCTTTGGCGGTGGTCGCTCGTCGGGCGGCGGCGCCGGCTCGAGCTGGTAACTCATCTATTCGACGGTGAGGCGGAGCGCTCGCATCGCTACACCGCCGCGACTGTCGCGCAGCACGATCCAGATCCAAGCGTCGCCGGCGGCCGGCGTGCGCCAGGTCGTCGACGCGGAGGTCGCGCGATCATCCTCGGCGACCGCGGTCGCATCCTCGGCGAGCGTTCCGCCGGTCGCGAACCACGACACCCGCATCGCCTCGCGGCGATCGACGAGCTGCTGCGCATTCGCGTCGAAGTACAGGTACGACTCGGCGGAGGCGGCGGGCCAGGTCGCGGTGAGCGTGACGTCGGTGTTCGCAGCGACCCGGTCGAGCGAGATCTGATCGAGCACCGGGTTCGCGTTCGCGACGTACTCGGCGCGATACCGCGCTGCCGCATCGAACGGCGCCGTCGGCAGGTTGCACGTGATTCGCGACAGCCCGATCGCGAGGAGCTCGTCGCTCGCCACGCGCACCGGCTGGTAGTAGCCGCCGCTGGCGTCCGGATCGCGCGGGCGAAAGCCACCGGGCGGGACATCGGGACCGAACCGGATGCAGCCCTCGGCGGGCAAGGCGCCCATCACCGTCGGCGCCGTGCCGAGATCGATCAGCGCATCCCCGCCGACACAGTCGGTCGAAGCGGCATTGTCCTCGGTCGGCGGCTTGGGTGACGTGCAGTAGCCCCACCTCGGCGCGAGCGCGAGCGGACCGTCGGGGCTCGCGATCACGGCCTCGTAGGTGATCATCGCGCCGGGCTTCGCCTCCGCGGGCTGCGCGATCACCGCGAGAACGCGCGGCGCATCGATGATGCCGAGCCGTTGATCGAGCGGGTCGTCGCAGCTGAACGCGAAGGCCGCGATGACGAGGGCTGCGCACTTCATCCTTCGATCCTGACGCCCACGATCGCGAGCAGCGGCAGTCCCGTCAGGTAGCCCTTCATCGCGAAGTCAGCGCTGTAGATGATCTCCTCGGCGTTCGAGCGGCTCGTGAGGTTCTGGACCTCGAGATAGACCGCGCCCTTCACGCTGCCGCGGATCGGGAACCGGCGCTCCCCGCGCGCGTCGATCGCGAAGAACAGCGGTAGCCGCTCCCCGTTGTGCGGGCCGCGGATCGGCTGGAACCGACCGGAGCGGCTGTCGAAGAACGCGCCGAGCACGCCGGTGCGCGGCACGCCGCTCGACACGCGCACGCGGCCACCGATCGTCCACGGCCCGCGCTCCCACCCACCGACGGCGATCAGGCCGTGGGTCTGATCGTGATCGAACAGACGCTCGGTCTGATCCGCGGCGTCCTTGCGGGTGCTGCGCGACAGGCTGTAGCTGAGCCAACCGGCGAGCCCGTGCCAGCCGACGGCGCGCGCGGTGACCTGGACGCCGACGACGCGCCCGATGCCCTCCTGCGTCAGCGTCATCGCGAGCGGTGGGGTGACGGCGAGATCGCGCGCGACCAGATCGTCGAGCCAGCGTGCGTACCCCGCGGCCTCGATCGCGAACGGCGCGCGTCGCCACTGCGCGCCGACCGTGACGTGCCACGCCTCCTCGAGGCCGAGGGTCGGCGTGCCGAACACCGCGCTGGTGTCGTTCGCCGCGCGCGCCTGGTGGTAGCGACCGCCGTCGACGCGGGCGACTGCCTCGTCGGTGAGCCGCACCTGCACCGAACCGCGCGGATCCGGCGTGTACAGGATCTGCTGCGTCCCGATGCCCGGCGTCTCGCCGACGCGCGGCGTGAGCCGATCCGCGTCGAGCATCCACGCGTCGAATCGACCGCCGAGCGTCGCGGAGATCCGGCCCCACTTCAAATCGACCGCTGCGTGGCCGGCGGCGTCGAGCGTCGTCGAGTGCCAGCGATCAGCCGACACGTCGTCGCCAGGTGGCTGGCCGAAGATCCGCGGATCGCCCTCGCGCGCCGGGATCGTGAGCGAGCCACGGCGTCGCAGCTCGGCGAGCTCGACATCGACGTCGAGGCCGATCACGAGCGCGATGCCCTCGGTGATCCGTGTGGTCTGATCGCCGCGCAGGCCACCGACCCACAGCCGGCTCGCGTGGCTCGCGGGGATGAGGCCCACGGCGAGCTCGTAGTCCGTCGTGTCGCGACCGAACCACAGCGTCGCGCGCTGCGGGCCCGCATCGCGCTGGCGCTTCAATGTAACCTGCGCCCGGAGGCTCCGCGCCGCGACGCTCTCGGTCGTCTCGGTCGCCGGATCGTCGGAGACCAGTGTGCGCTCGAGGCGATCGTCGGCGCCGAGGACCCACGCGGTGAGCTCGGTGTCGGCTGCAACCTTGCCGCGCGTCATCACCTGCGCGTCACTCCAGCGTGGGAGGGGGGCATTTGGCGCGAGCTCCTCGGGCTCGGCGACGATCGCGACCGCACGATCGAGCCAGCTCCCGCGCAAGGCCGCCGCCGTGGTCAGCGGACCGAGCTCGAGCCGACCTGCGGCGCTCGCGTCGAGGACGTCAGCCTGCAGCCGCCACGCGGGGATCGTCTTCGGATCCGCGAGGCCGATGTCGATCACCCCGCCGATCGCGCGGCCGCGGTCGCCGCCGAACGCCGCAGGCGACAGCTTGATGTCACCAACGAGCTCGTTGCCGACGGCAGCGCGATAGCCGCCGAGGTGATAGAGAGCGGGCACGGGTACACCGTCGACGAACACGCGCGTGTCGCGCGGCGCGGCTCCCCACACGACGATCTCCGAGCTGCCGGCAGCGGGCCGCGCGACGGCCGGCAGCGCCTGCACGACCTTCGCGGCATCGCCACCGCCGGGCACCGCGCGCGCGAGCCTCGCGTCGATCTTGGTCTCGCCGGGAGCTGTCGGCGCGATGTCGATGATCTCGATCCGCTCGCCGCCGGTCTCGTCCGCGGGATCGACCTCGATCACGAGGTCGACGTCGGAGCCGAGGACGACGGGAGTCTTCGTCGTCTTCAGCCACGGCGCGCTGACGTCGATCGTGTAGCGGCCGCGCGGCAGGGCGACGGTGAACCGGCCGTCGTCGTCGGTGGCGAGCAGCTCGTTGCCGACCGTGATGACCGCGCCGGCCACCGGCTCCTGGGTCGCGCGATCGACCACGCGACCACGCAGCATCGGCAGCGATTGCGCCTGTGCGCTGCCGACGATCGCGATCGCCGCGAGCGCGAACCGTTTCACAGCGCGAACCGAAGCGCGAACACCCCCGCGCCGGCGCCGTGCCACTGCGCGGGAGGCAACGGGAGGCGCACGACGTCCTCGGGCGTCGAGGTCCCGCGCACGGCGGCGCCGTCGACGAGCACGTCGTTGCGGTAGACCGCCACGTTCCAGCTCGCGACCGGTGCTCCGCACATCGAGCGCGCGTCGACGCGGACGATGTACTCCCCGGTGGGCGGCGGCATCGTCCAGATCACGTTCTCGTTTGGCGACGGCTCGCGCCGGCAGTCCTGGTTGCCGTCGTGATCGAGGCGACCGTGCTTCTTGTACTCCTCGGGATCCACGGGCTCGCCCGGGACCGGCGGCTTCATCGTGTTCGGCTTTCCAGACCAGGCCTCGCCACCGTCGGGCGCGACGACGTGGAGATCGAGATCCGCAGACCCGGACCACGTCAGCGCGATCACGAGCTCGCCGGTCGGCGGCGGCTGCTCGACGGCCATCAGCATCGTCGAGCCCGCGGGACCGAACCGACCAGCCTCGTCGGCGGCGGCGACCTGCATCACGAACGGGCCGGGCGGAAAGTCCTCGGCGAGCCGGAACACGGCGTTTGCCGTCGGGAAACCCGGTGTGTCGAGCCCAGGCACGCCGGCGGGGACGATCCATGTTCCGTCGAACCCTTCGATCCCGATCACCGCGCCGCGCGCGCTCGGCTCGAGCACGCCGCGGAGCTGTTCGGTGCGCGTGGCGATCACGACGCTCGTGCTGAGCGTCGCCACGGCGGCTGTCGCGGGGCCACCCTCGTCGCCCGGGAACGCGCCCTCGCGAAACTGCCCACCCTCGACGCGGAACATCGCATCGAGCGCCGGATCGGAGCTGGCGGCATCGCAGCCTGCCAGCGCTGCCAGAATCGCGAGCCGGCGCATCAGAACCCCACCTGCGCGCGCAGCGTCACGCGATCGGCTTCGCGCGTGGTCGGCATTCCGTTGTCGTCCCGGCCAAACGGATTCTTCTCGTGGTCGTACTCGACGACAAACCTCGCATCGTTCCACTGCGCGGCGGCCATGACCGAGACCGTCGAGAACACCTGATCGACGCCCACCACTGGAATGCCGATGCGCTCGGTGCGATCGCGATCCGCGTTGTAGCGATCGTAGCGGGCACCGACGAGCGCGTGCGGCGTGATGTGCTGGACGAAGCCCACCGCGAACCCGAGGTGGCGGAGATCGCGGCTCGCTGCCACCGGATCCGCGTAGAGGATCCCGCGATCCATGTTCGTCGCGAGCACGACCTCGGCGAACGCGTTGCCGTTGCCGATCACGCAGAAGCACCAGTGGAGCTGGACGTCACCGCCGATGGCCTGCCGGTCGAACGTCTCCGACGGTGTCCCCGGCGAGCCCGGGATCACGCGCAGCTCGGTGTTCGCGTTGACGAGCCCGTCGTTGTTGTCGTCGACCCACTGCAGCCCTTCCTTCGTCGGCGGATCGCCCGCGTGGAGGCCCGAGCCTGCGATGCCGGACACGCCGGCCTCGACGCGAAACCTTCGCGGTCCCTCGATCACCGCTCCGATCCGACCGACGAGCTCGAAGCTCGACGCAGGATCGCGGCCGTGCCACTGCATATCACCGACCGGTGCGCCGTTCATGAGGGCGACCGCCCAGCGTGCGGCGCCGTACTGGCCCGCGAGCATCACCCCTGCGTCGAAGTTGCCGGGGAGCAACGCGCGCGCGAACGCGGGCGGCTCGAGGAACGGCTTGTCTCGCTCGCGCATCTGGACCTCGGCCCCGAACGGCGTCCGGAACAGTCCCGCGGTGACCGCGACGAGCGGCGCGCCGCGCGCGGGATATGCGTAACCGACGTGAGCACCGAGGATCCGCGCCACCGGTTGGTCGATCGTATTGCCGTCGAGCTCGAACGCGACCGACAGTCCGTCGCGACGAGCCTCGGCGCGGAGTCGGCCGCGGCGGATCAGGAAGCGCTCGTCGTTGAGCGGCAGACCGGTCGTCGGGTCGAGCTCGTCGAACGAGTCCTCGCTCCAGGCGATCGAGTCCGCCTGGACGTAGCCCGTGAATTCGAGCTGCCAGCCGTGCCGTGTGATCGCGGGCCGCAGTGCCTCGGGTTCAGCGGCGGCCGGCGCGGCGATGAGGACGAGCGCTACGGCAACGGCGGCACTGTACCGTCGGGGTTGAGCAGCGGCGGGTGCGAGTCCTTGTAGATCTTCTGCGCCGTGGTGCACGCGTTGATGATCTCGTTGTGGGTTGTTGGGTTGGTGAAGCACGAGGCGTCGGGAGGAGCGTCGATGCCCGCGTCGACGATGTTGGGCGCATCGTGGGTTCCTGCACTCCCATCGTCGCCGCAGGCGGCGAACACCAATGGAAGCGCGAGCGACAGGCTGCGGAGCTTCATCACTGCACCTCGCAGTAGCCGGAGCGGCAGACACCACTGGCGCATGCCACGGTGGGAGAGCACGTCGCGCACGACGTCGTGTCGACGAGGCTGTCGTACTTGCACGTGCAGCTCGCTGGCGGCGTGTAGAGGGAGAGCGGGCCGCCCTCGAACGAGCGCTGAACGCCCATCGCGCACACCGGGACCAGCCCGACCGACGAGATAATTCCGAGCATGTCGAAGTTCGGCGCCGGCGTGACCGTCGGTTCGCTCGTGATCAGGTCGACGACGTAGCGTGCATCGGCGCTGAGGGGCGTCGTTCCATTCACGCGATCCATCCACACGGTCGGTGACCACACGGTGTAGTGGCCGTCGCGGACATTCTTCTTGTCGCGGGACGTTGCCGTGGAGTCGGGGTAGTACGCGGCGTACTGACCCTTCGCGCGGTACGCGAGCACGTCGAGCCGGGTTCGCTCGTTGTCGTAGACCTCGGCGCCGAGGATGCCGATCGCCTTCTCGGGGCTCGTCGATGATGCGAGCATCGAGACAACAAGTGCGGAGCCCATCGTGCCGGTCTGCTGCGCGCCCTTCCACTTCGGGCCAGGCACCGAGATGTTCGCAGCCCACGCGAGCAGCGTGCTCGTGGTCAGCGCGCGAATGAACATCTGCGCCTCGTCGTTCCACGGCGTGACCATCCCGGCCGTGCCGAAGCCGAACACGAAGTAGGCCTCCTCGAACGTGATCGCGGTCTGCGTCGAGGCCTCGGGCACCGCGAGCACGTATGCCTGGGTGGCGCCGTTGGTCGCCTTGACGTGCGCGGGCGTGGTGACACCGTTGGGACAGGCGCTGTTGAACAGCGCCGAGTTCGCGATGTCGGGGACCACGCCGGCACCCGCGGGGATCGTGCAGGTCAGGGTCGGCGACGCAGGCGTCCACGCCGGATCCTCGGTCGCCGACGGCACGTACTGCATCACCGTCGCCGCGGGGATGGGAGTCTGCAGGAAGATCTGATCGATGTTCACGCACGACGGACTCGTGCGGAACACGAGCGCGAGCGGCTTGGCGGAGTTGCCGCGCAGCGCGCGACCCAACCTCTTCATCAGGTTGGTCTGCGTGTCGCCGACCTGCGCGTAGACGAGCGTTCCGAGGTTGAGCGTGTCGCAGTCAGCGGCGGAAGCCGCGCGCGGTACGGCGAGCGCGACGACGAGCGCGACGACGAGCGCTCCAGTTGCGATCAGGCGAGTCATCGGTCCTCCATCGAGAGACAACAGCAAGGTGGATGCCGGTCCATCCCGTCGACCAGCTTGTTACAGCCATCCGGTCGACCGAGTTACACCGCGGTTACGCGTCGGCGTTCGACGTTACACGTCGATGAACTCGCGGCCGTTCGTGACAGCGCGATGACACGGCGAGCGGGGAGCGTTCGCCCCGATCGGGGAGCGGTCGCCCCCACAGCGCGAGCCGTGTCGATCATGCGCGAGCGGGTCAAGCTCGACGAGCACGGTGACTGGGAGCCGCAGGTAGGGATGCGCTAGTCGCCGATCGTCGTCGGACACTGGTTCGTGCCGCCGCCGCCGCCGCCTCCGCCTCCACCGCCGCCGCCGCCGCCGCCGATGCCAACGTCCATCACGGTGCCCGCGATCGTGGCGCCCGCGAACGTGCTGGTCGTGCACGTGCCGGCGGCGACCGGCGCGTTCGTCGTCGCGTCGACCTCGCCAAACGTCGCTCCGATGATCTTTGCCGAGATCGGGGCACCGTTGATGCCGATCGCTGTGACCTCGACGGAGCCAGCGGTCGCGAGGTAGCGCTTCACGTCCGCTTCGCCCTTGTTACCGATCGCGCGGACGCACACGCCGCACGTCGCGTAGGACAGCTCGGCGCCCGTGATCGGGAACGTTCCAGTGCGGACGACGCCACCGGTGAACGCACCCTGGCCGTCCCACAGCTCGATCTGCACGATGTCATTCGGCGCGCCGGGGAGGCTCGCGAGCACGCGGTACCACTTGCGCGCGCCCTGGGTCCCCGAGACGTTGCAGCGCTGCGCCTTGAGCGCCGTCAGGCTGCCCATGTTCGCCGTCGTGTCGGGCAGGGCGCAGGTCGCGGGGATGGTGTCCGCTGCATCTGGGCCGCCGCCACCGCCACCGCCACCGCCGCCGCCACCGCCGTCGCCAGCACCCACGGTACAGCCACCGAGCATCACGGCCACGAGGAGGAGCTTCATGCTGCGAACCACGAGCAAGCGATGTGCCTCGCCCAAGTCCCACGAGCCCGATGACACGCGTGTAACGCGGCACCTGGAGCCGGCGACCCGTGCCTCCGATCGTGGGGGCGAGAATCCCTCAGGGGTTCACTGATGTACGACTGCAGACATCGCGCTGTCGCAGTTGTGACAACCATGTAATGCAGCCGATCCGCGAGTTCGAGCGACGCTGGAGGCAATGAGGCACGCACTTCTGCTCGTCGTAGCGCTCGCAGGTTGTGGCGATGACGGGTCGCCCGCGCCGATCGATTCGCCGGCGACGATCGATGCAGCGGTCACGGTCGACGCGCCAATGGGGAACGTCTGCACCGGGCAGATCTACGACCTCTGCACGTCGAACACGCAATGCATGTCGGGCATGTGCCGCATGTTCAACAACCTCGGCGTCATGCTGTGCACGCAGACGTGCACGCCCGGCGGGGCCGCGTGTCCGATGCAAGGAGCTACCGCCGTCGCCTGCACGACAGGCAACTCGACCGTGTGTCGTCCCGCGGCGGCGAACACCTGCACACCTCCGTGATCCGGCCAGGGAGCAACGTGTCTACGACGACGAGCGCTCGGCCTGGCGGCGCGCGCGCGCCTGCTTGCCGAGGTGAGCCTTGAGGTACTTCGACGGCAGCTCGTGACCGACAAACGTCGCCGCCGTGCGCGAGGCATCGGTCAGCTTGTCGAGATCGATGCCGGTCTGGACGCCCATCGAGTGGAGCATCGCGACGACATCCTCGGTCGCCAGGTTACCCGACGCGCCCGGTGCGTACGGACAACCGCCGAGGCCGCCGGCAGCGGCGTCGATCGTCGCAACGCCCATCTGCAGGCCGATGAGGCAGTTCGCGAGCGCGGTGCCCTGCGTGTCGTGGAAGTGCATCGCGACCGCCTCGGGCGGATGCTTCGCGAGGACGCGCGCGAGGACGTCCTCGACCTGACGCGGATTGGCGACGCCGATCGTGTCGCCGAGGGAGACCTGGTAGACGCCCATGTCGCGGAGCTGACCGGTGAGCTGGACGGCGCGCTCGGGATCGACGTCGCCTTCGTAGGGGCAACCGTAGACGGTCGAGACGTATGCGCGGACGCTGACGTTGGCGGCGCGCGCGACGGGAATGACCTCGTCGAACGCGGCGAGCGTGTCCGCGATCGACTTGTTCACGTTCTTCTTGTTGTGCGTCTCGGAGGCCGAGAGGAAGACCGCGATCTCCTTCATGCCAGCCGCGAGCGCGGTGTCGAGGCCGCGGCGGTTCGGGACGAGCGCACTCATGCGAACGCCGACCGGGCGATTCACGCCGCGCGCGACCTCGCTCGCATCCGCGAGCTGCGGGATCCACTTCGGCGACACGAAGCTCGTGATCTCGATGTCGCGGATGCCCGCACCGACGAGCGCGTCGATGAACCGGAGCTTGTCCGCGGTAGGGACCTGACGCGCCTCGTTCTGCAGCCCATCGCGCGGACCGACCTCGTAGATCGTGGCGGTGGCGGGGAGCTTCATGGGCGCTTTCCCATCGGGGAACCATAGTCCCGAGGGTCGATCGCGGCCAGCTCATCGACCAGGGAGGGCGAGAGTTCGTCGAGCGTCTCGATGATGCGGTGGGCCCCGGACTGGTCCCAGCCAGCGAAGTTGCCCGCGCGGACGGCCACGACCCGGCAGCCCGCGGCACGGCCGGCGGCGATCCCTGCCACGGAGTCCTCGAGGACGAGGCAGTCGTGGGGCTCGAGACCGAGGGCGGCAATCGCCTTGAGGTAGCCATCGGGCGCGGGCTTGCTCTGGGCGACATCTTCGGAGGCGACGATCACGTCGAAGATCGCGTGCTCGCTGATCAGCGGCAGGACCTGGGTGACCTCGACGCGCGAGCTCCCGGTGACGATGGCGCGCGGCGTACCACGCGTCCGCTGGATCAGCGCGGCGGCGCCGGGGAGCACGGTGACCCCGTGCTCGGCGAACACGTCCTCGCGGAGGATCGCCGTCTGGGCGATCAGCTCGTCGCGGCTCCACGTGAGCTGCGGGTAGCGCTCGGTGAGCCGGACATAGATCGCCATCCACGACCGACCGACGACGTAGTCGCGATCGGTCTGCTCGACCGCGATGCCCTGGCCCACCAGGAGCGCGCGGGCCATCGCCTCGCCGGACTGGCGCTCCGAGTCGACGAGCGTACCGTCGAGATCGAACAGGAAGCCGCGAATCACCCGCGACGGTATATCAGAAAACGGTCCAGTTCCCGTTGTCGCAGGCCCAGCTGCCGGTACCGGCATCGTCGACGAACTGCGCGAACACGACACACATCTCGAAGCCGAACGGCAGCACGCGGTTCTCGTCGTTGTTCCAGGTGCACTCGACGTCGAGCGAGTCGCCCGGATTGATGATCATCGGGGCGGTCGTATCCATCCGCTTCTCCGGCGGGTGGAACGTGAACTCCTCGTGCCACGGCAGGTCGAACTCGCGAGTCTTGACGCCGTTGCGGGTGATATCGACCTTGATGTCCGTCCCCCACCGGTGCATGTGCGGGATGAGGTACCAGAGCTTGTACTGCTTGTCGTACGTGCAGTGCATGCGCTGCGTGGAGATGCCCTGCTCGACGACGAGGCTGGTGTTGACGGCGGCGAGCGATCCCGACGGCGTGTTCTTCGGATCGGGCGCGGCGAAGTTGACGTTGAGTACGCTCTGACCGCGCACGGTCTCGTCGGTGACGTTGAGGAAGTGCTGGTTCATCACGAGCTGCGCGCCCGCGGGGATGCGGAACACGAGGTCACCGGGTGCCGAGTTCTCGATGCCGTTGGTGCCATTCCCGGTGAGGTAGCGGAAGCTCGCCATGTCGGTGTCGGTGCAGACGCGCTGCGTGCCGGCCGGCAGCCTGTCCATCGTATAGAACAGGATCACGTGGTGACCGGGAGGCTCGGTCTGGTAGCCGAGCGTCGACTTGACGTCGGTCTCCTTGGTGAAGATCGCGTCGGTCCAGGTGCAGACCTCGTAGTCCTTGCCGGGCTCGATGTTGTCGAACGGCGGCGAGATGATCTGGAGACCGTCGGTCGGCTTCGCGGGAACCGTGAGATCCGGAAGGATCTCCGGACCGTCGGGCTCCTGCGTCCCGTCCGTTCCGCAGCCGATCACGAGAGCGAGTCCGAGCGTCAGAGATGAGAGCTTCATGGGAGTCGTCGCCTTCCGGGTCAGGGAGTCAGACACACCGAGGGAGTGCAACCGCACTGGTTGCTCGCGTTGCACGTGCACTCCGCGCCCGTTCCACACTGGGTGGCGGGACCGGTGCTCGTGCACGTCTTCGTACAGAAGTGCGTGTTGCGATCGCCGAGGCTCGAGCACAGCGGCGCCGATATCGTCGTCGAGCAGTCGCCGAGCGACGCACAGAACTGGCCGATGCCGAGCTCGTTGCCGACGTCGCCTGGCTTGCCGCAGTCCGACTCGTACGCGTCGACGGTCGGTGCATCCGGCGTATCGGGCTTGCCGCTACCGCCGTCGCACGACGCAACCGTCACGACACTCCAGATCATGAGCGTTCGGATCCTCATACCCCCCCTCGCGTGCGCGTACCTTCCGCCACGTCGCGGAGCGTCTTCAACAGGAATCTTGTGAATTTTCGCAGATGTGACCGGTGTTGCCCTTGCTGCGCACGGCCTTGCGCCGTCGACGACTTCAGGCGTAACCAAACGTGCAAGGGCCGCCACAGTGCTCGTGTCATGCTGACCATGGAGTCGTCGATGCGTTTGATCGCCGGTGTTGTCTTTGCCCTGGCCGTCGGTGCCTGCGCCAACCGCGCTGGCACGTCGGTCTCCCTCTACGAGGCCGGTGACTACGCGGGGGCCGCCCGGGCCGCCGACGAGGGACTGGCCAATCACCCCGAGGACGACGACCTGTGGGCGATGCGGATCCGCGCCGCGCTCGCCCAGGGCGACGGTGCCGGCATCGCCAAGGCGTACGCCACGTACCACCAGAGCCGCGGCGATCACGACAAGGAGCTGATCCGCGATCTCTCGATCGCGACGCTCGGCCAGGCGCTCGCGTCGCCGTCTGCGAAGCTCAAGATCTCCGCGATCGAGGCGGTCCAGGCCGCCGAGATCGAGGCGCTTGCCGAGCAGGTCACCGAGCGCATGGGCGACGATGACGATCGCGTCGCTGCGGCCGCCGCCGTCGCCGTACTGCGCAGCCACCCGCAGGCGCCCGGGATCGCCGCCGACCTGTTGCGCTCCGAGGAGCCCGAGGCGCGGCGGATCGCGATCGAGGGCATCGCGAAGAAGGTCGGCAAGCTCGCCGCTGCCGATCTCGAGAAGGCCGCCGCCGACGCCGATCCGCGCGTTCGCCGCGCTGCGATCCGCTGGCTCGGCAGGATCAAGGACGCCGACGCCGTCACCGTGTTGACACGCCGGATGAAGGATCCCGACGAGGCCGTGCGCGCAGCATCCGCGACCTCGCTCGCGCAGATCGGGATCGGCAACCTCGCGGCGTTCGGCAACCAGGCGCTCGGGGACAAGGCACTCGCGGTCCGGCTCGCCGGCGTCGAGCTGCTCGAGGCCGCCAAGCGCCTCGACCTGCTCGCGAAGCTCGCCGAGACCGAGGCCGATCCGATGGTCGCCGCCGAGGCCGCGATCGCCGCGAAGCGTCCCGACCTCGCGGGGCCCGCCCTCGAGCGCGCGATGACCGACGAGCGGTGGACGATCCGCGCCGGCGCCGCGAACCTCGTCGTGCGCGCGCTCGGCAAGGACAAGGGCGTCGCACTCGCCCGCCGCCTGGTCGCCGACAAGGAGCTCGGCGTTCGGCTCGCCGCTGCCCGCGTGCTCGCGCACGGTGGCGACAAGCCCGCTGCTGCCGCCGTGTTCACCGAGGCGCTCGCGAGCGACGACTTCATGCTGGCCGCAGCCTCCGACCTCGCGGCGCAGGACGATCCGCGTGGGATCGCGGCGCTCGACGCGGCCGTTCGCGACACCACGCGCAGCCCCGATACTCGCGCCGCCGCTGCTGCCGCACATCGCGGCGCGCGCAAGGTGACGCCCGGCCTCGTCGCCGCGCTCGCCGATCCGAGTGGCGTGGTGCGCGTCGAGGCCGCGGCCGTCCTCGTCATGCTCGCGAAGTAAGCGATGCGCATGCGTGTCCCCGCTACTCGTCGCAGGCTACCGACCAAGGCGATCCGCGCTCACGAGCGCGAGACCTGGTTTGATGCCACTCGCGACGCGATCGACGGGTACAACGCGCAGGTCGCGAAGCGCGGCGTCTTCAGTGACGACTGGCGGCGGTCCTAGGTACGAGGTGATACGGTCGCTCGCATGAGCGATGTCCTCGTCGAGAAGCGCGGCACGACTGCCTGGATCACCCTCAATCGTCCGCAGGCGCTCAACGCGCTGTCGTACGACGTCAACATGAAGCTGTCCGAGCTCGAGGCCGAGCTCGAGCACGACGATGACGTGCGCGCGATCGTGATCACCGGCTCCGGCGAGAAAGCGTTCTGCGCGGGCGCGGATCTCAAGGAGCGCAAGGGCGTGCCTGCCGCCGAGTCGGCGCGGTTCATCAACGCGATCGGCTCGGCGATCAATGACCTCGGTGCGATGCGCAAGCCGACGATCGCGATGATGAACGGCTCCGCGTACGGCGGCGGTCTCGAGCTCGCGATGGCGTGTGACTTCCGGATCGTCGTTGAAGGCGCGGAGCTCGCACTGACCGAGGTGCGGCTCGGCATCATGCCGGGCGCGGGCGGCACGCAGCGGCTGCCGCGGCTCGTCGGCGAGGCGCGCGCGAAGGAGATGATCATGCTCGGCCGGAAGATCCCGGCCGCGAAGGCGCTCGAGATCGGCCTGGTCAACCAGGTCGTTCCGCGCGCGCAGCTGCGGGCGAGCGTCGAGGGGCTGCTCGCCGAGCTGGCGGGCTGCGCACCGCTGTCGGTGATCCACTCGAAGAGCGCGATCGAGCGCGGCTACGGCCTGCCGCTCGACCAGGGTCTGGCCATCGAGCAGCAGTGCTACGAGGTCACCCTGTTCAGCAACGATCGGGACGAGGGCCTGGCCGCGTTCGCCGAGGGACGGCCCCCGACGTACGAAGGCAGGTGAGCGGACCCGGGGGACGAGTCTCCGACCGTTCTTGCGGTGATGCCGATCGGGGGCCCCAAACCACGGCCGAACCACGGATCGTTACCTCGATCCAGGAGGTTGCGCATGACGTGCAACCGGTGGGGTCTGGCCTGGGGGGTGCAATGACCCGAGCCATGGCGGCCATCGACAACCTGATGAAGAAGCTGGGCTTCGTAAAACTCTCGAAGTTCGGTCTCGTCCTGACCCCCGAGGGTCGGCTGTTGTCGATGCGTCCCGCGGTGCTGGACGATGGCTTTGGCGGGAAAATTGTCGGCTGGCAGGACGGCGATCTCGCCGCCGCCGAGCTCGAGCAATGGCAGTCCCGGCCGGCGTCGACGCAAGCCGTGGCAAGCCGAGTTGCCGCGGCGCGCCCGCCCGTTCCGACCCAGCCGCTGCCGGTCGTGAGGGCACCCGCCCCCCCGGTTCCGACGTTCTCGCCGGCGACCTCCGCGGCCCCCATGGCCCCGATCGTCCGCGAGCACGTGATGCAGCACGTGACGCCGATCATCCCGATCATCCCGCCCGTGGCCGTCTCCGCGGCCCCGGCCGCCGCGTTTGTGGCACCGGCCCCCGTTGTCGAGGAAGATGATTGGGAATGGACGATCGCGATCGCGCGAGCTCGCGCAGCGGCGGAGGAAGTACAGGTTTCGGTGGCAGCGGTGCAGGCTCCAACGCGCCGGATGCGTGCCGACACGGTGCCGCCGCCGGTGATCACGGCAAAGGATCCGATCGCGAACGACAGCTGGGACAAGACCCAGCCGCTCACCTCGATCGACTACAACGACTACACGAACCCGGTGGCCGAGGTGGTGCGCGTGGTGCGCGCGGCCGCGCCGCTGCCGATCGCACCGCCGCCGCCGACGGTCGTTGCTCCCGCACCGATGCGCGTGATCGGGCCGACGCCGAGCACCGTGATCCCGATCCCGCGCTTGCCGACGTCCGCGAACACGAACCCGCGCTCGTCGAGCATGACGCCGGTCGTGCGCCAGACCTTGCCGACGCCGATCCTGCCGTCGCCGCCGCGCCGGTTCGCCAAGGGCACCGCGCCCGTCTTGCCGCAGTCGACGTCGAGCATCAAGCCGCCCGTCGCGCCGCCCGTACCGGCGATGTCGGACGACACGATCCCGAACCTCTCGCTGCCGCCCGCCGCTGCGGCGGTCGCGATCCCGAGCATCAAGCGCATGACGCGAGGCTAGGCATGCGTACGATCGGAGTGCTCGCGCTCGCAGTCCTCGCGGCCTGCGGTGGCAGCCCGCCGAAGGTCGAGAAGAAGAAGGACGTCGGACCCGCCGTCGACGAACGCACGGCCGAGAAGGATGCCAAGGGCACGCTCGAGGAGATCTACGGGACGATCAGCCGCGCGAAGCCCGACAATCTGTTCTCGGTCGTCGACGAGAAGCTGATCGTGTTCGGCCCACGCAAGGGCGACTCGCACACGAACCGCAGCGACGCGTTGATCGCGCTCGGCAAGGTCGTCGATCCGAAGGCGAAGGACCATGCGCAGGTGCGGTCCGGCGAGCTCGCGGTCGTCGCCTCGCCGGGTGGACGCTCCGCGTGGGCATTCGACGTGATCAATGTCGAGGGCATGCCGATGGCGGTCATCGCGATCATGTCGAGCGAGGACGACTTCTTCCGGCTCACCGCGGCGGCGCTCGCGCACACGCCACCGATGCGCGAGATCCGCTCCGAGCTCAAGAAGGACGCGATCGTCCCGCCGGGCGGTAGCGGACTCGAGAAGATCGCCCCCGAGGCCGAGGGCGCCGTCGAGAAGTTCAAGAAGGGCCTGCTCGATCCGCAGCAGTGGGGCGACGATCTCGGGAGCCGCACGCAGGCGATCGTGATCGGCCCCGCGATCGGCGACGTCACGCGCGGCAAGAAGGACATCAAGAAGCTGTGGAAGACGCGGGTCGAGGCCGAGACTCGCGCCGCGACCTCCGGGGAGATCACGGCCGAGGTCACCGCGGATGGCCAGCTCGCCTGGGTCACTGCTCCGGTGACGCGCGTCGAGAAGGACGAGGATCCGCTGCCGCTGCGCGTGTTCGCCGTGTTCGAGAAGAACGGCGACGGCTGGAAGATGATCGCGCTGCACGAGTCGCTCGCGGTCGACGAGCCGGGTGCGGGCAAGGCCTTCCTGAAGTTCATGCCGCCGTCCCCCAAGCCGCCGGAGCCGCCGCCCGTGGTCGAGGACAACAAGAAGCCCGACAAGAAGGTCGACAAGACCAAGAAGAAGAAGAAGAAAAAGCAGAAGAAGAAGGTCGAGGCCGAGGAGGACGAGTGATCGGCGTCGCGGTGGTCCACCTCGGACCATGCGATGATCCAGATGTGAAGTGGTCCCCCGACGTGCGGAAACTTCACCTGTGATTCTGCCGCCGAGACCGCTGCCAGCTGTCCGGGAGATTGCTCCTGAGCCCCGAGCGGCCGATAATGAAGCCCGAGGGACCATGACCAGCCGCACTTCCATCTGGCTCGGAGTCGCGTTCGCGTGCGCGCTCGGCACTGTTGCTCCAGCGCAGGCGCAGACACCACCGTGGTCACTCGGCGTGAGCGAGGCGCAGAAAGCCAAGGCGCAGACCTTCCTCGAGGCTGGCAACGCGCTGTTCCTCGACAAGAAGTACGCGGAGGCCCTCGAGAAGTACAAGTCGGCCGTCGGGGAGTGGGACCACCCCGCGATTCGCTTCAACATCGTGCGCTGTCTCATCCAGCTCGAACGCCCTGTCGACGCGAGTGACAACCTCAAGCTCGCCCTCAAGTTCGGTGCCGCGCCCCTCGAGGAGGCCGTTTACACGGAGGCCCTGTCCTACGACAAGCTGCTCGCCAACCAGATCACCGATCTCACGATCGAGTGCACACAGTCGGGCGTCAAGCTCACGCTCGACGGTCAGCACCTCGCGACGTGTCCCGCGAAGGAAGCGCGCCGCGTCGCTCCAGGCGAGCACCAGATCGTCGGCACCAAGGACGGCCTGCTCACGCGCACCGTCGAGATCGTCGCGATCGGTGGCAAGCAGCAGACGTTCGCGATCAAGCTCGATCCGCTCGCGAAGGCCGCGCGCGTCGAGCACCGCTGGTCGCAATGGGTGCCATGGGCCGTGTTCATCGGCGGCTTCGCGGTCGGCGGCTTCGGGGCGCTGACCAATGTCTCGGCAGCGCAGGACATGGATCGGTTCGACGCAGATATCGGAACGCGCTGCCCGACGGTGGCGTGCGAGCCGACCTCGGCCGAGCGTGACCGCAAGTCCGACGCCGAGTTCAAGACCAACCTCGGCGTGAGCCTCATGATCGTCGGCGGCGCCACGATCACGACCGGTGCCGTGATGCTGTACCTCAACCGCGGTCGCACCGTGTACCCCACCTCTGTCGAGCGGATGACCCCGTCGATCACGCCGATGCCAGGTGGTGCCGCGTTCTCGCTCAGCGGCTCGTTCTGACGGCCCGTGACCGTCAGTCCTTGAGCTTGGTCGAGAGCTTCCGCTTCTCCTCTTCGAGGATCCTCACGCGGGCCTTCTCGGCGTCGAGCTTGACCTGGAGCGCTTCCTTGGCGCGCTGAACCTCGGCCGTGGCCTCGAGCGCCTTCTTGCGCGAAGCCTCGGCGGCAGCGGTCGCGGCCTGCGCCTCGGCGGCCTTCTTCTCGAGCGCGGCGTTCGAGACCTCGAGCGCCTGGGCCTTCTCGACGAGCTCCTTCTGGCTCAGCTGCAGATCGATGCCCGACTTGACCGCCCTGGTCTCGGCCACCACACGGGCGGCCATGGCCGCCTTCTCCTGCTCCTCGGCGTCGAGCTTCCGCTTCTCGGCGGCGGCACGCTGCTGCTCGAGGGCGCGGCCCTCGGCGAGCGCCTTCTCGGTGCGTTCGTTGCTGGCGCGCAGGACCATGAGCGCAATGAACGTGCCACCGGAAACCGCCGACAGCGCGACGAACGCACCGATGACGAGGAACCTGCGGGCGCGCTTGCCGCGCTGTGCGAGCGAGAACACCGCGTCGAGGAAGGCCTGCTCGCGCGCCGGCACCGTGCGCGGCCGCGCCTTGTACCACCGGCGCGCTTCCTCCATCGCTTCGCCTCGCCACAGCAGACCGACGGGGCGAGCTTTGATGTCCCACTGCTTTGCCGCGGCGGACAGCTGCGCGACGAACACGGCGTCCTCCTGCTCCTCGTCGAGCCAGCGCCCTAGCGTCGGCCAGCGATCGATCAGCGACTCGTGAACGATCTCGACCGATCCGCCGGTGGCGTCGGCCCGGTTCTGCACCATCAGCAGGCGGGCCTGGACGAGCAGGTCGAGGACGCGCGCGATCTCCTCGCGCGAGGTCGAGAGCTGGTAGATGTCCGAGATCTCGACGATCGCTCGCGTTCGCTCCGGCGTGACGAGCAGGCGAAACACCCGCTGCGTCAGCTTCTGCATCGTCGAGCTCATGTTGCGAACCACGTCATCGGCGTGGGTCGCGAGAGCACCGCTGATGCCGCCGATCGCGTGATAGCTGTTCATCGTCAGTAGCCGGCGATCGCGATCGCGCGCATCCCAGAGCTTCGCTGCGGCGAACTGGAGCAGCGGTAGGGCGCCGGGCGTGTTCGCGAGCGCATCTAGCATGTCGCCGACCATCGCCGAGCTCTCGAACTTGTAGCCGACCATCTCGACCGGTGCCTCGAGAGCCTCGCGCAGACCATCGCGATCGGGCGCCGAGAGGAACACGAGTCCGCGGGACAGCTCCTCCATGAACCGTGCGTCCTCGCCGACCCGGTCGAGGAAGTCCGAGCGCATCGACACCACGACGCGGAGGGGCGCGGCGGTGTCGTCGGCGACCGCCGCGAGCGCGGCCGTGAAGGCGCGGCGTTCGTCGACATCGGGGACGAGCGTATAGAGCTCCTCGAACTGATCGACGAACAGGAGCGTGTGGCTGTCGGTCTCGGCGGCACGCGTTCGGAGGGTCGCGCCGAGGTAGCCCGGCTCGGTGCGCAGGCGGTGCATCATCAGGTCGTGCTCGCCGAGCTGACCGGTGACCGTCGCGCCTGCGCGCGTGGTCAGCTTCGCGATGACCGTCGCGAGCGCGGCGAGCGGATGCCGCCCGGGGCGCAGCGTCACGACGTCCCAGATCTCGCCGCTCGACTTGAGAGCGGGACCGACGCCGGCGCGAATGAACGATGACTTGCCGACGCCCGACGGGCCGACGATGCCAGTCAGCGGCAGCTCGCGGAGCCTGGCGACCATGCGCGCGACATCACGGCTGCGGCCAAAGAACCGGTCGGCGTCCTGCTCCTGGAACGCGGTGAGACCGGGGTAGGGGCTCTCACCCTCGGCGAGCTGACGCCCCAGGCGGCCGGGGAGCTGATTCTCGAGCAAGCGCGCGAGCTCGCCCGCGCTGCCGATGCGTTCGGCCTTGGACTTGCGCAGGCAGCCGTCGATCGCCTGGACCAGGCCGTCCTGGAGATCGGGGACCGCGCCGCGGACGGACGGCATCGGGTCCCTGCTGATCAAGTTCGCGATCAGCGTATCGCTCCCGAGCGGCTCGATCGGGTGACGGCCCGCGACCATCTCGAACATGATCATGCCGAGGCCGAACAGGTCGGAACGGTGATCGATCTCGTCGGTCCCCATCTGCTCGGGCGACATGTACGGCAGCGTTCCGACGAGCGCGCCCTCGCGCGTCAGCGTCAGATCCTGTGTCGCCAGCCCGGGCGGCAACATGCGATTGCCGTCGGTAGTGCCGAGCGCCTTGGCGATGCCGAAGTCGAGCACCTTGACCTGACCGGCGCTCGTCACGAGGACGTTCTCGGGCTTGAGGTCGCGGTGGACGATGCCCTTGGAGTGAGCGAGCTCGAGCGCGCGTGCGACCGGGAGAATCAGCTCCACCACCCGCGATGCCGGCATCGGCTGGCCCTCGCCGAACGGGCCCATGAAGTCGCGGAGCGTCTTGCCCTCGACGAACTCGAGGACCATGTACGGCATGCCGTGAAACTCGTCGACCTCGTAGATGATGACGATGTTGTCGTGGCTGCACTGCGCCGTGGCGCGAGCCTCGACGAGGAACCGGTCGATGACCTCGCGATCGACGTGCAGCAGGAACTTCATCGCCACGCGCCGGCCGAGCTTGAGATCGCGGGCCGCGTAGACGACGCCCATGCCCCCGCGGCCGAGCTCGCGGATCAGCTCGTACTGCTTGATCCGGGTGCCGGGCTCGAGGTCGACGCCAGGCTGCGTGATGAGATCGCCGGAGAACCCGCTGGTCTCGAGCGGAGGCCGCTGGAAGTTCGAGATGATCGGCACCGCTGCGCCACCGCGCAGCGCCTGCGAGACCTGTGGTTGATGGCCGCTCGCACGCGGTTGATGGGACCCGCGCGGAACCGGCGTGATGGGGCCTACGCCGAACTGCGTGCCGACGGTAGGCTTCCCTCGATCGTCGATCGCCACGTCAGGAGCGTAACATGGTCACTCGCGCGGGGCCGCGTCTTGCTTGGCCTGACCCATGGGCATCACGGCGCGGACGATCAGGCCGATGCCGCCGACGATCAGGATCAACATCATCAGCGTGTTCCACATCGACGTCCGCCGGAACTGCATGTCCATGTTGACGATGATCCCGACGATGATCACCAGCGCTCCAAGCCCGGTGAGCACCCGTCCGACCATCGACTGACCGTTCGTGAACAGGATCCCGATCCCGAACAGCAGCGGGATCAGCGTGATCCCGAAGCTGGAACCGCCTCCACCACCGAGGAAGCTGAACCGCCAGTACCCGCCGTGGATGTCGACCTGGTTGAACAACAGGTACCCACCGACCGTGAGCATGATGATGCCGAGGAGAAATGTCTTCATTCCTCCGGGCGACCCCCCGACGTTCTTGGTGTCCATCTCTTGTAAGGATGAACATGCGTCCGGTTAGGTGCGCGCGCAAGATCTACTGCACGCGCATGCCGGGAGCCTCGCGCCCGGTCGACGCGACGTACTCGTCGTAGCTGCCGCCGTAGACACGGGGGCCCGCGCTCGTCAGCTCGAGCACGCGGTTCGCCAGCGCCCGGAGGAACTGCCGGTCGTGCGAGACGAACATCAGCGTGCCGTCGTAGTCGGCGAGTGCCTTGACGAGAGCGCGCTTGGTCACGATGTCGAGGTGGTTGGTCGGCTCGTCGAGGATCAGCAGATTCGGTGCGTCGTAGAGGAGCTTTGCGAGTGCGACGCGTGCCTTCTCGCCGCCAGAGAGGACGCGCACCGGCTTGAACACGTCGTCATCGTGGAAGCCGAACGCACCGGCGAGGCCGCGCAGCGTGCCCTGGTTGGCGTTCGGCGCGTGCTCCTGGAGCTCGTCGAGGATCGTGTGGTCGGCGGTCAGCGCTTCCATCACGTGTTGCGCGTAGTAGCCCATCGTCACCGACGCGCCAATCGTGGCGGCACCGGCGTCGGGCGCGAGCGCACCCGCGATCATCTTGAGGAGCGTTGACTTGCCGGCGCCGTTCTCGCCCATGACCGCCCAGCGCTCCTTGCGGGAGACGGTCAGCGTCAGGCCCGAGTGAACGACGCGCTCGCCGTATGCCTTCTTGATCCCGAGGATCTTGACGACGTCGTCGCCCGAGCGCTGCGGCGCCTTGAAGTCGAAGTTCTTCTCGATGATCCGCTTCGGCGGCTCGACCATCTCGACCTTGTCGAGCTTCTTGATCCGGCTCTGGACCTGCGCCGCCTTGGCGACGTGAGTCTTGAACCGTTCGATGAACCGGCTCTCCTTCGCGAGGCGCGCCTGCTGGCGGGCGTACTCGGCCTCGCGGCGCTCGGTCTCGATGACGCGCGCCTTCTCGTAGAAGTCGTAGTTGCCGCCGTAGGTGCGGAGGTCGCCACCGTCGATCTCGACGATCTTGGCGACGACGCGGTTCATGATCTCGCGGTCGTGGCAGGTCATCACGACCGTGCCGGGGTAGTCGCGAAGGAACATCTCGAGCCACAGGATCGACTCGAGATCGAGGTAGTTGGTCGGCTCGTCGAGCAGCAGCACATCGGGGCGCGCGAGCAGGATCTGGGCGAGCGCGACGCGCATCTTCCAGCCACCCGACAGCGTGCTGACGTCGTTGCCAAGCTGGTCGTCGTGGAAGCCGAGGCCGTGGAGGATCGACTGCGCCTTCGCCTCGAGCTCGTAGCCGCCGAGGTCCTGGTAGCGGGCCTGGACCTCGCCAAACCGCGTCACGACGTGGTCGAGATCGTCCCCCGGGTCCTCGAGCTTGACGGTCAGCGCCGCGAGCTCCTCGCCGAGCTGGGCGACCTCGCCGGCGCCGGCGCAGGTTTCGGCGAGGATGCTTCGCCCGCGCAGGTCTCCGACATCCTGGCGGAAGTAGCCAAACGTCAGCTTGCGCGGACGTTCGATCGCGCCGTCGTCGGGCGTCTCCTCGCCGGCGATCATCCGGAACACGGTGCTCTTGCCGGCGCCATTGGGGCCGACCAGACCGACCTTCTCGCCGGGGTTGATCTGGAACGACGCCTCGACGAACAGGATCTGGCCGCCGTATTGCTTGCTGACCGAACTGAACGCGATCACGGCTGGGACCTATAGCACGCTCGACCGGGCCCCTTTCGGATATCCTGGAGCCAGTGCGATCAGGGGTTCTCGCAGCATTGATCACGTGCGCCGTGGGGTGCTCCGCGCCCGGCGGCCTCGAGCTCGAGCTCGACGCGAGTGCCGATCCCACCGCCGACGCGATCACGGTCTATATCGGCGGCGGCAAGGGTGTGGGGGCGTCGATCGCGACGCGCGGCACGCTGCCGGCCAGCACGAACCTCGGAACGTTCTTCCCCGACGCTCACGGCAACGTCGAAGTGCTCGACCTGACGTCGAGCCGGCGCACGGCAACGCTGTCGCTCGTTCCCGGCGCGGGTGCCGGCGTCCTCACGATCGTCGCGGTCGGGATGACGGGGGACGTGCCGACCTCGGTGGCAACGCAGATCCTCGTGCCGATCAACTCCGAAGACATCTTCGTGTGGAAGCTCGCGCTCGAGCCGCTGCAGAGCGTCGACAGCACCTCGAAGCGGTCCGTCGTGCTCTGGGGGGAGAAGCCCGACGATCACGACTGCGTCCAGGCGTCCGATCGGTCCACCGACAAGCCGATGTTCGCGAACGTCTTCGTCGGGTCCGACGGCGACAAGGACTGCGACGGCTATCCCGAGCTCGTGAGCGGCCGGAAGAACCCCAAGGAATGCGATGACGAGTGGCACGGCGCGAAGTCGACGCCGTCGATCTCGACGCTGTCGTGCATGGAGGACCAGACGGTGACCAGCGGACCGGGCGCCACCAACATCTGCCTGTTCGGGGCACCGAGCTGCGTCGACGGCGTCGGCGGTGACGCGTGCAACCACACCAAGCCGTTCTGTGCACCGGTTGGCCTGTGCGGCGCCTGCCAGATGCCCGACCCCGCGACCCGGTTCGCGTGCGCGCTCGACCTCGATCCTGTGAGTACGATGTCGTTTCCCTACGTCGCCTGTTCGATCGAGGTCGACTCCAGCGGCAAGGTGTGCCCGATGCCCACTCGGGCACAGCCACCCTCGGGCTGGTACGGCGGCAATCCCGCGGCGTGTACGGGCCCACCGATGTTCCACCCGCAGGCTCGCTCGGCCCCGTGGGGCTCGACCGCGACCGTCGGCGGGATCAACCTCGCGTTCGCCAGCAGCGCGTTGGGATCGTGCGGATTCCAACTCACAGCGGCGCTGTCATCGCCCAACCAGATCGAAGCCAGCGCGTTCCCGGCGCATGGCCTCATCGCGCTCGAGCTCACCGGCGGTCGTGGCGTCATCGCACCGATCGAGTTCGAGCTCGACTTCGTGAGCGAGTGCAGCATGATGGCTCGGGCGTGCGTGCTATCAGGGCAGTTGGTTGATCCGTCGATCCAGAACTGCCTCATGCTCGCGCCGACCTCGCCGTAGCTCATTCGTCGGTCGACGACCCCGGCTTCTTCGCACGCCACTTGCGGCTCGCGGCGATCCGCACCGCCTGCTGCTGCTTGGTGACACCGCTCGCGCGCTCGCTGGCGAGCTTGTGGAAGCTAGCGAGGCGCTCGGGTGCGATGGCGTCGCGCACCGCGCAGCCGGGCTCCCTCTCGTGCCGGCAGTCGCGAAACTTGCACGCGGGAGCAAGCTCGGTGATGTCGTCGAACGCGACCTCCTCGTCGTCGTCGTCGACCCACTGCGCGAGCTCGCGCATGCCGGGTGTGTCGATCCACAGCCCGCCCGCCTCCGCGATGAACAGCTCGCGGCGCGTCGTGGTGTGCCGGCCGCGCTCGTCGGCGCGCAGCTCGCGCGTCTCCTGGTGCGTGCCGAGGAGCGCGTTCAAGAGTGTCGACTTGCCGACGCCGGAGCTTCCGAGGAGCACGCAGGTTCGCCCGGGGCCGCCGAGCGCACGCAGCTCGTCGAGGCCATGGCCCTGGGTGCTCGACAAGGCGACCACGCGAACCGCGGCGATCGCAGCGAGCGCCGCCAGACCGGGACTCGGATCGGGGACGAGGTCGATCTTCGACAGGACGAGCACGGGCTCGATCTTGCCGTCGCGCAACAGGCCGATGTAGCGATCGAGTCGTGCCGGGGACAGATCCGAGTTCGCCGACGTCATCACGAGCCCGACGTCGACGTTCGACGCGAGCGGCTGCGGCGCCGTGGCTTCGCCGGCCGCCTTGCGCACGAGGAAGCTGCGCCGCGACAGGACGGCGCGCACCACCGCGGCGCCGCTACCCAAGGCCGCCGCATCCCAGCGCTCGACGAGGACCCAGTCGCCAACGGTCGGCAGCGAGCGCTTGTCGTCGGCCTCGTTGTAGAGCTTGCCGGTGAGCTCGACCCAGCCGACCCCGCCCGGACCCATCGCCTGGTTCGCGCCGCGATGCTCCGCGACGATCCGCACCGGCTGCCACGCACCGTCCGGATCGGCCGCGACGCGCGTGAGGTCCCACGCGTCGTCCCACCCGAGTGTGCGCAGCACGTCGTTGGTCACACGGACAGCTCGTGACCAAGAAGCGAGAGCGGGAACACCTGCGCGCCGTCGGCGACGCTCTGCAGTAGTCCTCCGAGCTCCGCACCGCGCAGTGGTCGCGCGCGGATCTCGTCCAGGGTCAAGTACGCGGCGCCGAGTGACTCCGCATCGGAGGTCGTGCGCGGTGCGGTGTCGTCGATCGGTGTCCCGGTGAAGATCACGCGGACCCGCGCACCATCGTCGTTTGGAGTGTGCTCGACGCGCAGCACGCCATCGAGGCGAACGGGAACGCCGGTCTCCTCGTGGACCTCGCGCACGGCCGCGTTCACGAGGCTCTCGCCGGGCTCGACGCGGCCGCCGGGGATCGACCACGTCTTGCCGTACTTCTGCTCCTGCGTGAGGAGGAACCGGTGTCCACGCCTCACGACGACGAGCGCGAAGTACCAGGTCGGGATCGGAGTGCGAGCCATGGCTGCATTGTAAGTGATAGCGTCTGGCATGTCCGACGGCGAGGACGAGCGCGACCAGCTCAAGCTGAAGCTCGTACGCGTTTTCTCGGCGAACGTGCCGCACAACAAGGCCCTGGGCATGCGAATCCTCGAGATCAAGCAGGCCGAGGCCCTGTTCATGCTGCCCTACGACGCAAAGCTCGTCGGCAACCCGGACACCGGTGTCCTCCACGGCGGTGCGATCACGGCGCTCCTCGACGGTGCCTCGGGCGCCGCGGTGTTCGCAGCGCTGACCGAGTTCGTCCCGATCGCCACCCTCGATCTGCGGATCGACTACCTGCGGCCCGCAGAGCCCGGCCAGGCGGTCCACGCCAAGGCGACCTGCTACAAGCTCGCCAAGAACGTCGCCTTCACGCGCGCCGTCGCCTACCACGAGGATCCCGACGATCCGATCGCGCACTCGGTCGGGACGTTCATGCTGTCGACACCGACGGTGAGGGCATGAGCCTCGTCGAGCGCCTCACGGCGGCCAAGCAAGCGCACGACTTCGAGGCTCTGTTCGATCTGATCCCGTATGCGAAGTTCCTCGGTCTGTCCGGCGCGCTCGACGGCGACGAGCTGATCACGACGATGCGCTACAGCGAGCACCTGATCGGCAACCCGGCGCTCCCCGCTCTCCACGGTGGCACCCTCGGTGCTCTGCTCGAGTCAGCGGCGATCTTCCAGCTCCTGTGGAACGCCGAGACGATCGTGCTGCCCAAGACGATCACGCTGACGGTCGACTACCTGCGATCCGGTGCGCCTGTCGACACCCACGCGCGCGGCATCGTCACGCGCCACGGCCGCCGCGTGACGAACGTGCGGATGGAGGCGTGGCAGACGGATCGGGGAACGCCGGTGGCGACGGCGCATGCGATCTTCCTGGTGATGCGCAGCTGACGGGGGCTGCGTGCCCGGGGGCTCCGTGTGCGGGCTCCACGTGTTCGGGCGCTACGTGTGCCTGCGCGGCGTGTGCCTGCGCGGCGTGTACCTGCGCGGCGTGTGCCTGCGCAGCGTGTGCCTGCGCGGCGTGTGCCTGAGAGTTAACCGCAGAGGCGCAGAGGCCGCAGAGCTGAAGGGAGCGGGCTTCGTACGTGTGCTCCCTGAGCAGTCGTTCTGGGAGCACGTGCGTCCGTTGGCACGAGCCCCTTGGCGCGGAGCCTCTCAGTTCTACGCCGCCGGCAGGCGCATCGTGATCACGGCGCCACCACCGGGGCGGGGGGCCAGGGTCACCTCGCCGCCGAGGTTCGTCGCGACGGAGCGCGCGACGCCGAGACCGACGCCGACCCCGGCGCCGCGGGCGGATGATCGGAAGAACGGGTCGAAGGCGCCGCGGACCTCTTCGCTCGTGAGATCGCGGCCGTTGTCGGAGACCTCGACGACGACGTCGGGTGCCCGCTCCTCGACGACAACGACGATGCGGTTGCTCGCGGTCGTGACGTCGACGTCGAAGCCGGAGCTCGAGAACAGCATCATCGCGAGGACAGCCTGACCGATGCGCGACTCCTCGCCGGTGACGCCGCGGACCGGGAAGATCTGGCGGATCACGTGGGCGCGCGGCTCGAGTGTCGGGGCGGCGAGGCGAAGGGCCGAGGACACGATCGCGGCGAGGTCGACGGTCTGCGTCGCGCTGCGGGTGGCGAGGGTCTGCAGAGCGCGGACGTTGCTCGCGATCCGCTCGGCGCCGGTCGTGATGTCGTCGACGCAACGCAGGGCCTGGGCGAGCGCGGCGTCCGGCATCGCGCCGAGCTGCTTGCGCAAGGAGCGCAGGTTGAGCAGCACCGAGGTGAGCGGGTTGTTGATCTCGTGCGCGAAGCCGGCGGCGAGAGCACCGACGAGGCCGATCCGATCGGCCTCGAGGAGCGAGAGCTGGGCACGCTGGTTGAGATCGCGCAGGGCGAAGACGTACGCGATGCCGTCGCCGAGGCGGAACAGGCCGAGCGCGAACTCCATCGCGATGCGTGTTCCATCCTTGTGGAGCGCCATGAGCTCGAGGACCGGTGGGACGCTCTGACCGGCGCGGAAGCTGGTCTGGAGCTGGCCGACGAACGCGCGTTGCTCGGGTACGATCGACTCGAGCACCGGGATCTGCTGGAGCTCGTCGACGGTGTAGCCGAGGAGGGCGGCCGCGGGCTGGTTCGTGTAGTAGCGCTCGAGCTCGGGGCCGCGATCCAGGATCACGATCACGCCGACGCCCGCAGCCGTGAGTGCGTCGAGCAGCGCGGGCATCAGCGGCCCGAGCTCGCTCACCGGTTTCATCCGGGCTCCTTGACGAACGTACCGAGCACCTTGTCCTTGGTGATGCCCGGGAACTGGAGGACCTGGTTGTGCATCGCGACGTAGACGCCGGGCGCGAGGAGCTGCACCGCGAGGAGGGCTTCGGTCAGGTTCTGGAGAGCATCGGTCGAGCGCAGCTCGTAGGGACGCATCGCGCCGGTGAACACGATCGGCGTGGCCGGCGTGCCGACGAGCTCGACGACGCGATCGCCGGATACCGCGAGTCGATCGGTGCCGTGGACGACCACGACGCCGGAGGACTCGCGGGCGAGGCGACCCGCAGTCTCGGCGATCAGCGTGTGGTCCTCGGGCGTCATGTCGAGGCTGTCCTTGTTCATCAACTGGACGCGCCGGACGTCGATGCCGCGAAGCTCGAGCGAGACGAGCATGACGTCGAGCACGGAGACGTGATTCGCGAGCACGCCCGACAGCTCGTCGTACGTCTTCTCGATCGTTCCGCCCGTCGAGATCAGCGCAATGCTTCGCTTCATGTCAGCAATGGCAGCAGGAAGTACACGGCGGTCGCAGCCACAGCGGCCGCGAGGAGCACCAATACCACGGCCACGAGGCGGCTGCCCGGTGGAGGCTCCGCGGGCAGTGCGTCATTGAGCGAGGTCACCGCCGACGTATCGACCTGGCGGGGGACGTCGATCTTCGGAGCCGACGGCCGTATGGCGGGGGGCACATCGATCCGCGGCGTGGAGGAGCGAATCGTCGTCGGCACGACCTCGTCGGCGAGGAAGCTCCCCGACGGTACGAGTGCGTCGTGGCGCTCGTACCGCTCGACCGCGGCCCGGTACTCGTTGTTCGTGATCTCGCTGGCCGCATGGTTCGACGGATGGATCGACCTCTGGGCCGTGATCGAGCGCGCGGGCGTTCCGACCGGGATGTCGAGCGGAGGCGTCGGGAACGGGCCCTTCAGCTGCGCCGTCATCTGCGTCAGTCCCTCGATCGAGATGCTGATGCTCTCGTCGTGCGGGTAGGCGCTCTCGAACGGCATGGTCGCGGCGTCGAAGAACGTGCTGTCGAGCCAGAACGCGACCTGGGTGCTCATGACCTCGAGGCCGAGGCGCTTGGTCATCGTCGTGAGTGCGGCGCGCAGGGCCGTCGCGTGCTGCCAGCGCATCTCTGGATCGCGCGCGAGGGCGGTCATCACGATGTCGTCGATCTCGGGCGGGACCTTCGGGTTCGACCGGGATGGCGGATCGATCTCCATCGAGCGCACGCGGTGCAGCGTGTCGATGTCGTCGGACGTCGTGAACAGCGGCCGGTTCGTGAGCAGCTCGTGCGCGATCACGCCGAGTGCGAACAGGTCGGCGCGCGCGTCGAGCGTGCCGCCGATGTACTCGGGCGCCATGTAGCCAAATTTGCCCTTGATCGTGCCGCTCATCGTCTGCGTGCCGCTGAGCTCGGCCTTCGCGATCCCGAAGTCGATCAGCTTGACGATACCGCCCTCGGTCACGATCACGTTCGATGGCGAGACGTCGCGGTGGATGATGCCGAGTGGCTGGCCGTCGTGATCGGCGAGGTTGTGTGCGTAGTCGAGCGCGTCGCACATCTGGTTGATGACGTTGAGTGCGATCGCCACCGGCATGATCGTGCGGTTCTGCGCGCAGTGGCGGAGGATCTCGCGCAGGTTCCTGCCCTCGATCAACTCCATCGCGATGAAGTAGGTGTCGCCGACCTTCCCGAGCTCGTAGGTCTGCGCGACGTTCGCGTGCCGGAGGTAGGCGGCGAGCCGAGCTTCACGTACGAACGACCGCACCATCTCGGCGTTCTGCGCGAGGTGCGGGAGCATCCGCTTCAGCGCGACGACCTTGCGGAAGCCTTCGATGCCGGACTGCTCGGCGCGATGGACCTCGGCCATACCGCCGATGCCGAGCTGTTCGTACACGACGTACGGACCGAAGGACTCCGGCACAACGAACAGGATAACAGGATTGGCTAGCGGCAGGCCGGAATCGCTGCACCGTGAGCAAGCGCTACGAGGGCGTCGTAGTTGTTCTGCATGCCTGCGAGTACATCGTCCGCACCGCCGCTCACGGCCTCGAGGTGCTCGACGAACGCCAGCTCGCTGACGTCGGGATCGTCGGTCGCGAGCACCTGGATCGTTCCCTCGCTGATGTCGATGAAGTCCGAGCCCTGCGTCTTCTGGTGACGGATCATGCCGAGCTCGGGATCGTCGACCGTCCCCTCGATCACACCGTAGCGCCACTGGTCATCCCACTCGACCGTGAGGATGTCTCGCACGGTGTAGTGGACCAGGAAGCTGAACTCGTACGCGCCGTCCGTGTCGACGGTCACGCGCTGCTCGGTCGTCGAGCACCGCGCGATCATCGCCTCGGGTTGCTTCGTCAGCGCCCACAGGGTACCGGGCGCGACCAGCACGTAGCCGCGACCGTGGACGTTGATCGGGCCGCCGGAGACGGTCTTGTGCCGGAGGACCTCGGTCACCTCTGACGAATCCGGTACCTGGTTGTCGTCGAGCGGCTCGAGCCCGGGAGGAAACGGCGTCGCCACGTTGTCCTGACAAGCGGCCAGGACGATCAAGGACGTGGCGAGGAAGCGTGTCACGCGGTCGGTGTTGCGTCGGGCGAACGCGGCTTGAACCGCGCGCGAGCGGTCGGCGCGATCTTGCGGTTGACGAGGATCAGGGTCGAGACCGGAATCACGAGCTGGATCGCGAGCGGCACGATCATCATCACCATCTCCGGAGACAGCATCCGGCCGAGATGCTTCATGCCCTGGAGCACCGGCCACATGATGTAGAGCGTCAGCACACCGGCGACGACGGAGAACACGGTCGCGATGACGCGGCTGTGCGGGCTCATACGGATCAGCTCGTAGCCGGCCCACAGCTGGAACGTCGTGAGGCCAACGCTCCACCACAACGAGCGCGCGCCCGACGGGCCCATGAACGAGAGCATCTCGGTGTAGCGACCACCGAAGTCGGAGCCGAGGACGAGCTGCGGGATCAGGATCGTGGCGCCGAAGAAGCCGTGGGCGACGAGCAGCCAGCCGAGGCCGGTGAGGCCCGCGTCGGGCGCGCGGCGGTGGAGCTGCGTGCCGTCGCCCGCCATCAGGTCGGCGAACTGCCGCTCGCTGAAGAACCGGCGAATGATCATCGGCCACGCCATCAGCATCCAACACACACCCGCGACGACCGCGATCACGGCGAGGTTGACGGCGCCCATCATCGACACGATCAGCATCGCGCCCGCGGCGCAGAACGAGCTGATCACGCCGAAGTTCGCGTAGCGATTTGCGAGCTCGACGGAGCGGTCGAGGTTGGTCTCGCGCAGACCGGAGACACCGGCCTGGACATGGAAGAGCGAGCGGATCAGCAGCATCACCAGGGCGACGAGGAGCAGCACGCCGGGGCCCTGCGAGAGGATCCGGCTACCGGACTCGAGCATCACGAGGAGGAACGCGCCGGTGCCGAGCACGCCGCACGTGCCGAGCACCGTCATCAGGATCGCGGCTGCCTCGAAGCCCTTGTCCTCGGCGACCGGGAGCTCGGCGTTGTTGAACCGCTTGAACCGCGGCAGCGTCGAGATGATCGCGAGGAACGCGGGCCACGCCGCGAGGCCCGCGCTGATGCCGAGCGTGTACTTGAACGGAACGCCGAACTTCCCGGCGAGGAGGACCGCCAGGATCGCGGTCTGCGCGAACGCGACGAGGACGTAGCGCTTGACGCCGGAGAACGGACCGGGCTTCACCTCGTCGAACGAGGCCTTCGGGTAGAGGAGCTCGGTGCCGCCGGCGCGATGGAACGCCGAGCGCGCGACGCACAGCGCGAGCACGATCAGGATGTAGCCCTTGCTGACGCGACCAAAGCCACTCGGCAGGAAGAGCATGATGAACAGGACGAGCGACGCGTACGCGGCGAACACCGTGCCCGCGAGCTGCATCACGAGACCGAGGCTGGAGAGCCCCTGGTCCGCCGGCACGCCCGGGTCCACGAGGCTGGGCGCCGGAGCCGGCGAGGTGGGCGGGGGAGGTTGTGCCTGATCGCTCATCAGATCCGGTGATAACACGGGCTTGTCGGGACTCACGAGGTGATTTTGCGGCTGCACGCCACGTCCGGACGGATCACCGCGTCACAGAGTCGCAAGCGCATGACGTCGCAGGCGATCCGCCAGGAGTGGCAGGCGATCCTGCCCCCAGGCGACGAAGTCACCGATCCGGAACGACGGGACGCCCCACAGGCCGGCGCCGTCGAGATCGGTCGCGTTCTCGCGAGCGGCAGTGGCCGCGGCGGGATCGCCGAGTGCCGCGCGCGCCTCTTCCCACGGCAGATTCGCCCGCTCGACGAGGTGGCGCATATCGACGTACTCCGCGGGATCGCGGGCCTCGGCCCAGATTCCGCGCATCGCGGAGCGCGCGAACGCGAGGGCATCGGTCGAGCTCCGCTGGTTGGCCCAGTGTGCGACGGACAGGCAGTTGTCGACCGCAGCACCCAGCGGATCGACGATCTCGCCGAACGGGATGCCGAGGCGATCGGCCTCTCGCTTCGCATCGCGCACGATGTACATGCGCTTCACCGACGGCAGCGGGATCCCGCGCGCCACCATGGGCGCGATCTGGCGAAGTACGAGCGGGACCTTGTAGGGCGCGAGGATGTCCGCGATCTGCTCGAGCGCGAGGTACGAGTACGGGGAGCGGAACGAGAACCACATCTCGCAGCTCAGGGGCTTGTCCGAGAGGAGGAGCGGCCCGCGATCGGTCTCGGGGCGCGGCGTCACGACGTGCGCGACATCGGTGCCGAGATCCGCTGCGAGCGCGGCCTCGAGGTAGGGCAGGCGATCGACGCCCCAGTACCAGGTGCCGTCGTACTGGATCATCCCGCCCTGGTAGTGACCGTCCTTGCGGAGGTCGGCGTATGCCGAGTTGAGGATCGGCGCGACGGAGCCGTGCGACTGGGTTCCCCACTTGCCGAGCAGCGCGACGAGCTGCTTGCGGTCGATCGTCCACAGCGCCTGACCCATCTCGAGCGCCGCGGCGAGCTGATCACGTGCGGGCCTCTCGGTGATCATCGCAGTCCCGAAGTCGCGGACCATCCCGGAGTCAGCTTCCTTCTTGCCTGGGAAGTCGATGTCCCAGTACGAGGCGAGCGCCTGGGCATCGCGCACCGCGTACTTGGTGCGGAGCAGCGGCATCGGGTCGACGTCGGAGGCGGGTGGCGTGATCGTGTGGAACGCGAACTCGACCGGGTAGGCCTCGAGGAGCCGGCTCACCGCCTGTGCGGTCAGGTAGCTCCACGGGTCGGCGATATCGAAGTAGAACTCGAGGCGCCGCGGCTCCTTGGAGATCCGTTCTTTCACCCGGGCGACCGCGCGTCGCGCGGCCTCTCCCGTCGGACCGAGCCACGCGGAGATGGCTTTGGCTTTGAGGCGCTTGGCGATCAGCATGGGGCCGGTCAATATACGCCGCCGTGGACGAGCACAAGCTCCGTGAAGCCATCGAGCTGCTCGAACTGCTCGGGGGGGACCTGCGTCAGCTCGCCGACCTCCCCGAGGAGATCCGGATCCGGCTGCTGACGGCAGCGGGGCAGGTCTCGCGCCCGGACCGCTACAAGCGCAAGCAGCTCGCGAAGGTCCTCGCCCGCCAGAAGGTCAACACTCGCCGCGACGCCGACAAGGCGGTCCTCGAGCAGACTGGCATCCGTACGCTGCGCCGCGAGCCCGTGTTCCGCACGCCGCTACCCAAGCCGGTGGACATGCAGCTTGACGCACCCGTCCGCGACGAGCCCGAGGCTGGGGAGCTCGTCGATCCGTGGGCTGCCGCGGAGGCGCGCCGGGAAGAAGGTGCGCGGGTCGAGACGGCGCGCATGTGTTACGTGTGCAAGCTCGACTTCCACGAGCTCCACCACTTCTACGACGGCTTGTGTCCGCCGTGCGCGGAGCTCAACTGGCAGAAGCGGAACCAGACCGCCGACCTCCGCGGCCGCGTCGCGTTCGTGACCGGAGCGCGCGTCAAGATCGGCTACCAGGCCGCGATGTTCCTGTTGCGCGCCGGCGCCGAGGTGATCGTCGCGACCAGGTTCCCGCGCGATGCCGCGCGACGGTTCGCGCGCGAGGTCGATGCCTCCGAGTGGACGCCCCGCCTGCATATCTACGGGATCGACCTCCGCCACACGCCGAGCGTCGAGCTGCTCTGCCAGCACCTCAACGCGACGCTGCCGCGACTCGACGCGCTGATCAACAACGCGTGCCAGACGGTGCGTCGCCCGTCGGGCTGGTACGATCACGTCATCACGAACGAGACCGCGTCGTTCGCACAGCTGCCACCCGCAGAGCAGACGATGCTCGAGCGCAATCGGTCGCTCGGTGAGGGGCTCGTGCGCAGCGCGGGGAGCGAGATCCATGCGACCGGCCTGTGGAAGTCCGCGGTGCTCTCCCAGGTGCCGCTGCTCGCCGAGGATCTCGATCGAGGTGATCACCTGTATCCCGAGGGTCGCCTCGATCAGGATCTGCAGCAGGTCGATCTCCGCGACACCAATAGCTGGCGGATGACGCTCGCCGACGTGCCGACCGCCGAGCTCCTCGAGGTCCACCTCGTCAACGCGGTCGCGCCGTTCGTGCTCAATGCGCGGCTCCGTCCCCTGCTCGCGAAGGTCCCGACCAACGATGCTCACGTCGTCAACGTGTCGGCGATGGAGGGGCAGTTCTACCGCCGGTGGAAGACCGACAAGCACCCGCACACGAACATGGCCAAGGCCGCGCTCAACATGATGACCCGGACCAGCGCGATCGAGTACGTGCGCGACGGCATCCACATGAACAGCGTCGACACCGGCTGGGTCACGGACGAGGACCCGATCGCCCATGCGGAGCGCAAGACCAAGGTCCACGGCTTCCACCCCCCGCTGGACATCGTCGATGGGGCGGCCCGGATCGTCGATCCCGTGTTCGACGGGATCAACTCGGGCACCCACCTGTGGGGCCTCTTCCTCAAGGATTACAAGCCTGCACCGTGGTGAGCCCGGGCCTGACGGGCACCGACGTGTGACCGTGATCTGGGGTAGCTGAGGGGGTCTTTGCCTTGCGGATCTGCAACCCCGATAGCATTCCGATCACGTAGTGATCACGAAGTTTGCTAGGTTGGATCCATGAGCGGCAACGGCATGCGCACGACCCTGGGCATCAGCCTGTGGGGCGGCCAGGTCCGGGGCAACGCCGCGAACGCACAGACAATGATGCGCCCCGCGGTCCGCCCCGGGGCCGGGAGTGAATCCCGGCCGCACCGCGCGTACTCTGCTCGGGACCTGTTCGTTGCCGCGTATCCGCGGTTCGCCGATAGCTGCCGTGCGTTCGACGAGCCGGGCATCGCGGTGGTCGCCGTCGATCAAGCGACTGGGATCCCGGCCGGCATCGTCAAGCTGTGTGCGCGCGTGCAGCGCCCGGTCGCCGCGATCGTCGGTCGCCACGATCGCTGCGATCTCTATCTCTCGCATCGCGAGGAGCTCTCGCTCCGCCAGCTCGCGATCGTGCTCGATCCCGTCACCAGCTGGGCACGTGGCTCGTCAACCGTTCGCTATCGCGTCCTCGACCTTCGCACGGGCACGCCGATCGTCGACGAGGACGGCAAGCCGATGCGCGGGTTGGTCGCCGACGGCCCGGCGATCTTCTACTGCGCCGGCTACGCGATGTTCGTCCTGCCGCTCGGTGATCCGACGGACTGGCCGGCGTCGGGCAGCGATGCGTGGCAGATGCTGCCCGAGCGGGTCTACCTCGACGAGCTCGAGAACGCGCCGCAGGGCTCGCTTCCCAAGATCCGCATGCCGCGCATGAACGCGCGCGAGACGTACATCACCCGGACCGGCGGTCCGCGCGACACCGGCATGCGCCTCGCCGTTGGCGACGCGGCCGGGATGCTCGAGCTCCACACGCCGACGCGCCAGCTCACGCTTACGATCGGGAACAAGGCGCTCGAGGACGGCATCCTCCTCGGCCGCTACAGCCGCTGCGACGCGACCGAGGCAGCGCACGAGGATCACTCGCTGTCGCGCGTCCACGCGCTCCTGATCAAGGTCGATAACCGCCTGCTACTCGTCGACACCGCGAGCACCAACGGCACCTTCGAGCGCGGCGCGCCGGCGCGCGTCGTCGTGTTCGACGGCACCACCGAGCTCCGGCTCGGCAAGCGTACGTTCGTCCGCTGGCACTGGATCGGTTAGTTCCCGTCGATCTAGTTCCCGCAGGCCACGGCGTCGAACGATCCTTCGATCTCGTCGAGCGACGACATCATGATCGTGTACGAGCCGCGGATGCAGCCCTCGGCGGTGTCGATCCGAAGCGTGCCGTCGATCGACTTCGCGACATCGATCGCGCCATCGCGCTCGATCACCGCGAACGCCTCGTTACCTGGACAGCGGAACACGCGCTCGGCGACCATCCGGTAGTTCTTCTCCTCGAGCGGCTCGCACGTGAGGATCACGAGGTGCTTCCCGGTCGGCACGACCTCGCCGCAGGTGCCCGCGACCTCGTCGAACACGAGCGCGTGCTGCGTGCCTGCGGGGACCTGCGCGGCGCGGACCCAGGGCCCGAGCTGTTCGCCGTTCAGCGCCGCCAGTCCGTCGCTGAACCCGTCGGGCTTGCAGCTATCCGGATCGAGGCCATCGTCGCCGCACGCGGCGAGGAGAGTGATCACGGCCAGGGCTCGCACTGCGCGATTGATAGCACGCGTTCGGCTGGCAACAGCGGTCGCCGCCGGTCGGACACCGGCCACGACGGCATCTCCGACTCGTAAGATTTCGACCAGATCGAAGCGAGCTCCAGGCGGCATGCATTCTGCTCTCTCGCTCCCGCAAGCGAGGGACTAGAATCATGGCCAAGCGATCCGACATGTCGAAACCAGTCACCCGTGGCGAGCTCCTCGAGGAGCTCCAGGCCTCCGAAATCAGGCTCGAAGCGAAGCTCGAAGCGAAGCTCGAACAGAAGCTCGAACAGAAGCTCGAAGAGAAGCTCGACGCGAAGCTCGACGCGAAGCTCGCGAACTACGCGACGAAGGCGGATCTCGAGATCTGGGGTGGCGCACTGGCCGCTCGCACCAGCGCTCTCGAGACCCGGGTCGACCTCGGTTTTCGCGAGCTCTCCACGCGGATCGACGGGCTCTATGGCGAGCTTGCGCGGCACACCCGGGCAATCCTCGAATCGATGTCTACACAGATCTCTGCGGTCGACGACAAGTACGCCGATCTTCCGGGGCGTGTCTCGCGGCTCGAGCGCGACGCGGCGCGTCCTCGTCGGCGCTGATCAGCGCCGGCGCAGGACCCGGCGAACGAACCCCGAAGCCTCGGGGACCTTCGCCGCCGCCATCGCGCCAAGGTAGATCGCGCCGAACACGGGAATCGCGACGAGCGCTGCCTGCCAGCCGCGCGCACCGAGATCGAGCGCCAGCCAGGCGACTCCGTAGCTCGCGGCACCGGCGACGAGTCCGGCGAGCGTCGCACCGAGGATCAGGCGGAACGGCATCGGGACCGTGCCGATGCGGCGACCGAGCCAGTAGCGGAGCAAGGCGAACTCGATCCAGCCGGCGAGGCTCGACGCCGCGGTCAGCGCGAACGCACCCCACGCGATCGAATAGCCGAGCGCCTCGCGCACCGGCAATGTGAACGCGTAGCCGAGGCCCGCGTTGATCGCGACGCGAACGAGCGCGGCGTGGAGCGGCGGCTTCGGTTCACCGAGGGCGTAGAACGCCGACGACAGGAGCCGACCTTGCGTACTGGGGACGAGCCCGATCGCGGAACCGGCGAGGATGATCCACACGATCTCGGTATCGCGTGCACCGAAGCGGCCGGTCTCGAACAACAGCGCGACGATCGAGCCACCGATCGCCACGAATGCGATCGCCGACGGCACGACGAGGAACGCGACCCGCCGCAACGAGCTCGTGAGGCGCGTCTGCAGGTGCTGCGCGCGCGCTTCGTCACCACCGGTCGCGCTCGCCATCTCGGGGAGCTCGGCCGCGGACACGGCCATGCCGAACAGGCTGACCGGCAGCATGTACAAGACCTGCGCGTTGAACATCGCCGCCACGATGCCGGCACCAAGAAAGCTCGCGAGCACCTGATCGATGTATCCGGAGATCTGGACCGAGCCGCGGCCGATCACGACAGGTACGAACGCACGCAGGGTCGCGCGCACTCCGTCGTCGCGGACGGCGAGCGAGGGCCGCGCGCTGCGCAGGAGGCGGATCACGGACGGCACCTGGACGAGGAACTGCGCAGCCGACCCGATCACCGCACCGACGGCGAGCCACAGCACGATGTCGTCGTCGTGACCTGCGAACCGGCGGCCCGCGATGATCGCCGTCGCGATCAGCACCGCGCTCCATAGCACCGGCGCCGCGTAGGGCAGGAAGAACCGGCGGTGGCTGTTGAGGACGCCGAGGCACCACGCGCTCATCACGAGCAGCGCGACTCCCGGGAACAGGATCCGGACGAGCTGCACCGTCAGCGCGCGTGTCGATTCGTCAAAGCCGGGTGCGAGCAGGCTGACGAGCGGGTCGGCGGCAAGCACGCCGGCGAGCGCGATTGCACTCGCGACGAGCGCGAGGAGCGTGCCGACCGCCCGGGCGACGCGCGAGGCCTCCGCGTGACGACCCTCGGCGTTGAGCCGCGAGTAGACCGGGATGAACGACGCCGACAGCACGCCCTCGCCGAGCAGGTTCTGCAGGAGGTTCGGGATCCGCAGCGCCGCGCGGAAGGCGCCAGCCGCCGCCGACTGCCCGAGGTAGTGCGAGATCGCGCGCTCGCGGAGCAGACCCGTGATGCGCGACAGAAAGATGCCGGCCGCGACCGCCACGGCGCCCGACACGCGGGATCGCGGGAGCGGAGGAGCGGGCGCGGGCGTGGCAGTCGGCGCGGCGTGCGCAGACGATGGCGCGGCCGGCGCGGAGGACGGCGTGCCCGTCGCACCCGCGCTGGGCGTGCTGGTGGCGTCGTCGCCGGGCATCGGCCGATTCTCGTCGAACGCCCGGCCGGGCGCGAAGATTCCGCCGCGCTAGATTTCCGGCCCGCTACCGGAGGCGCAGCGAGATCGCGAGCGGCTTGCCGGCGCGCAGCCCCTGGAGCTCGACGCTCGAGAGCTGATCGAGCTTGGCGTAGAGGTCGAGGAGCTGCTGGGCGCTCTTGATCGGGTCGCCGTCGATCGCGTTGAGGACGTCGCCGCTCTTGAGGTTGATCGCGGCGGGGATCGAGCCGGCGCGCACCGACGCAAGGCGAACGCCCTGGACCTCGCCGTCCTTGACGATCGGGATCATCCGGACGTTGCCGGGCTTGGACGCGCCGGAGACCAGCTCGCGGACGAAGTTGCGGTCGACCTCGAACGTGTGGTCATCGATCTTCTTGATCCGATCCGCGTAGGGGTCGGCGGGAGGCGACGCCGAATCAGATCGACCCGAGCCGGAGCCATCACCGCCAGGAGCAACCTTTGGAGGGGTGCCGTCGAGGAGCGAGATGCGAGTCGTCTTGCCCGCACCGTCGACGAGGTCGACCGAGACGCCGCCGATCCGCGAGATCGTGCCGACGCCGGGGACGCGCTCGCCGAGTCCCCAGCTACCCTGCGCCTCGGTCTCGAGGACGCGGAGCGTGGCGCGTGCGTCGCTCGGGCCGACACCGAGATCGGTGGCGAGCAGCACGGCAGCACGGTTGGAGACGGGAGCGTCCGTCGGACCTGGCGTGATGACGGGGCCGCAGGTCGAGCAGAACATGTTCCGCTCGACGAGTGCGGCCCCGTCGGGTGCTGCACGTGGAGGTGCGATCGTCGGCGCCACGCGGGGGAGGGGGAGACCCTGCGGGGTAGGCGCCAGATGATCGGCCTCCACGAGCGCGGCGACGGCGTGCGCGGCAAAGCTCGCGCAGACGACGACCGTGATCACGGTGACAAGCCAGGTCCGACGGACAAAGCCAGCAGCGAGCGTGTGAAGCGTGATTCGCAGCATGCTGACCTCGCTCGATGCTTCATCACGCGCCGTGCCACCGCGCTCGGCGTACGCAAGGCCGCGGAGATCCGTTGTTCATGGGTAGGTCAGCGCCAGAGCGGCCAGCGCGTCGACGGAAAACCTGACAAACTGGCACTCCAGTGACGGGGCCAACACCCAAGTCGATCGGGAGGTATCAGATCATCGATCGCCTCGCCGTTGGCGGCATGGCCGAGTTGTTCAAGGCGACGCTGCAGGGCGACCACGGGTTCGAGAAGGTGGTCGCGATCAAGAAGATCCTCCCGCACCTCGCGGTCGATCGGTCGTTCGTGGAGATGTTCATCGACGAGGCGCGGATCACCGCCCAGCTCGATCACAGCCACATCGTTCAAGTCTACGAGCTCGGCACCGATGCCGACACGCCGTACATCGCGATGCAGTTTGTCGACGGCCTCGACGTGCTCGCGCTGCTCCGCGAGTGTGCGCGTGTCCAGATCCGGCTGCCGCCCGATCTGTGCGCGCTGATCGCCCGCGATGTCCTCGACGCGCTCGACTACGCGCACAACGCGGTCGCGGTCGATGGCCGACCGCTCGGGATCGTCCATCGCGATATCTCGCCGGGCAACGTGCTGCTGTCCTGGCGCGGCGACGTCAAGCTGACGGACTTCGGCATCGCGCGTGCCGCCGAGCGCCGCCACAAGACCGAGGCGGGCACGCTCAAGGGCAAGTACGGCTACATGTCGCCGGAGCAGGTCTCCGGCGGCGAAATCGATCCGCGCGCCGATCTGTTCTCGGTCGGCATCCTGCTCGCCGAGATGGTGATGGCGCGCCGGTTGTTCACGTCGACGAACGACCTCGACATCCTGCTGATGGTCCGCGATGCGCGACTCGATCGGCTCCACAAGTACGCGGCCGAGTTCCCGGTCGAGCTCCGCGTGCTCACCGTCCGCGCGCTCCAGCGCCGGCCCGAGGATCGTTGGCAGAGTGCGGCGCAGTTCCGCGACGCCCTCGACGAGTGGATTCGCAAGTCGACGCGCGTCACGTCGCGCGATCTCGCGGCGCTGCTAGGCCGCGTGATCAACGCACCCACGGCGGACCTCGAGCCCGGCTCGACCGAGGGCGTCCCGGCGCCGACGTCGGACGAGGGCTTGTCCGGACCGCTGACGCGGATGTCGATCGCGCGCGCGGAGGCCGAGGCAGCGCGCGCCCGCGCGGCGTACATCGCGGGCGATGCGATCCCCGACGGCGAGGTCGGCAACGAGCGATCGAGTGGCACGATCACCGTCGGCGAGGACGACATCGAGCGCGACGAGGTCGAGGCACCGTCGGGACCGCGCGAGGTCGGCGATCTGCGCGAGCACCCGGTGATGCGCGTCGTCTACCGGCTCGCGAAGACCAAGGGCACGGGGATGCTTGCGATCGAGGGCCGCGCCGGGATGCTCAAGGAGGCGTACCTGACCGATGGCCAGCCGCAGTTCGTGCACTCGAATGTCGAGGGCGAGCGACTCGGCCGGTTCCTGATCGCGCAGGGCGCGCTCAACGAGGCATCGCTGCAGCGCGCGCTTTCGGTGATGCATCACTTCGGTGGACGGCTCGCCGATACGCTCGTCGGGCTCGACATCCTCGATCCGCTCGAGGCGTACCGCCTCCTCGCCAAGCAAGTCGCGGCGAAGCTGATGGAGACGTTCTCGTGGCCGAAGGGCCGCTACACGTGGACGCCGCGGCACCCCAATCCGTGGAAGGCACGCTCGCTCCACCTCGACGCCTTCCGCGTGATCGGTGCCGGCGCGGCGCAGCTCTCCGAGTCGCTCATCGAGGAGTGGCTCGAAGCGAACAAGGTCGCGTTCATCGTCGCGGAGCCGACCACTCAGGAGGGCGAGCTCGGCCAGTTCGGCCTCGGCGATGCGCTGCTTCGTGTCTACAGCTTGCTCGACGGTCGCACCCGGCTCGGTGACCTGTCGGCAAAGGTGCGGTCACCCGAGGCGCGTCTCAACTTGCTCCGCTTGACCTACCTGCTCGTGCAGACCGATCTCGCGCGTCTGTCTTGATGTCGTGAGCGCACTCCTCACGGTCCAGGGCCTCGAGAAGCGATACGGAACCCGCCGTGTTCTGGCGGGCGCGTCGTTCGCGCTGCACGAGCGTGATCGGGTCGGGATGATCGGCGCGAATGGCGCGGGCAAGTCGACGCTGCTCAAGATGCTGATCCAGCGCGCCATGGGCGGCGACGATCCTGCGCTGGTTCCCGACGAGGGTCTGATCACGTGGCGGCGCGACCTCGCGCTCGAGTACGTCGCGCAGGAGCCCAGGCTCGTCCCCGATGCGACCGTGATGTCGTCGCTCGCGCGCGAAGGTGTCGCCGATCACCAGATCGCCACGATCTCCGCGGCGCTCCAGCTGCCGCCGATGGACAAGCTGATCGGTCACCTGTCGAACGGCGAGCGGCGGCGCGTCGCGCTCGGTCACGCCCTCCTCGGAACGGCGGAGGTGCTGGTGCTCGACGAGCCCACGAACCACCTCGACACGCCGACCGTCGAGTGGCTCGAGAGCCGGCTCGCGGCGTGGCCCGGTGCCTTGATCGTCGTGACCCACGATCGCTACTTCCTCG
>JANOPP010000567.1:0-6016 GCA_031421915.1 Myxococcales bacterium | reverse complement strand
GATCGTAACTGTTAGCTTGGACTTGGACGCCTTTTCCATCTTGTCCATGCAGTCCTCGTCGAGCACGACAGAGCTGGGACCGCCTGCATGGTCTTTGACGGCGAGGACCTTGAGTTCACACATCTCCCGGATGGACCGCTGGCCACCTTCGCTCATCGCAAGAACCTTCGACGTCGCGGCGTCGAGTGCGAGGTGGAACTGAAAATCACGGTCAGGGACTTCCTGGACGACGCGCGCCACGACGTACCAGCCATTCTGCGGAAGTCCGATGGGGACACACAGTTCAACGCTCGGGGTTGTCCATGTGGCATCGCTCGGAGCCTGCGCGAGCATTGCCGGTCCTACATTCGAGACGAGGCTGCTGGTCTCTGGGCACGCGATCCGCTCAGTCTTTGGCGCGTCGCACGGCCCGCAACTGGCTTTGAGTTCGCCGCAGCGTACGCATGTCTCTTTCCATCCGTTCTTGTCGCTCGGCCGCACGCGGACTGCTTCTTCGATCGCAGCAACGGCATTCTCGCGACAACCTAGGCCCTCCCATGCGTAGCTCGCTTCGTAGTGGCTGGCGCCCGCGAGAACCTTGTCTGCTGCGTTGATCGAGTTCTGGGCCAAGCAGATCGCTTCGTCGAAGCGCTTGGCGTTGCGCGCGTCGAACACCAGCTTGTGCAGTTGCCAGCCGGATAGTCCCTGGGAAGAAAATCCGGCGCAGTCTAGTGCTGAGACGGAACACGGTTTGATATCGGCGCTGCCTGGCTGTTTACCAGCGGGCGCGCACGAGCATGGTCCGAATGCTCCGTTCGCAGTACAGACCTGTGCGCCGGTTCCTCCAGAAGGACACGCGCATGCGCTGCTCTGCCCCTCGATGCACTTCGGCTTTTTCTCTCCGCATCCACCAGCCGTCAACACGACCACCACAACGATGAAGCGAAGCATCATGTCACTGTGCAGATCGCGGCCCACTTGATCAACAAGCTGCAGTAGCCAATCAATTGCTCACTGAGCGAATGCCGGCAGCGAGTCAGGGCAGGTCGTTCCTCTTTCGTCGTTTGAGGGTGTCCCGCGATGTGGTATCGGATCGTATCGGTCGCGACACGCAGAGCCGCTTCTTTGCTCGCAGTGTCGGAGGTCGTTGGCGGAACGTGAAAGGCGCGTTTCATGGCGCACCAGCAGTCACAGGTAGAGCTACAGCAGCATCTCAACGAGCAGCTAAGCTTCTTGAAGCTTTCAGCGAAGGCGTTCGATGACGGTATCGAATCGGAAGGCAAGCGGCTTGCGCAAGCCCTGCGAGTCCTTCTCCACGACACGCCAGCTTCGGCTTCGCTGCTCGGGCAACTCAACCTGAAGAACCAGTTTTGGGACAGCTCGATGCCGGCAAAGGACGGCTCCGTCGCCACGCACGGTGGTCTGGTCGTGCAGGTAATGAGCAAGACACATGGTTCACGTTATCAGGCGTTTCTCGACGATGTTCCTCCCCCGGCTTGCGCACAACTGGTCGCCTTCGATGCCTGGTGGCGGAACCCTGTGTTCGTCGATAACCAAGGCCGGCAGATTTCGCGAAAAGACATCGTCCTCTGGATCTCGAACCAAGACGGCGGCGCCCACGTTGCTCCACAGCTCACCGCGAGCTACGCGGACCTATCTCGCAACAACTCGCTTGGGTGGGAGCAAGACGGCACTGCCGGATGGGGGCCGATCCGAGCCGCCGAGCTAGCGGCAGTTCGCCAGATTACGCACGAGATATTGAAGAGCCTAGAACCTGGCTACGCCTTGATGCCGACGTTTCGCCCAACCGACACGGGCCTGATGGCAGGTATGTCCGTCACTCTTGAGCAGTCGCCGACGGCATCGGTGAATCAGCCCGTCCGCGCATCGACCAAGGTCGGTCGCAACGATCCCTGCACGTGCGGAAGCGGGCAGAAGTGGAAGAAGTGCCACGGGGCGTAGGTCGCATTACGTAGTGAGAAGCATCGCGCTCGAGTTCGTATCGCGACGAGCGTTCTTCTTCTCGGAGGCTGATGCGGGTAGCGACCTGTTGCGCAGTTTGCTGCGTACACGCGCGAGGCGGCATCATAGTGGCACCGACCTCGAAGCCAGCCCGCAATACCAGGTCCCAACCGACCCGCAGAACAGCTAGAGTGCGGCTGTGCGCCTTTTTGTGATCCTCGCGCTGGTTGGATGCTCCGTTCCAGCTCGTGAACTGCCGGACGCACCGCCCACAACCGACGCCGTTCCGGAACTCGCGCCCGACCGGCAAGTGAATCGTGTGATCGTCGGAGAGCAGAGAGTCATCTGGAGCCACGGCGAGTTCTTGTGCAGCCTGGAGTTCGGGTGCCCGACAGTGGGACCGGGCTTGACCTACGCGCAACGAGAGCTGAACAAGGCTTGGACGTGGATCGATGGAGGAGTTGGCGCTCGGACGATCGTCGGTACAGAGAGCGAGTTGTTTCTCGTCACAGGCGCCGACTACGGTCAGATGTATCTGCGACGACTCGGTGGGAGCGGGGACTCGAACATGTCCATTCCGCGCCCCATGACAGTAGGCCCTGCGATCGACGCAACGCACGTCTATTGGGGCGACGCCGCGGAGCCTTTCCGGGGATACACAATCCGCCGCGCAAGCCGCACTGGAGATGGAACCGACGCCGTCCCCGTAGTCACGTCCGAACCAGCGTTGGGGATGGACCAGCTGACCTACGCGGCAGGCCACCTATGGTGGATCGACGCGCAGTCGGTTGTCCGTGTTCCGATCGGGGGTGGAACCATCGAGCGCTTGCCTGTGTACGCGGGCACCATCACCTCGATCGACGATGTGATCTACGTCGGGACCGCGCACTCGAATGGGGACGGCACCTGGACGGAGGAGGTTGGCCGGTTCGCGCTTAACGCTAGCTACGAGGTGCTCGCGCAGCGTCAGACCACTGGGAGTTTGCCGCGCTATATCGTCCGCGCGAACGGCGAGACGTATTGGAGTGTCGGGGATGGAAGTCTGTATCACGCGCCTGATGGCGGGCCCGTTTCCGCGGTCGATGTCGGGGATCAGGCGGGCTACGTGTTTGCGGTCCTACCGGGTGAGTACCTCGTCGGGTTCAACCGCACCGGTTTCCGCTCGGTCCCACGCTGAAGCGAGCCGTCCGGACGCAGAACAGCCGATCGTGGACGTCTGTGCGCAGTAGACTGCGGCATACGCTCGGCGACTGGCTCGCAAGTGGCACGTCGCGGTGTGACTGCTCACGCGCACTTCGATCGGCGGCGCGTCACGAGGCCGAGGACAAGCAGCGCGCAGACCACGGTGGATCGATCCCCTGTCTGGCAGCAGCCCACCGCGGGTGTGGCTGGGGTCGGCGGATCCACATCGTGCTCGATGATCGGCGGACATTCCTCGATCGGTTCGGCCGGTCTCCGTTCGCTTGCGCTCGGAAGCAGCGCCCGCACGGTTCCATCGTACGTCGCGACAATCAGGTAGTCGCCCGCAGGTGCCGGTGCGCTGACGACCGGCGCGCCGAGTCGCGTCGACCACAGCTCGCGACCGTCCTCGGGGGAGAGCGCTACGAGCGTTCCGTCCGGCCGCGGCACCCACAGGATCTCGCCGGTCATCACGGGGCTCGCCGCGTAGCCCGGCTCTGCAGCGCGATAGTGCGTGAAGTTGAGCGGGCCGCCGGACGTCGGCCTGCGCCAAATTTCGTTGCCGGTCGCTGCGTCGAGCGCAACGAGATCGCGCCACTGCGTCGGGACGAACAGACGGCCGTTCGCGAGCACCGGAGCGGCGGTCACCGAGTACATCCACTCGCTGCTGCCCGGCGTGACGATGCGCGTCCAGCGCACGATGCCGGTCGCTAGGTCGTACGCCGTGACGCGACCCGAGGAGTTGATCGAGTAAAGGACTCCGTCGTTCACGACAGGTGTTGCGTTGATGGCGGTCGCCGCGGAGGTGCGGTCCTCCCACAACTTCGTGCCGGTCACCGCATTCCACGCGGTCATGCCATCGTCGCGGCCATACGTCGCGATCGCGATTCCGTCGCTGATCGTGACGGAGGCGAGCGTGCCGAGCCACGGCTCCGCGCTTGCCGTGTCGTGACTCCAGCGTGGTTGGCCAGTCCCGAGGTCGAGCGCACTGATGCGTCCTTGCACCGAGACGTAAACGAAGCCGTTCGCGATCGCCGGTGCGTTCCACAGCGACGACGCGAGGCTATCGAGGCCGGCTGCGGCGTCGTGCGACCAGATGCGCGACCCGGTTGCCAGCCGGAGCGCGCGAACATCGCCGTTCGCGAGCGCGACAACCACTGTCTCGCCGTCTACTGACGGCGCGGATCGCACCTGATACTCGGTTCCATACCGCCAGAGCTCTCGCCCCGTCGCGAGTTCCAGCCCGACCAGTCCCCCGCGGTTGCCGGCGCCGAGATCCCACAGCGACACGATCACGATCCCGCCAGCAACGATCGGTGTGCCCAGGAGGACGTTGCCACCGACCGAGGTTGCCCACACCTGTTGCAGCGGCGGCACGATCTGCACCGTGGTGATGCCCGTGTGCTCCGGTCCGCCCCCTGTTTGCAGCCACTCGCCGCTCGAGGGGACGGCACCCTCGCGCGTGCACACGTCGAATCCCGTGCGCAGCTGCCGCGGCGGGCCGCGCGGCGTCGTCGCCCGTATGTCAACCCGATGCGGCCCAGCGGTGAGTGCTGCGATCCTTGCCACGAAGCTCCAGCCTCCGAACCCGCGCGCAGTCAGCTGGAGTTCCTGGCCGCAATCGATCCGGGCGGTGACCTCCGGCCGCGTGGCGCTGAACGCGGCTGATACCAGAAGGTCGAAGTCGTTGGGTGCGGTGCAGCTACCGGCATGTGGCGACGTGATCGCGAGGTGCGGTGACACGAGCCGAGCGCGATGCTCGACAATCGGCACATCGCCCGCGAAGGTGATGACGCGATACCCTGACGGCGACTGATCGATCGTACCCATCACGAGGTTCTGCGTGCCCCACTCCACGAGGCCGCTGCGCTCGACTCTTCGGTTCGCGTGCCAGTGGCCGGTGAACAGGTAGTCGACGCCGAGTGCAGTGAGCCCGTTGGCAACCTCGGTCGACGGCGAGTTGTGGCCCAGTGCGATCACGATCATCTGTGGATCGACGTGTGCGAGCTCGTTCGCGAAGAACTGGAGCTGGTCGGTCTTCGACATCGCGGTGTTCCACACAACAACGTGCAGGTTCCCGACGTCGAAGCTGTAGCTGTCTGGGCCCCAGCGCGCACGCCACTCGACGCCGCCGTCGTACCAGTCGTGGCCGCCTGGGACCGGAATCCACGGAACTGGGAGGCCCTGAAGTGCTGAGTCGACGCGCGCGAAGTCACTCGCCGTCGCGCCCTGCGTGATGTCGCCCACGATCGTGAAGAAGCGGGGACGCGTCGGTAGGTCGATGGCTTGATCGACGGCCGCACGCAAATCACCACCATCCCATGGCCCGGAGGCCGTCGTTGTGTGGCTGTCTGCGGCGACCACAAACGCCAGCGGTGCGACGAGTTCCTCGTCGGTCAGCGTGACAAGCGGGATGGCGATGTCAGTGCCGGATGCGGTGGTGGTGGTCCACGCGGGCCCGGGACGAAAGCCGTCCGGAACGCGCGCCCAAACGATCGGAGCAAGATTCGCGATCGCGAATGTCCCGTCGACGTCGGTGCGAACGTAGCGATCGCGGCTCACGGCGACGAGTACGCCGGGGACGCCAGGCTCGTCGGCCTGCCGAATGCGGTCTCCGTTGAGATCAGCGTAGACGTGACCGCGCGGCTCCGACGACTCCGGCGGCCGTAGGGGCGGCGGCGTCATTGTCATCGGCGTCGTGCAGCCGGCGCTGAGTGCCAGGACGACGACCAAGACAACCCGGGACATGGTCGCCTACGTCATGTCGAGGATCATGATGAGGGCAGCGCGGTCCGCAGCGTCGCGCATGCACGTGTCGAGACCTTCGACCTTGTCTTGGTTGCTCACACCGGCTTAATGCGGCGAGCGGGTCGCTTTCGTCACGGAATCAGCGCGG
>JANOPP010000566.1:0-43921 GCA_031421915.1 Myxococcales bacterium | reverse complement strand
CATCACGCGTGCTGCGGTGAGCGCGAAGGCGCGGTCTCCGGCGCGTTCGACGCGGATCACGACCTCGCGGTTGTCGGGGTTGAGGAGCGTGATGAGCTGGTCGCCCGCGGTCATCATCAGGACCTCGGAGGGGACGCCGAGAGTGATGTCGGAGCGGCGCACCCCGCCCTGGCCGGTGACACGGACCTCGTAGCTGCGGGTCAGCTGGGGACTGCGAAGAACGTAGTAGCCGGCGGGGAGCGAGAGCTGGAGCGCGAAGCGCTCGCCCGGGGCGAGGCGGACCTGGGCGGCGACGTGGGGGAAGTGTGCGGGGCCACCGATACAAAAGGTGCGGGTTTCGACGTCGCGGAGGTCGGGGGCCGCGCGGAACGCGAGCTCGATCGCGCGCGAGAAGTCGACGTCGAAGCCGATGTTGCAGGTCTTGCAGCGCGCGTGTTCTTCGATCTTGGCGAGCGACTCGACGACGGATGATGGGATCTTGCAGGACGGGCAGATGACGTCCCACACCATGTCGAGGATGCCGAGCTTCGCGGCGTGGAGAGCGGCATCGATCATCGCTTCGTCGGGCACACCGAACTTGGCGGCGAGCTCGAGAGGACGGATGCGCGCGACGTCCTGGTCGGAGGCGCGACCGAGGTAGGCAACGAGGGCGTCGGCGGCAGCAGGCTCGACACCGGCCATGGTGAGCTGATTGCCGGCGCGCTCGATGCGTTCGCGCGTGGCGGCACTCAGGTTGACGTCGGGATCGATCGGATCGATGTCGGCGCTTGGACCCGACGCGAGGATCCGATCGATGCGGCGGTAGACCCTCTCGAGGTTGCGCTTGTACTTGATCCCGATCTCGTACTTCGAGAGGAGGCGTGCAAACCAGCCGCGCGGCTCCATGCGGATCGTGTTGCGGAGCTTCGTACCGCCGCCCGCCATGCGCTCGAGCGAGACCTCGGCGACGTACCAGCGGAGGAGGCCTCCGGAGAACACGCGGAGGACAACGTGACGGCTCCCCTCGATCCACTCGAACGGATGCTCCTTCCACTTCATCTCGATGCCGGCGACGCGCTGGTGGCCCGTGGTGTTTGCCTGGGTCGGGATCTTCGCGTCGTTGCGGATCGACTCGATCTCGAAGCGCACGGGCGGAAGGCCGGTCGCGCGGTTCATCTTCTCGGTGTTCGAAACGAAGGGCCAGAGCGCGTCGGGAGAGGACTGGAGCTCCCACTCGAACGAGTAGGAGACGATCCGTTTCTCGTTCTTGACCGGCGGCGCGGGGTGCGCGGTGATGAGGGCCGCGACGCCATCGCACATCTGCTCGATCTCGGCGAGGACCTCCGCGGCGTCGGCGGGACGGCTGCGTGGATCTTTTTCGAGGCAGCGCGCGACGAGGTTCGCGACGGTCGGGCTCGCGTCGGGGGCGATCGTGTCGAGGCGCGGAGGTGGCTCGCGTAGCTGCTGGAGGATCACCGCCATCGGGTTGTCCGCGATCGCGGGGAACGGCGGGCGGCCGGAGATCAGCGTGAACATGCAGCAGCCGAGTGCGTAGACGTCGGTGGCGGGCGTGACCTGCGCGCCCTGACACTGTTCGGGGGCCATGTACTCGGGCGTGCCGAGCACGGTGCCTTCGCGCGTCATCCCCTGCTGGGCGGCCGCGCCCGCGACCTCCTCGGCAATCCGCGCGATGCCGAAGTCGCCAAGCTTGACGATCTGGCCGAGGGGCGCTGCCTCGAGCTCGAGACCGGCGCGGACAAACATCATGTTGTCGGGCTTGAGATCGCGATGCACGATGCCGAGCCGGTGTGGTTCTGCGAGAGCGCGGCAGGTATCGGCGATGATCTCGAGCGAGAGCTTCTCCGGCAGCTTGCGCATGCGCTTGAGCGCTGCACCGACGCTGCCGCCCGCGACGAGCTCGAGCACGAGGTAGTGAACGCCGCGATCTTCGTTGAGGTCGATGTAGTTCGCGATGTACGGGCTGCCGACCTTCGCGAGCACGCGCGCTTCCTTCTTGAAGCGGCGAAGGAGCTCGGCGTCGGCGGCGATCTCGGGCCGCAGGAGCTTGAGTGCGACGTTGGGTCCGCCCGCGGCGTCGCGCGCTTCCCAGACTTCGCCCATCGCGCCCGCGCCGAGCTGACGGAGCAGCTCGAAGCGACCCACCGTGGCGCCCATGGCGGGGCGGAGATCGTGGGGCTCGGCGATGTCCTCCTCCAGCGTCGGTCGCGCGGTCCGACCGACGGAGGCAGCGTGGAGTCGCCGGACGAGCTCGCTCATCGGCAGCCGCGCTTCGGGATCGAGCACCGTCGCATCACGCACGACGTGGGCGACGTTGGGATCGAGCGAGCGACCACCGCTGGTCGCGAACAGCTCGAGTAGCTTGCCGACGGAGTAGACGTCGGCGGCGCCGTCGATCTGGCCGTCGAGCGCTTCCCGAGAGCGACACGCGAGGGTCCACGGGTGATGCGTGGAGCGCGTCTCGAGGCCCGTGAGCTCGATGCGCGGGCGATCGCTGGCGCCGACCCATACAGACCACGGATGGATGCGGCCGTGGAACACGCCGATGTGATGGGCGGCGGTGAGCGCGCGTCCGAGCTCGAGGAGGATGCGGAGCGCGCGCCCGAGATCGACCGAGCCCTGCTCGATCAGCTCGGCGAGCGGCGGGAAGCTATCGCCCTCGAGAACACAGACAGGTGGGTCGAGCTCGAGACCGAGGACCGGACGGATCGCGATGTGGTCGAGCGCACCGATCGCGCGGATGCGCTGCTCGAAGGCGGCCCACCTCCTGAACGTCGGGCCGAACGAGAGCTGGTGGAGCTCGACGAGGCGTTCACCTCGGCGCGCGAGGACCGCGACGCCGTCGGGTCCAGCGCCGAGCTGGGCCAGGGGCCTGAAGGCCTCGTCGTCACCCGCAGGGGCAAACAACGCTGGCATGGTCTGATCGACCGTCCCCACTGCGCAGCAGCATAGCCCCCGACCGCCCGGTTTCCCAGGTTGTGGCAGACCGGGGCCCTCGGGTCAGTTCGACGGGCGCAGCGTGACCGAGGTCAGCTCGACGTCGACGACGCCCGCGGCTTGATCGGGGCGAACCGAAACCGTGACGTGGCTCGACTTACCGCGTGCGGCGAGAGAATCAGCGAGCTGGAGGCGAGCGCGCTCGATGCGATCCGCGATCGCGTCATCACCCGCGGTGAGCGTGACGACGCCGGCATCGCGCGCAGTCGCGCCAGTGACCGTCACCGATCGCAGCTTGAAGACGGGACCCTTGGTGACCTGAAACGTGACGAACGCGCCGCCCGCGGGGCCGTAGCTCACCGAGGCTGGATCGACGTGTGCGGCGAGATGACCGCGCGCCGCGAGCTCGGCCTCGAGCGCGATGCGATCCTTCTCGAGCTTCGCCATGTCGAGCGTCGAGCCGGGCTCGGTCGAGACGACCGCGCGAAGGGCGGCCAGCGGGAGTGCGCGACCGTCGATGGCGACGGACTGGATCTGCTGCGGCGGGATCGCCGATGGCTGCGAGGCCTCGGCCGAACACGCCCCTGTGGCGGCGAGAACGACCAGAAGGAGCAGCAAGCGCATCGGGTGACGTCTGAATTGCAAGCGCGGGACCGGTCTGCATCATCGCCAAGTGGCTGGGATCAGGCAAGTTCTGTGACAGTCGGCGTGGCCGACTGGATACACCGTGAACCACCTCAGGGGAGTGCGGTCGTCAGGGAGTTACCGAACTTGTCGGTGACCCGGACCTGGGTGGCAGCGGCGTTGTCGCCGATCTGGGCCACTCCGTTGGCGTCGGTGGTGACGTTTGCCTGGCCGACGACCGCGTTCGCGACGGTGAGGAGCTCGATGTTGACCGGCTGGCTCTTCAGGGGGATCGGCTGATTCGAGCGCAGATCCATGTCCATCAGGCGCCAGCCCTTCGGCGCGTGCCAGCTCGCGGTGACGCGCACGTTGCCACCGCTCCGCATCGCGGAGCCGAGCGTGACCCCGCCCGCGACGATCGTGAACGACGCGCTGTCGAGCGTCCAGCCGGCCCCCTCGACGTGGAACCGATAGGTACCGAACGGAACACCACCACGATCGGTGAGTGCATCGAGTGTCGGCGCGCCGAGCCACGGAACGGCCTGCCACTCGGCAACCCAGTAGTGCGTCTGCGGACCCGAGCGCTGGAGCGGCGTCGGCGTGTACGCGAGCAAGATCTCGCCGTCGTCGACGACGCGACCGCTGCGACGCGTGACCGGCATGAAGGTGCCGCCGACATCTCGCTGCAGCGTCACGCGCGGAGTCTTCGTCAGCGGGTCGTCGCCGATCCACACGAATGTCGCGATGCCCGAGACGCGCGGGATCTGTGCGGCTGGCTGCGCCTGGGTCGGCGTGCCAGTACGTGCCCACACCTCGGGCGGAATCGTCGCCGGAACGGTGCCGCGCGCCTGTGCGGGCTCGTCCTTCGGCAGATCGTCGACGATCGTCGCGGTCGCGACCTTCGAGCTTCCATCGGTCGTGCCGTCCTCGCGCATCGGCGTGCGTGCGAGCGGGAGGAGCGCGAGCATCTTCTCCGTGATCATCTCGGCCTCGAGCGGGCCCCAGAACGTCACGCTCGGCTCGTAACCGCCGAGCACCCAGTCCTCGGGACGCAGCATGTAGCCGACGTGACCCTGCGCGTAGCCGACGACGATCGTCTTGTCGGGGATCGGTGCCTTCTCGCGCACGAGGTCCGTGATCAAGACGCTGACCTCACCGGGGAGCGTGCCAATCGTGTACTCGCCGATCCGGATCGCGGACACCGTGGTGCGCGTGGTCTCGCACACCGGCTGGTTCTCCTCGGCCTGAAAGTCGATGTTGAAGATCGGCCCGAGGATACCGCCTGCGATGTCGAGGCGGAGGCACGAGCCGTACGGGAACACGCCCTCGGTGCCGGTGATCGCGGCAGCGGGGAACATCGGTTGGTCCGTCTCGCACAGCGCGGCGCCGACCGGCGCGTTGAACTCGTCGATCGGCGACTTCAGCGCGCCGCCCTCCATCACGATGCCGTCGGGCGTCTTGGTGAGATCGAAGTTCGCGTACGTGAGCGCGCCGCCGCGGATCGAGAACGTCTCCGGGTGCGGCCCGGTCTCGATCGAGCGCGTCAGCATCTCGAGCTCGAGGTTGTCCTGCATCGCGGTGCCCGCCGACGTCCATGCAGCCATCAGCTCGGTGACGGCGGCGCGGCCGTGACCCTCCTCGCCCGTCCACGTGAAGCACGGGTCGCTCGCCTTGCCCGGCTTGTTGTTGCAGTCGATGCCGCCGTGGCCCGCCGCCGAGACGTCGGCGCCAGCGCTCTGCATGTGCATCACGACGACCTCGCGATCGAACTGCTCGGCGATCGTGCGCTCGAGGCCACCGATCGCATCGGCCGTCGCGAACGGGTTGTCCTCGCCGCTCAGGACCGGATGCTCGCCGAAGATCGGCACGATCGCGATCGGCACGCCTGCGGTGGTGTCGACGCGCAGGAGCGCGAGATGATCATCCTTGCTCGCGCCGCCGGGCAACATGTCGTTGTCAGAGCGCCGATCGCGATTGATCTGGTTCGTCGGATCGAACGTCGACGTCATGAACACGCCGAGCTTCGCAGGCTGTCGCGCTGCGAGAGCTGCACGCGCTGCCGCCTCGAGCGTGTCGAGGAAGCGCTGATAGACCACGTTGCGGAGCTGACCGGACCCGAGCTTGAGCGGACCGTGGCCCGTGAACTGCGCCCACGCGGAGTGGCTGTGCGACGTCGCGATCAGTACCTTGCCGGCGTACTCGGCGCCGAGCCGCTGCTCGAGATCGAACAGCATTCCCTCGTACGCGAAGATCGCGTCGACCTTGAGCATGACCACGGTCTCGCCACCGGCGGTCAGCGCGAGCGCCTTCACGCGCGGCGCGACGATCACGCCGATCGACGGATTGAAGGTTCCCGAGGTCTTCACCTTGCGCGAGTCGACGGAGCCCGCCGAGCTGAGGAAGCCAGCGCGTCCGGTGTATCCGCCCAGAGCCGTTCCGACGGGGATGTCGAGCACGCGATCCGCCGCACCCGCGGTGAGCGGTCCCGCGGTAACGTTGCCGCCCGCGCGCGCCGTCGGCGGCACTGGTTCGTACACGCAGTGCGCGGTGGACACGCCGGCGTCGGGCGTCGTGGGGCCGTCGTCACCGCAGGCGGCAGCGACAACAGAAACGAGGATCGGTGCGAGTCCCGGGGCACGCATGGTCGCGTGCATAACACGCAGCCGCCGGGCTGCGCCGACTATTCAAAGGTCTTGGAGAAGGTGATGGTCTCGCCCGCTTTGACGGTCACCGCGAACGTGTACTTGTCGGCCTTCACCTGGAACGTGACCTTGTGCCGGCCTGCAGAGACCTTGAACGTCGCCGGCGTGGTCTTCCCGGTGTCGACACCATCGATGAAGACCCGAGCGGCGGGCTTGGAAGCGACCTTGATCACACCGTTCCCGACGCAGACCGGCGCATCGTTCATCGGATCGAAGGCATCGGGCTGCTGGCAGCTCGGCGCCGATGGCGCCGTCGAGGTCGGGTCGATGCCGTTGCGCAGGCACATCTGGCTGAGCGGTGCCTGATCCTTCGTATCGATCTTCGGGTAGTACGCCCGCGCCTTCGCGGCATTCTTGGCCCGGCACGCCGCGAGAAAGATCCGGCGATTCAATGTCGGGTCGGGTTTGCAGCGCATCGCCTCCTCGAACGCGATGAGGGCTGCCTTGTCCATCCCCGTCTGGAGGTGATCGTCGCCCTTCTGCCTCAGCGCGTCGGCGTCGCACGGTTCCGATGCAGTCAGCGGGATGCCGTTGCGAATGCACATCTGTCCGAGCGCCGTCTGATCGCGCACCGGGATCTTCGAGTAGTAGAGCTGCGCCTTGCGCGCGTTCTTCGAGCGGCACGCTGCGAGCAGCATCCGGCGATTCAGCGCTTCGTCCTCGCGGCACTTCATCGAGGCCTCGAACGCAGCGAGCGCCGCGGCGTCCATTCCTACCTGGAGCTGATCGTCGCCCTTCTTGCGCAAGGCATCGGCGTCACACGGCGGCTGCGCCGGCGGCTTCTGCGCCTTGAACTTCGCGCAGCACGCACCGTCGTAGTTGGTGAGCACGCACGAGACCTCGTCGCACGACGTCGGCGCCACGGTGCGCTCACCCTCGAGCTCCTTGATCCGATCCTCGAGCTCCTTGACGCGCGGATCCGGCGGCGGCTTGGCACCGACGGCGAAGTCCTCGGCGGTTGCCGTCGGCGGACGCACCTCGTAGCGCGAGCCGGGCGCGACGGTGACGACCTCGCCGTCGTGGCGAACGCGTACGGCACCCTCGTAGACGACGATCGTCACGAGAGCGACCGCAATGGCCGTGGCAGCGCTGATCCCGATCGCACGCGCATCCGATGCATTCATCATCTCGACCTCCACGCGCAGGCTCGCGCCTGACGCCTCGACCGACGCCACCATGGCGCCGGCATCGATCACGAGCGTGTCGCTGTCGTCGACGTTCCACATCGCGCTACCGCGCGGCTGCGAGACGGTGATCTGGCGCTTGTCGCGGCGCCACTTCACGAGCGTTCCGGGATCGAGGGCGGCAGTCGTCGGACCGATCGCGAGCGTTCGCGCAGTCTGTGCGGTGACCTCGCCCTGCCCGTCCTTCGGCGTCCGCTGCATGCCCCACACGCCGATGAGGATCGCGACCGCGGCGACTGCAACGCCTGCGCCGGCGAACCACCAGCGCCGTCGGCCGCGTGGATTCATCCGTTCGATCGTCTCGAGCGGTGTCGACGATGCAGGCTGACGCGCGCGCGCGATCACGGCATCGGCGAGCCCAGCCTGCGGAGGCGGTGCTTCCCAGGCGGAGAGATCGTAGGCAGCGAGCAGATCGTCGTCGTGATGGTCGTTCGTCATGGACGTCCTCCGAGCTCGGGCATCGCGATCAGCAGGTGATCGCGAAGCGCCGTGCGCGCGCGTGCGAGGCGCGACTTCACTGTTCCGAGATCGAGCTCGAGCACGTCGGCGATCTCCTGGTAGTCGAGGTCGTGATACTCGCGGAGCACGAACACCGCGCGCTGCGCATCGGGGAGCGTGGCCACGCCTGTGGCGATCGCGGCACCGAGCTTCTTGCGCTCCGTCGACTCGTCGGTGCGTTCGCTCGCCTCGGGCTCCACGACGATCTCGCCATGCTCGGGTCGTCGCAGATCGTTGAGCGCGAGTCGCGTGGCGATCGTCAGCATCCACGTCGACAGCGACGCCGGACCCGCCGGATCGAAGCCCGGCAACGCACGCAATACGCGCACGAAGGTCTCCTGCACGAGATCCTCGACGCGATGCCGCGCCCGGCCCGCGAGCAGGCGCCAGATCAGTGAATGGATCGGCTGCTGGTACCGCGCGACCAGATCGCGCCACGCCCGCTCGTCACCGCGCGCAGCCCGGCGGAGCGTCAGCTCGTCGAGCGGCGCAGTCGTCCGGGCAGCGGCAGCCGCAGGCATCGGTAGCGGGTATCACCCACCACCCGCGAAAAAGTTCCGCGCCTCTCGATCAATCTCCGTAGCCCAACAATCACGCCGACTTGGAAATGGGGTCGGAGTGCCTTTTGGGCAGCCTCAGCGGGTGGCGACGAGGTGCGTAGAGATCATCGTCGCGTTGTCGCCGCGCGGGAACTGCAGCGGGCTGACCGCCGTGTTCAGGCACTTCACGACGTGCAGGGAAATGGGGTCGGAGTGCCTTTCAGGAAAAGCACTCGGACCCCCTTTTGCACAACAGCCTCAGCGGGTGGCGACGAGGTGCGTCGAGATCATCGTCGCGTTGTCGCCGCGCGGGAACTGCAGCGGGCTGACCGCCGTGTTCAGGCACTTCACGACGTGCATGTCGAGCTGGCTGACGTCGTCGGTGTTCGCCTTGACCTGGACGTTGGTCACGCGGCCCGCGGGGCTGATGTCGAGCGTCAGCCGGACCGATACCTTCTGGTTCGTCATGCACGCGCTCAGCGAGTCGCGCGCCGCGATCAGCGTGTCGGCGTAACCGTTGCGTTGCACGGGCGCAGCGACGGGTACCGGCGGGGGGAGCGCACGAGCGCGCGCCTGACCGCAGCCGCGCATCGGCTTGACCGGGCGCGGCTCGTGCGTGCGCGCGGGCTTCGCGCACTCCCAGGTCGCTGCGATCAAGGTGCCGACGCTGAGCGCACCGACCACGATCATCGCTCGAGTACTGACGATCTCCGCGAATCTCATTGGAGCCAGTGTCGCACGCCGAGGGTCAAGCGTCGAGGCCGCGTTGCAGGGCGTCCCGGACCGCCTCGTAGCGCTCCGGAAGCTCGACGGGAACGTTGCGGAACCGCGGGGATGCGGCCCCCTCGAGGCGAGCCTCGTGGTAGCCGACCTTGAAGTCGGCGAACTTGAGGCCGCTGGCGGTCGAGATCACCACCACGTCATCATCCCTCTTGATCTCACCCCGCTTGGCGAGCTTGGTCAGCGCGGCGAGCGCGACGCCGGTGTGTGGGCAGGTGAACAGACCATCGCGATCCGCGTGTGCGGACGCATCCGCCAGCTCGCTCTCGGTGGCGACCTCGACCACGCCCTCGAATGCCTTGAGCGCGCGGACCGCCTTCTTGAAGCTGACGGGATTTCCGATCTGGATCGCAGAAGCGAGCGTGGTCTTCGCCTTCACCGGTTCGAGGTCGGCCCACTGCTTCGCGTAGCTCGCGTGGAGCGGACTTGCGTTCGCAGCCTGCGCGACGCAGATCCGCGGGCGCTTGTCGACGAGCCCGAGCGCGAGCAAGAGCTCGAAGCCTGCGCCGAGCGCCGAGACATTACCGAGGTTGCCGCCGGGGATCACGACCCAGTCGGGCACGCGCCAGCCGAGCTGCTGCGCGAGCTCGATCGCGACGGTCTTCTGGCCCTCGAGCCGCAGCGAGTTCATCGAGTTCGCGAGGTACACGCCCTCCTTGTCGGCGAGCTCCTGCACGAGCCGCATGCAGCCGTCGAAGTCGGTGTCGATCGCGAGCACGAGCGCACCCGCGGCGAGCGGCTGGACGAGCTGAGCCGTCGAGATCTTGCCGCGCGGCAGGATCACGACGGCGCGGATATTCGCCGCCGATGCGTAGGCGGCGAGCGCGGCCGAGGTGTCGCCCGTCGACGCGCACGCGACGGCGCGGATCGGTTTCCCCGTCGCGATCATCTGCTTGACCATCGAGACGAGCACCGTCATCCCGAGATCCTTGAACGAACCCGAGTGCGAGGTGCCGCACTGCTTGATGCGCACCCGACCGAGGCCGAGATCCGCGGCGAACCGCGGGACCGGGGTCAGGTGCGTTCCACCCTCGAGCATCGAGACGATGTTCGCCTGCGCGAGCTGAGGCGCGACCCACTCGTGCTTGCCCCACACCCCCGAGCCCCAGGGCTCGTCGGCGGACGGCGAGCGCCAGCGCTGATCGAACAGCGCCTTCCACTCCGCCGCGGACTTCTCCTTCAGCGCCCCGAGATCGTGAACGACCTCGAGCAAGTCGCTGCACGTCGGGCAGCGATAGATCACTTGATCGAGGGGATACGAACCGGCGCAACCGGCGATGCAGCGGAACTCCGCCGAGAACGGCATGGCGCCGACTCTATCTCGGGGCCGGGAGTAAATCCCGGCCCCTCCACCTCGGGCTCAGGTCTTCGGCTTGGCCTTGATGACGACCTGGTTGTCCTTCACGACGACCGTGAACTCGACGCCCTTCGCCTTGTACTGCTCCATGATCTTCGGAGCCTGTGCGTTGATCGTCTGCAGCAGCTTGCCGTACGAACCTGGGCCCGCTTCCTCACCGACGGCCTTCTTCGCCTTCACGTACGTTGCGTGGAGCGCGTTGACGTCAGCCTCCGACATTCCGGGGGGCGGACGCGGCGTCGCGGGCTGCGGCCTCGGCGGCGCGACCTTTGGCGGTTCCTGACGTGCGTGGACGGGCGGTGCCGCCGTGCGCGCGGCGGGCGGCGGCGGCTGGGCGCGAGGGAACGGCCCCTGCATCGTCTCGACGGGAACCACCGGGCGCGCCGTCGACGAACCAGGTGCGATCGGGTTCGGTCTGGAGACCTGCGATGGCGCGGGCGCACCACCGGGCCGCGGGATGCCACCGCTCGGAACGCCCGGGCGCGGCGGGATCGACGGAATTGCCGTATTCGGGATCGTCGGGATCGATCCGGTCGTGCGCTGCACCGGTATGGGCCCGGTCGCGCGCTGCGGATCCGGCATCGTGGGCAGCCGCTGCGTGGGCTGCATCGTCGGGATCGGCTGGGTCTGCCCCTGGAACGTCCCGATCGGCTGGGACTGCCCCGGCAGCGTCGGCATCGAGCCGCTCTGGCTGACGATCGTCGGGATCGATGTCGTCGCCTGCATCGCCGGCATTGGACCCGTCGAGCGCCGTGGCGCCGGCACGGCCGGGATCGGGCCGGTCGCGCGCTGCGGGACGGCCGGAGGAACGGCACCCGGCTGGGTCGCGCCGCGCGGGAACTGCGGGCCTCCGGCAGGGGGCGACTGCGTCGCCACGGGTGGCACGCCCGGATTGGGGCGCGCCGGCGGCGGAACGGCACCGCGCTGAAGCGCGGGTGCACTCGGCCGTGGGGCCGGAGCGCGCGGCGGCTCGAACGTCGTCGATTCGTCGTCGTCGACGGACAGCTCGTGGCGGAGCACCGGCGCGCTGGGGCGCGCAGCGACGGGAGCTTGGCGCGGAGTGGGCGCGCGCGGCGCGGGCGCTGGCTTGTCCTGGTAGGCGGGGATGTTCTCCTGGGTGTCGTCGGCCTTGTTCTCGACCGACGCGAAGAACGCCTCGAAGTCGAGATCGGCGTCGTCGTCCGCGAGGACATGAGCGCCGCCGCGCGGGATCTGCCGCACGACCTCCGGCGCCTCGCCGACCATCACGGCCGCATCGTCGTCGAGGAACTCGTCCGTGCCGTCGTTCTGCGTGTCCTGGCGGCGCTTGGCGATCGACAGCGCCTGCTCGCGGTCACGCTTGACCTGCTCGCGCATGCGCTTGGGCATTGCCGCGAGGATCTCCTCGGGAATCGCATCTCCGGTCAGCGCGGCCTGGCGGCTGATCTTCTGGAGATTGCGGATGTACGTGCCGTTCTCGATCTGCTTGAGGGTCCGGCGCCAGTACGAGTTGTACGACCCGAACTTCTGCTGGAGCGTCGCGAACCGGTAGCGCAGGCCCGTGTTGCGGATCTGCATCTGCTGGAGATCGCGGAGGCGGCGTTCGCAGTCGGTGTGGATCTGCGTCGGCGGCTGCTTCTGCATGCCGAGGAAGTACTGCTCGTACAGGACCTTCGTTCGATCGAGGGTCTTGTCGATCGTATCGAGGAGCTCCTCGATATCGGCCTTCTCCGCCTCGGGCTGGGCAGCCTTGGACGCCACGTCCCGTGAGGATAGCAGTTCTGCTATAGCGTCGGCGGTCCATCGTGTCGGTCCTCTATTTCCTCCTCCTCGTCGGAGTCCTCGTGTTGATTCACGAGCTCGGCCACTTCGTGGCCGCGAAGCTCCTCGACGTGAAGGTCCTGAGGTTCTCGATCGGGTACGGGCGGGCCCTGTTCCGGGTGACCCTCGGTGAGACCGAGTACCAGATCGCGGCCTTCCCCCTCGGTGGCTATGTCCGCATCCTCGGGATCGAGGGTCCTCCCGACGATCCGGGCGGCAAGGGTGAGGCAGGTCGCAGCTTCGCGAGCCGGCCCCTCTGGCAGCGCCTCGTGATCGTGTTTGCCGGCCCGGCAGCGAATCTCGTACTCCCGGTGATCATCTACTTCGTGTTCTTCGCAGGGCACACCGTCCTGCCGGCTGCCGTGGTGGGCGACGTGCTCGATGGGGGCGCCGCGGCCCGCGCAGGGATCGAGCCAGGCGATCGAGTGCTCGAGATCAACGGTCGCGCGATCCGCTACTGGGAGGAGATCGAGGAGTCCGTTCGGTCGTCGCCCGGCGAGGAGCTCCACCTCCGCATTCATCGCAACGGCAAGACGTTCGAGCGCTACCTCACCCCGATCGAGGACACCGTGCGCAGCCGCGATGGTGGTGTGAAGGTGCAGGGCCGCGTTGGCATCACGCACGCGCCGTTCGTCCCGCTCGTCGGCGTGATCGATGGGCAGTCACCCGCCGCGCGCGCCGGCCTGCGCACCGGAGATCTGATCATCAGCGTCGACGGACAGGCCGTCCGCAACTGGCGCGACGTCCAGCACCAGCTCGGCAAGTTCGCCCGCCGCACGAGCATCGTGTACTTCCGCGGCACCGAGCTCGCGGGCGTACCGCAGGTCGAGCTGCTCGCCGCCGGCTTCGCGGATCTCGTTCCCGAGACGCAGATCGACGACAAGCTACGGCGTCAGACCTATACCGGCCTCGAGCACGCAGAGATGTTCGTCAAGCACGTCGACGCCGGCTCGCCCGCCGATGGCGCGGGTTTGCGCCCCGGTGACTTGATCGTGTCGCTCGACGGCTAGCCGGTTGCGCACTGGCTCGATCTCGACCAGCGGCTGCAAGCGGAGCCCAACAAGACGTTCAAGTTGACGTGGAAGCGCGCCGTCGCCGGTACGACCAAGACGATCACGCAGGAGCTGACGCAGGTCTGGCGCAAGCAGCTCGACGAGTACGACCACACGATCTCGCGCCTCGTGTTCGGCGCACGCAACGACATCGATCGCGGTGCCGGCGGCATGGTCGCGATCGACGGCCGGTTCGGCTACGCGCTGTCGAAAGCGTTCGAGCGCACCGGCGAGACGATCTCGACGATGGCGAGCGGGTTCTTCCAGATCCTGGGGGGCGACACGCCTGGCGAGGCTCTCGGCGGACCGCTGATGATGTACCGGGTCGCGTCCGTCTCCGGTAACCAGGGCTGGGACAGCTTCCTCCTCATGCTCGCGCTGATCAGCGTCAACCTCGGCCTGATCAACCTGCTCCCGATCCCGATGCTCGACGGAGGTCACCTGCTCGTGTTCGCGATCGAGGGTGCGCGCCGCAAGAAGCTCTCGGAGAAGACGCTCCGCCAGATCCAGCTCGCCGGCCTGATCCTCGTCGGCCTGATCACCATCCTCGCCTTGCGCAACGATGTGATGCGGTTCTTCTTCCGATGACCCGGCTGTGAAGGTCCTCTGCATCGATAGCGCGACGCTGACGATCGGCGTCGCGATCCTCGACGGAGATCGCGTGATCGCCGAGGCGCGCCACGATGCGCGTGGCCGCACCAACGATCTGCTCGTAACGGTCGACCGGCTCTGTCGCGAGGTGTCCCTCGCGCCGACGGCGATCGAGGCCGTGGCGATCGGCGCCGGGCCCGGCTCGTTCACGGGCCTGCGGATCGGGATGGCGACGGCGAAGGGCATCGCGTTCGCGGCGGGAGTTCCTCTGTGGGCCGTGTCGTCGCTCGCCGCGCTGGCGTTCGACGGGATCAACCAGCTCGCGAACCAGCAGGCGTTCCCGCTGATCGACGGCGTGATCGTCAGCGCGCTCGACGCGCGCAAGGGGGAGGTCTTCGTCGGCTGCTTCGACGGCGAGGCGCGCCCGCTGTCCGAGGAGCGCGTGATGGCCCCCGGCGCGGTCGCAGCCTTCGTGCGTGGCGTCGCCGGCGATCGCGTGACGAGCTACGTCGGTGATGCGATCACGGCGTACCCCGACGTGTTCGCCGACCACGCCCTGACCTGGATCGTCACCACGCCCTCCGGCGCCGCGGTAGGCCACCTCGCCCTCGCAGGAACCCGCGTCGATGTCACGACCGGCGGTGCACCGACGTACATCCGCCCCTCGGAGGCCGAGGTGAAGTATCCCGACGGAGTGCCTGGCGCGATCGCGCGCAAGCCGTGAAACTAGGCACCGCCATGGACGTCAAGCTCACTTTCAACGCGCGCCAGCAGTTCGACAAGGGCGGCCGCCTCGCGGCTGCAATCGAGAAGGCACAAACCCTCCTCGCATCCGACGCAGTCCCCAAGGACGCGACAAAGCTGTCGCGCGAGGACGCTCTCGAAGAGGGTCTCCTCGACGAGGAAGATCAGGAAGACGACGAGGACGAGGACGACGACGACGACGACGACGATGACGATGACGAGAAAGAGGCCGACGACAGCGGTGACAACATCTGGGTGATCGCCGTGGGCGCCACGAACGTCTACTTCGCTCAGCCGACGGACGGCCAGCCGGCGCGCATGATCCTCCGCGCCGTGTGATCAGGATGGCGTTGCCGCTCGGCAGATCCCGGGTTACCGTCAGGGGGCCTGCTGGATTGCAGGCGGAGGATGCGTGAGTACAGCACTCGAGGTCTCGAAGGAAACTCTCCTCGCCGAGCTGACCGCTGAGCACCGACGACTCGACGAACAGGTGCAGTCGCTGGAACGCCGCCGCTCCCTGACCCCAACGGAGCAGGTCGAGATCAGCCGCCTCAAGAAGCAGAAGCTCCTCACCAAGGAGCGGATCGCACGGCTGTCCTGAGCGATCCTTCCGCTACCGGGTGACGCGCTCGAGTATGGCGCGCCATGCGGTACCGTCGCCGATGGCGCCGTCTTCGTTCGCGCCCCAGCACTGTAGCTGACCGTCGGCCTTGGCCGCGCAGGTGTGACGATAGCCGAGCGCGACCGAGACCCAGTCGGTGTCCGTGCCGACCGTCGCCGGATCGATCTGATCGCGCGTCGATCCGTCGCCGAGCTGGCCATGGTGGTTGCGCCCCCAGCACGCGAGCGTGCTGTCGGCGCGGATGCCACAGCTGTGAAATTCGCCGAGCGCGAGCATGCGCCAGGTGCCCGGCAGCACGATCGGCGTGGCGCGCGACGCCGTCGTTCCTTCGCCGAGCTGGCCGTAGGCGTTCCATCCCCAGCACGAGGCCGAGCCTGTTTCGGTACTCAACGCGCACGTGTGGCGAGCCCCGGACACCAGCGTGGTGACCTTCGGCAAACCAACGACCTCCACGGGAAGGTGCGTTGTAGAAGACACAGCTCCAAGCTGGCCGAAGCCGTTATGACCCCAGCAGTACACCTTGTCGGACCGGTGTCCGCACGAGAAGTCGATCCCGGTGCTGACCGTGGTCCACGGCGTGTCGGCAAGGGGATTCGGCGCCGGGATCGGAGCGTTAGGATCTGCCAACGTCCCTGGATGTCCGGTCTGGCGCTCGGCGTTGCGGCCCCAGCACTCGAGCACGCCCACCGCCGTGACCCCGCAGGTGTGGCTGCGTGAGGACGACAGTTGGAGCCACAGCGTGAGACCGATCTGGACGGGGGTCTTCGCGCCAGCGTCGATCACACCGGTACCGAGCTGACCGGCGTCGTTTGCGCCCCAGCACCAGCGACGCATCGCAGGATCGATCGCGCAGCCGTGATCCCCGAGATCGGCGCTCGTGAAGCCTTGCGTCATCGTCGGCGTCGGCCCGGGCGCCTTGCGATCGACCATCGCGCCATCGCCGAGCAGGCCTTGCCGATTCGATCCCCAGCATGCGAGGACGCTCTGCCCGCGCGGATAGGCGCACGTGGCATCCTCCCCGGTGATCGGTCGCTCCCAACTCCCGCCAACCACCGTCGGCGTGCGGCGGCTACCCTCGCCGAAACCGAGCGCTCCGCTCGCCGCGTACCCCGCACACCACAGCTCGCCGGATGTATCGATCGCGCAGGTGTGACGACGACCGAGTCCTAGCGCGGCCCACGGCGCGTCGCCGCCCTCTACCGCCGTTGGGAGCGGACGCATCGGCCGTGAGAGGTCCGACACGAGCTGACCGTGTTCATTGCGGCCCCAGCACTGGAGCTCCCCGGTGCTGCGGATCGCGCACGTGTGATCCCAGCCGACCTCGACCGCCTTCCAGTCAGTCACGCGATCGTCGTCGACAGGGGTCGGCACGTTGCGGTGCGCCGTGGTGCGATCACCGATCGCACCGTGCGTGTTCTCCCCCCAGCACCGCAACACGCCCGTGTCGCGAAGCGCACATACGGTCTGCGACTTCATCGCGATCTCGGTCCAGGCGTCGGTGCCGACTCGCGCCGGGATCATGATCTCGGCGGGCGCCCCATTGCCCAACCCCAGCCGACCAAGGTCGTTCGATCCCCAGCACCACAAGCTCTGATCGGTCTGGATTCCGCACGTCGAACTCTCGCCAGCACGTACGCGTTGCCAGCTGCCCACGCCGGACACCCGCTGCGGTACCAACGCATCGGCGGTCCCGGCGCCGAGCTGCTTCTTGAAGTTGGCCCCCCAGCAAAAGAGCGCGCGTTCGTCGTCGATCGCGCAGGTGTGATCCCAGCCGTTCGAGACCGCGAGCCAGCGCCCGGCGACCGCGACCGGCGTCAGGCGAGTCTCCTTGCTCCCGTCGCCGACCTGGGCGTATTGGTTGCGCCCCCAACACCACAGCGAATGATCGGTCTTGATCGCGCACGTGGTCTCGTTGCCGATCGAGACCGACTCCCAGTCGAGATCCCCGCCGACCTGCGCGGGTTCGTTCCGCTCGATATCCGACTGCAGCGACCCGAGCCCGAGCTGGCCGAAGTCGTTGCGGCCCCAGCACCACAGCGACTGATCGACGCGGATCCCGCAGCTGTGGGTGGTCCCACCCGCAATGGTGCGCCAGCGCTCGACCGGCAACGGCGCGTCGGGGGGAGCGTCCAGTCGCTCGAGGCTGAACACCTGCTCGCAGCCGGCGAGCACGACGCACAACCAGAGCAGGTGCATAGACCCGACCACGACACCAGTATCGACGAGGACCAGGCGGCAGACAACGGATAGCCGCCTGCTACCTTGCCTACATGGAGCTCACGCCCGAGATGATCGAGAAGATGCGGGCGATCGGCCTGCGCCTCGATCGCTCTGGAACGTTCTGGCACGCAGGTACCGCCGTCGCGCACTCGCGCCTCCGTCAGGCCCTGCTCCGCTGGCTTGACGTCCTCGCTGATGGTCGCGACGTCGTGAAGCTCGACGACACGCGCTACGCCTACGTCGACGTCGAGGACGCGCACCTCCGCGCTCGCTCGGCGCACTGGGAGGGCGATCGCGTCATGGTCCTGTGGGACGACGATCAGGAAGCCGAGCTCGTCTACGCGTCGCTGCGCCAGGCGCCAGATCACGCGCTGTATGCGACGGCCCGGGGTCGCCTGCGCGGGCGGATCGCGGGACCCGCCTATCACGCGATCGCGGAGCGCGTGGTCGAGTCCGGATCCGAAGCGAGCCCGTTCGTAATCGAGGCAGCAGGCAAGCGCTGGCCGATCGACGGCGCCGCATAGAGATCACGGCGCCGTTTCAATCGCGTCACATGCGATGCGCACGTAGATCTCCAAGGAGGTCTCGATGTGGAAAGCCCTTCGCAAGCGGAGAGCACTCAGGAGCTATCGGCGGCAGCTCCCGGTTCATCTGCGCCGCACCTACGGCACCCAGCAGCACTACCCGCCCGAGGACGTTCATTACGTCATCCGGCGATGGGGGATGAGCGAGGTGTACGCGTGTTACGCGCTCGCGATGTACTGCGACCGCGCAATGTTCGACGCGTTCCATGCATCGAAGGGCGAGGCCTGCGACTACGACCGGATGCGCGCCGAGGCTGGCGACACGCTCCCGGTCACATCGGAAACCACCGAAGAGCACGCCGACAGTCCCGCGCAGAACGTGTTCGTCGCGACCTGCGTGGCAGACGTCAGCGGCGGCGGATGGTTCTCGAGCTGGTCCGCAGGGGGCAGTGCCGATACCGGCGGCTGCGATGGCGGCGACGCCGGCGGCTTCGACAGCGGCGGCTGCGACGGTGGTGGTGGCGGCGGCGGTGACTGAGGTCAGGACGGCCGCTGCGCCTTGATCACGGCGATGACCTCGTCGTCGGAGAGGACGCGATTGCCGCGCTTCGCCTCGCCGAGCACCGCCGTCACGAGCTCCTTCGTCGGGTCGTAGCCGCGCTTCTTGAGCCAGTAGACGATGTTGCTCTCGCCCGAGTAGTGACCGATCTCGATCTGCTGCTCCTTGCCGAACATGCCGGCAGGAACCCCGGAGTAGATCCGGTCAGCGAGCCACGAGTCGCCCTTCTTCTCGGCCTTGATGATCGCGGCGGCGTGGACGCCGGTCGCCGTGCGGAACGCGTCGGCACCCGTCAGCGGGTACTGCGGATGGATCGGCACGCGGGTCGCCTGCGACGCGGTCTTGCACCACAGCACCAGCTTGGTCAGATCGTGGTCGGGTAGCTCACCGAGGAGCTTGAGGTTGAGCAAGATCTGGTCGAGCGCCGCGTTGCCGACGCGCTCGCCGATGCCGAGCGCCGTGCCGTGGATGCGGTCCGCGCCGTACTCGATCGCGAAGATCGAGTTGACGACGCCGAGGCCGCGATCGTTGTGGCCGTGCCAGTCGATCCCGACGTCGGGGCGACCGAGACCGTCGAGCAGGTTGCGCGTGAACTTGAGGAGGTTCTTGATGCCGTCAGGCGTCGCGTGGCCGACCGTGTCGCAGACGATCAGGCGCTGCGCGCCGTGCTCGACCGCCGTCGAGAACATCTTGGTCAGGATCTCGGGACGCGAGCGCGTCGTGTCCTCGGTGACGTACGCGACGGGCAAGTTGTACTTGCGCGCGAGGTCGATCGCGTCGGCCGACAGCTTCAGCATCTTCGGGAGGTCCCAGTCCTCCGCGTACTGACGGATCGGCGAGCTGCCGATGAACGCGAGCACCTCGATCTCGATGCCGACCTTCTGGGAGATGTCGATGATCGCCTGGATGTCGTTGACGTGAGTGCGCGCGGCGCACGACGCCTTGACCTTCAGCTTGGCCGCCTTGATGTGCTCGGCGATGGTGGTGACGTCCTCGATCGCGCGCTTGCCAGCGCCCGGCAGGCCGATGTCCATCGTGTCGATGCCGAGGTCGTTTGCGAGATCGACGAGCCGGAGCTTGTCGTCGATCGACGGATCGACCACCGATGGCGACTGGATGCCATCGCGCAGAGTCTCGTCGAGGAACTGGATGCGGCGCTTCGGGGACAGCGGCGCGATCTTCTCGACGGAGTTCCAGTCGTAGATCAGCTCGTGCTCGGGGTCGTTCATCGTGCGCCTCTCTTACATCAGGGCGTGAAGGATCAACATCAAGATCGCCGTCGCACCGATCACGATCGCGACCATCAGGAACCAGCCGAGGACCAGGGCGGCACCGGCGAGGCCAACGCCCAGGAGCCACAGCGGATACGCCCCTCGCTCTCGTCGCGCGACGGAGACGCACGCCGCAGCCGCGGTGATCACGAAGCCCGGGACACTGATCCGCCAGTCCGGGGTCGACCACAGCTGGGTCTGCGAGATCGCAACGACGATGAACGCGAGCAACCCGAGGGCCGCGGCGGCGACACCGGCGGGACGTTGCGCGAGCCACGACGACGCGCTGGTGTCAGCGGGTCGCAGGTGCGCGGGCTTGTTGATCCCGGGCCCGGGAGTAAATCCCGGGCCCTCCAACTCAGGCGGGGCGTCGGCCACGAGCCCACTATAGCCCGTCGTTACCCGCGAGAAAGGCCGAGCTGCGAACGCAGGTTGACGTGAGCGGCGCTGAACGCGAACTCCTGGAGATCGCGGTCGAGCTCACCCATCTCGGCCGCCCCCGTGAACGCGGCCGGAATATCACCCGAGAACAGCAGGCCCGCGCGATCCGCGGTGCGTGACAGCGAGCGCGCCCACAGCGACAGGTTGAGGCCACCGCCGCGGGACAGGAGGCGCATCGCGGCCGCGCGTGCCTGGACCCGAGCCTCGGGCGGCAGTGCGGCAACCGCCGCCGACGCACCGTGCGCGAGCGGATCATCGTCGCCCGCCGTCGAACCACTCGCCTCGCGGAAGATCGCCATCATCACGGCGCGCAGGACGCGACCCGGACGCGAGGCGCCGACGGCGCGCCCCGGCCACAGAAACGTCATCGCGCGGACGAGCCGGAATACGAGCTCCGGGCGCTCGGGTGCGGTCAGCGCCTCGTCGCCGGCGACGAGCACGGGTGGCTGGGTCGAGATCACGTGAATCTGCGTGCCGAGCTCGACCTTGGGGTAGACGGGCGCGCACTCGACGCCGAGGAGATCCGCAACGCGGGTCATCAGCCGGGCGAACGTCGCCGGGATGTCCGCATCGGCGAGCTGCATCGCCGGCTCGAGGTCGCTATCGGCGAGAGTCATCGGCGCGAGCGCGTGAACAGCGGGCGCGACGAGCTCCATCAGGCCACCGAGCTCGACCGCATCGTCCTTGTGACGCAGCAGCGCCCACTGGTCGCGACCGAGCGGCTTGGTCGGCAAGCTGAGACCGCGGACGCGGTTCTTCTCGTACAGATCGCCGAGCGAGCCGTCGGCCGTGCCGAGCGCAACCATCGTCGACGCGGCGAGGAACGCGGCATCGGCGTGTCCACTCGCGGCCGTGTTCTGGACGAGCGCGGCGCCAGAGCGGGGATCGGCGAGCGCCTCGCGCCAGCCCGCTCGGATCGGCTCGGCGGTCGACGTCTTGTGCTGCGCCGCGCGCGCCAGGAGCGCCGTCACGTCGGTGTCGTTCGGGGCGATCTTCTTGGCGTTCGTGATCGCCGCACCGCCACCCTGCGGATCGTCGAGGTGATCGAAGTACAGCCGCGCGAGCCGGCTCCACGCCTTGGCCTCGGCGACGTTGCTCTTGCCGCGCAACCGGAACAGCAGACGCTTGAGCACGCGCTCCCAGCGACGCAGCTCACCCCGCGCGACGAGGAGCGATTCGATCGCGGCCACCGCTTCGACCCGGTACGGATCGAGATCGATCGCGCGCTCCAGGTGAAACAGCGCCTCGGTGTCGTCGCCATGGAGCGTGGCCTCCATGCGGCCCTTGTAGTCGTGTGCGGCGGCGTGATCGGGATTGATCGTGAGCGCGGTGGTGAGGTGGCCACGGGCTGCCTCCGCGGCGCCCGCCTGCCCGAGGTGGAGGGCCCGGGATTCACTCCCGGGCCCGGGGGAGTTGCCGGCCATCCACTCCGACCAGCCGAGGGCAGCGTGATAGTCCGCCTCGTTGGGAGCGCGTGCGATCACCTTCTTGATGTGACCGATCGCCTGATCCCACTGCTTCTTCGCCATCAGCTCCTCGGCGATCTTGAAGCTGAGCTCCGTGTCGATCGCGGGGGGAACCTGGACCAGCTCGCCGCCCGCGAGCTCGCGATCGTACGCGGAACGCTTGTGGTCGTCGAGGAGCACCGACCGTGCCTCGGCGTAGGCCGCCTGCATGTCATCGATCTTCGTGCGGTCGCGCTGGTCACTGATGGCGAGCGCGATCTGGATCGACTCCGTCGTCCGCGCGGTGTACGCGTCGTCGATCTCGCCCCCGGGCGCACGACGATTGACCTTGAGCACGGCGTAGTGATCCGCGCCCTTGATCCGCTGGTGCTCGGCGGTGACCGACTGCCGCGCGGCCTCGCGCTCGGTGCTCGCGTCGCTGAGCTCGCTGATGGAGAGAACGCCCGAGTCCTCGGTCTCGCCACCCTCGGGGAACTCGAGTGGTGCGGCACCGTCGTCCTCGGCACCGAGATCCTCGAACAACAGGTCGAACAGCTCGGTGCCGGTCGGAGGGCGCTTCGAGGTGGTGGTCGTGCGCGGCAGCGCGGGCTCGTCCCTGATCGGTGTCGTCGATCCCTTGAACGTGACCTTGCTCGCGCCGAGGCCGACCTGCGCGGTCACGGCGGTGACCGTGTCGCACAAGATCATCGCGTCGACGGCGAGCCGACCCTGCGCTCGGTCGTTGAACGCGCGCTCGATCTCGACGATCGACGCGCCGCCGGACAGCAGCGTGACGACGCGCTCTCCGTACGTCCGCTTGAGCTCGTGCTTGAGGCGCTTGCCGCGCTCGGTCAGCTCGAAGCTCATCCCTTCGAGCCGCGCGAGCCGGCCGAGATCCTCGACCGCAGTCTCCTTGAGCCCGCCCAGCACGATCTCGACCATGCGGAGCTGCATGCCCTCGACGGGCTCGAACGACTCGTCGAACCGCCACGCGCCCTGCGGCCAGCGCAGCGCCTGGACCAGCTTGTGCCGGGCCTGCTTGCCGAGCTGATCGATGAGTTGCTCGATCGTCAACGTCTGCATCGCGACGAGCGCCTCGCCGAGCTTGCCCTTCATCTCCGCCGTGCGCGCCACGGCGAGGCGGTGCTCCTCCTCCGTGATCACGCCACTCGACACCAGGAAGTGGCCTAGGGTCTCGTCGCGCGGCGTCGACGCGGTCGACACGGGATTGCCGTTGAGGAGATCGACGGTCTTCGATACGCGCCCGCGCTTGAGCACGAGCTGACCTGTCGCCAGATCTTCATGGAGATCGAGTAGCACTGCGGGCAGCGGCCGCATTGCGAGCTCCCCCGAGCGCGATCCCATTGCGGTCATTCTACCGGCTTCACTCGGCGACGTGACAAGCGGCTTGCGAGCCGTTCGCGAGCACGCGGAGTTTCGGGAGCTCGGTGAAGCAACGTTGCGGCTTGTCCTTGACAGGACACCGCGGATGGAACGCGCATCCCTTCGGCGGGTCGAGGGGGCTAGGAACGTCGCCCTGGAGGATGATCCGCTCGCGGCGGGCCTTGGGGTCGATGCGCGGCACCGCCGACAGCAGTGCCTGCGTGTAGGGATGCCTCGGACTCCGGTACAGCGTCGTGGCCTCGGCGAGCTCGACGATCCGCCCGAGATACATCACCGCCACGCGGTCGCAGATGTGCTGCACGACCTTGAGGTCATGCGAGATGAACAGGTAGGTCAGCGACTCGGCGGTCTGCAGATCCTCGAGCAGGTTCACGATCTGCGCCTGGATCGAGACGTCGAGCGCGCTGATCGGCTCGTCGCACACGATGAACTGCGGGCGACACGCAAGCGCGCGCGCGATGCCCACGCGCTGCCGCTGTCCTCCGGAGAACTCGTGCGGATAGCGCTTCGCCGCGGACGGTGGCAGCCCGACCTTCGCGAGCAGCTCCTGCACGCGCGTCTCTCGGGCCTCCGCGGTCGCCGCCAGCTCGTGGATCACGAGCGGCTCGGCGATCGCCGCTCCGATCGACATCCGCGGATTGAGCGACGCGTACGGATCCTGGAAGATCATCTGCATGTGCCGGCGCATCGGGCGCAGGTCGCGTTGCGAGAGCGTCGTGATCTCGGTGTGATCGAACCGGATCTTCCCGGACGTGGGCTCGTGGAGCCGCAGGATGGTCCGCCCGAGCGTCGACTTGCCGCAGCCCGATTCGCCGACGAGGCCAAGCGTCTCGCCGCGTTTGATCTCCAGCGTGACGTCCTCGACGGCGCGCACGGCCGCGCTCCGCCGGGTCAGCGCACGCTTGAGCAGCGAGGCGCCCTTGTCCCAGGCGACCTTCGTGCCGAAATGCATCGACACGCGATCGATCGAGACGAGCGTGTCGGTCTTGGCGTCGCTCACGGCGCCGCCTCCGCCGGAGGATCGAGCGGGAAGTGGCAGCGCACGTGCGAGGCACCGAGCTGGACCAGCGGCGGCTCCTCGGTGCGGCACAGCTCCTCGACGGCGCCGCAGCGGTCGGCGAACTTGCAGCCTTTCGGCAGCTCGAGGAGGCTCGGCACCATCCCTCTGATCTCGACGAGCCTGTGATGCTCGGCGACCTCTGCGCCGTCGCTGTAGCTCGGCACCGAGCGCAAGAGGCCCGCCGTGTAGTGATGGCGCGGCGCCGCGAACAAGGTCTCGGTGCTCGACCGCTCGACGATCCGCCCCGCGTACATCACGACCACTTCGTCGCAGGTCTCGGCCACGACACCGAGGTCGTGCGTGATCAGGAGGATGCTCATTCCGAGATCGCGCTGAAGCGTGCGGAGCAGATCGAGGATCTGCGCCTGGATCGTGACGTCGAGGGCGGTCGTCGGCTCGTCGGCGATCAACAGGTCCGGCTTGCACGCGAGCGCCATCGCGATCATCACGCGCTGCCGCATGCCGCCCGAGAGCTGGTGCGGAAACGCGTCGACACGCTCCTCGGGGGACGGGATCCCGACCAGGCGGAACATCTCGATCGCGACCTGGCGCGCCTCCACCGCGGTCTTCTTCTGGTGCAGGCGTACGGCCTCCGCGACCTGCTCTCCGACGGTGAACACCGGGTTCAGCGACGTCATCGGCTCCTGAAAGATCATCGCGATCCGGTTACCGCGGATCTTCCGCATCTCGTCGGCCGGCAGCTTCAGCAGATCCTTGCCGCCGTAGCGGACCGAGCCACTCGCGATCTTGCCCGGCGGCGTCATGATCAACCGCATGATCGACAGCGCGGTGACGCTCTTGCCGCTACCGCTCTCACCGACGACGCCGAGCGTGGCGCGGGCTGGGATCGAGAATGACACCCCGTCGACAGCGCGTACGGTCCCGGCATCGGTGCGGAACTCCGTCACCAGATCCAAGATCTCGAGCACGGGCTCGGTCGCCATCGTCGGGCGCAGCGTACATCAGCCGGATCGGGGAGACCACGTGCGCAGCCGCAGCGACGACAGCAGCACGCTGACGCTCGACAGTGACATCGCCGCGCTCGCGAGTACCGGCGACAGCAGCCACCCCGTCAGGGGATACAGCGCGCCCGCCGCGATCGGGATGCACACGATGTTGTAGGCGAACGCAGCGACGAGGTTCACCCGGATCGTCAGCAGCGTCGCCCGCGCGAGCCCGAGGGCCGCGGGCAGCGCACCGATCCCGCCGCGCAGGAGCGTGACGTCGGCCGCCGCTGCCGCGATGTCGGTGCCCGAGCCGAGCGCGATGCCGAGATCCGCCGCCGCGAGCGCGGGCGCATCGTTGATGCCGTCGCCGACCATCGCGATGCGCTTGCCGCTGCGGCGGAGCTCGTCGACGATGGCGGCCTTCCCGGTCGGTCGGACGCCGGCGTACACGCGGTTGATGCCGAGCTCGGCCGCGATTCCGTCGGCGACCTCCGCACGATCGCCGGTGATCATCACGGGCACGATGCCCATCGCGCGCAGCTCACGGATCGTGGCCGCCGCCTCGGGTGCGATCGGATCTGCGATCGCGATCACGCCCGCGATCACGCCTTCGATCGCGACGTACGCGAGCGAGGCACCGGGCGGCATGTCCGCGGCGTCCTCGATGGCCTCGCGGGTCATCGCCACGCCTGCAAGCTCGAGGGCCTCGCGTGTGCCGATCACGACACGCTTGCCGTCGACGCGAGCCTGGATGCCGGCACCCGGATCCGCCGTGACCTCGGTCGCCGCCGTCAACGGGAGGTCGCGCGTTCGGGCCGCTTCGACGATCGCGCGCGCCACGGGGTGCTCGCTACCTTGCTCCGCCGACGCGGCGATTCGCACGAGCTCGTACTCGCTGACGCCCTGCGCCCGCACGACCACGACCGTCGGCTTGTTCGCGGTCAGCGTGCCCGTCTTGTCGAGGGCGACGATCTCGATCGAGCTGCCTGCCTCGAGCGCACCACCGGTGCGGAACAGGATCCCGAGCTCGGCGCCCCGCGCGGAGCCGACCGCGACCGCAGCGGGCGTCGCGAGGCCAAGCGCGCACGGGCACGCGATCACCAGCACGGCGATCATCCGCTCGAGCGCGACCCCCGCACCCGCACCGGCGACGAGCCAGATACCGAACGTCAACGCGGCGAGCCCGAGTACGACGGGCACGAACCACGCGGACACCCGATCCGCGAGGCGCGCGATCGGCGCCTTGCCGCCCTGCGCATCTTCGACGGCGCGCGCGATCCGCGCGAGCGCGGTCTCTTCACCGGCGCGCGCGACGCGGATCGTGAGCGCACCGTGGTGGTTGAGCGTCCCGGCGTAGACGGGCGAGCCCGCCGCCTTGTCGACCGGCAGGCCCTCGCCGGTCAGCATCGATTCGTCGAGAGCAGAGTGCCCCTCGACGATGGTGCCATCGGCAGGGAGCCGCTCGCCCGGGCGAACGAGGATCGTGTCGCCGGCGACCAGCGTCGCCGCGTCGACGTCCGCCGTCACGCCATCCAGCGTCCGGTGTGCGTTTGCGGGCGCGAGCGAGATCAGGCCGCGCACCGCATCGGCGAGCCGCGAGCGAGCCCGCGCCTCCAGCAGCTTGCCGATCATCACGAATGCGACGATCGCGGCACCGGCCTCGAAGTACAGCGCCGGCATGTGATGGCGAGGTCCCGCGAGCCAGCGCGCCGCGACGACGACCGACGACAACCACGCGGCCCCCGCGCCGAGCCCGATCAGCGTGTTCATGTCGGCGCTCTTGTGGCGCACGGCGATCGCGCCCGCCCGCAGGTAGCGACGGCCGGGTCCGAGCACGACCAGCGTGCCGAGCACGAGCTGCACGATCACGCTCGCGGTCGCGCCGATCACGCGCTCGAACGCACCGTGGCCCATCGCGATCGCGAGGAGAGGGACGGCGATCGAGATCGCGAAGATCGCGTCGCGCCTCAGCGATGCCGTGTCCTCGCGTGTCGCGTCCTCGATCGCAGCGAGGCGAGCGCCGCCGGTGCGCCTGGTGTCGAGAACGTCGGCCGGCACCTCGTAGCCGGCCGCGCGGATCGCGGCGATCGCGTCCGTCGCGACCGACCTTGCCGCAACCGCTGTGTTCGAGGGCGCAGAGTTTGCGCCGTCGGCATCGAACGTGACTCGTGCGCGCGAGAGCGCGAGATTGACGTCGGCGCTCGCCACGCCAGGGACGGCCGCGACGGCACGCTCGACCCTGCGCACGCACGCCGCGCATGTCATCCCGAGAACCGGGAGATCGAGGCTGGTCTGGTGCGCGCTCATGCTAGGGTCTCGTCGTGATCACCACCTTGGCGATTACAGGCATGACCTGCAACGGCTGCGTGAAGCATGTCGACCAGGCTCTTCGGGCAGTGCCCGGTGTGTCCGCGGTCGAGGTAGTTCTCGCAGAGGGGCGCGCGAAGATCGTCCACGATCCGGAGCGATCTCCGGTCCCTGCCCTCGTGGCCGCCGTCGAGGGCGCGGGATATACCGCCGCCGCGGGATGACCGGTTACATGAAGCTCATCCGCCTGTGACCTGGCAGCCGGCGGGAACTGTCGCGAGATTGACGCGTCGGAGCGCGATCCAATCGGCGCGCTCGCACGTCCATCCTTCATGCGCCGCTCCATCGTGGTTCTCTGCGTACTGGCTCTCGCCGCCTGCCGCGTACCCACGAAGCGCGACATCGTCATCGGCCTCGGTGCGACCCAGGCCGTTGCCGGTGCTTCACTCGCGACCTACGCGATCGTGACTGACGACGAGGGCAACTTTAACGCACAGCTGTGGGGCGGCGTCGGCCTGCTCGGGACGGCCGCGCTGTCGATCGCGCTCGCGTACCTCCTCCCTCCGCCGCCACCACCGGAGAACCCATGGCGACCACGACGGCGCGATTGAAGCGCCGGCGCCCGGGTGTCCGGGTGGTCCGTCCCGCCGGATCCGGGGCCCCGGCCCGCACGGTGCGCAACTCGTCCGGCAATCGTCTCGCGGACTTGGCTCCACGCACGACACGGTCGATGCCGGAACGGGCGTTGCATCGAGTCCCCGCATGTCCCTCGGCTTCGCGCTCCTGTGCCTGTTCGCCGCCGGGATTCCCCTCGGGATCCTCTACTACCTGGTCGGTCCGGCCGGCGGGAAGCCGCTCGTCGCGGTGCCCCGCGCCAGCCTGGTCGCGATGCCGAAGGTCGTCAAGGTGTCGGGGGTCTACGAGCCCGAGCGCGTGTTCGAGCGCGAGCAGCAGCTGATGATCGCGAATGCCAGCGCGGTCGTGCGCGTGGCTCCGCGCGGACCGATGCCACCGCCGGTCCCGCGCTCGCGCATGGCACGCGGCAGCGATTCGCCGCCGATCGTTCGCCAGGACACGACGCAATCGGACGCACACAATCCGTTCGCCGACGAGAGTCCGACGATGCACGGCGTCTCGCGCTAGAGGCGGCAGCTTCATGGATCAGCTCCGGGTCTCGAGCGTCGTGCGCATACCCGGGTGAATCCTCACGGAGTATCGAAACCAAAGAGCTCCCTGAACTGATCCCGTGTAGGTGGTCGCTCGTAGTATACGGGCATGGGGATGCGAGGCATCAGGATCACGGCCACGCGGCGTCGCGCGTTCGCGGCGATCACGTGCCTGCTGTGGCTCCTCGGTGTCGAGGTCCTCCCGAACCTCCACCTCGCGACGCACGACGCCTCGACCCACGAGCACGCCCCGTCGGGGATGATCGTCACGGTCACGTTCGGGACCGCCACGCACGCGCACGGCGGGAGTGTCCACTCGCACGATGCGGCCGATCGCGCCGCCGAGCTGACGAAGGCCGCGGCCGCCAAGCAAGCCCGCGACGTGCTCGCGATCGACGATCCGATCTCGACGCACACCGCGAGCGGGCTCGCGCACCACGCGACCGCTCTGCACGCACCTCCACCTCCGCTGCTCGCGCCACTTCCCGTGGTGCGGCTCGTGACGAACCGGATCGCCTTGCCTGCAGGTCGCGTTGCCGTCGCCTTCGTCGCGACCGCGGACGCGCGCGGTCCTCCGGCCGCCTGATCGCAGCGGCCCGCTTCACCGTTCGTCACGCACTTCTTCCGACGGCACCGCGCTGTGCGCTGTGTGCCCGTCATGGATCCATTCCATGTCCCTTCCTCCGCTGCTCCAGGCAGTCTTCAACTCCGTCGCGCTCTTGATGCACCCGCCCGCGCCGGTGATCGATCCTCCACCGGAGACCGGCGGCGCGCCCGGCATCAGCGACGAGGCGCTCGCCGCACTCGCCGAGGGTTCCGCGGTCGAGACGATCGAGGTCACGAGTGATGTGCCGGCCGAGTCGGCATCGTCGGTCCACCTCGAGCGCAGCAAGCTCCGCTACCGCCCGAGCACACAGCCGTCGGATCTGCTGCGCCAGATCCCGGGCCTCGTCGTCTCGCAGCACGCGGGTGGCGGCAAGTCGGACCAGTACTTCATCCGCGGCTTCGACGCGGATCACGGCACCGACGTCGCGATCTTCTCCGACGGCATTCCGGTCAACCTGACATCCCACGGTCACGGTCAGGGCTACGCCGATACCCACTGGATGATCCCGGAGACGATCACCAGCGTCGACATGCACAAGGGCCCGTACGCCGCGCGCTACGGCGACTTCTATACGGCCGGCGCGCTCGAGATGAAGACGATCGACAAGGTCGAAGGACCGACCGTGTGGATCGCGAGCGGCATGCCCGTCGGCAACGCGATGCGCCTGTCCCGCTACGACTCGCGCCTCGTCGGCATGGCTAGCCCGCGCCTTCGCAACAACCCCGACGACACGTCGCTGATCGCCTTGCAGGTCGCGCAGAACGACGGTCCGTTCATCGCGGCGCAGGACTTCCGTCAGGGCAACGCGTTGCTCAAGTGGAAGGGCAAGGTCGGTCCCGGAACGTTCGCGCTCGCGGGCACCTGGTACGCCGGCACGTGGAACCAGTCCGGCCAGCTCCCCGAGGGCGAGATCGCTGCGGGTCGCCTCGATCGGTTCGGGTCGCTCGATCCGAGCGAGGGCGGCATCGCGGCGCGCTCGTCGATCTCCGCCGGCTACACGATCCGCAACCCCGAGAAGCGCTCGACGCTGCGCGTGATGGGCTACGGCGTCAGGAACGACCTCGAGCTGTATTCGAACTTCACGCTGTTCGCGAACGACACGATGAACGGCGACCAGATCGGCCAGACCGATGAACGGTTCCTGTTCGGCCTCGACGCCGCGTACGAGAAGTGGCTGACCGCTGGCTCGATGCAGGCGCTCGTCACCACCGGCGTGCAGGTCCGCTCCGACGACGTCGAGACCAGCCTGTTCCACGCGGTCCAGCGCAACCGGCTCGAGACCAAGAACCACACCGACAACGGCATCCGCAACATCGCGGCGTACGTCGAAGGCGACCTCGTACCCGTCGAGTGGCTCCACATTCGCCCGGGTCTGCGTGTCGACGCGTTCCACTGGGAGGTCGAGGATCTCGACCCCGCGACGCGCGACGACGCGATGACAACAACCGCCGGCAACGCGACGAAGGCGATCGTCGGACCGAAGCTCTCGATCGAAGCGCACGAGTCCGAGCAGATGACGTTCTTCTTCAACGGGGGCTCGGGCTTCCACTCGAACGATGCGCGCAGCGCCGTCGGTACCAAGGGCCAGGGCTCGCTCGCGCGGGCGCTCGGCACCGAGGTCGGCGTTCGCATGAAGCCGCACGCGAACGCGCGGGTCTCCGCTGACGTCTGGTACCTCTACCTGACCTCGGAACAGGTGTGGAGCGGCGACGCAGGCGGCACCGAGCCCTCGGATCCGACGCGCCGGTTCGGCCTCGATCTCGAGGGTTCCGTCGACGCCACGAGCTGGCTCTCGCTCGACGCGAACATCACGTGGGCGAAGTCGACGCTCGTCGCCAACCAGGGCAACGGTGGTGCACTCGCGCTCGCGCCGCGCTGGATGGGCTCGGGCGGCGCCTCGATCCACGACAAGACCAGCTTCGTCTCGCTCCGCACGCGTGGCATCGCCGATCGCGCCGGCAACGAGGACGGCTCGCTGACGGCGAAGGGCTACCTGCTGTTCGACCTGATCGCCGGCAAGAAGCTCGGCAACTTTGATCTCGAGCTCACGGTCGCGAACCTCCTCAACACCGAGTGGCGCGAGGCACAGTTCGCCGAGGAGTCACGTGTGACGCCGACCGGCGACGTGATGGAGCAGATGCACTTCACGCCCGGCATGCCGCTCACCGCGACGGTCAAGGCTGCCTACAAGTTCTAAGCGCGATGGACGGCGACGGTGTCCCAGCACGCTTGCTCGGCATCGCGCATCACGTCGTCTGACAGCGTGATCCGCTGCTCCCAGTGGGCGCGCATCATCCCGATGAACGCGCCGAACACGAGCTCCATCAGCACGTAGGCATCGAGCGGCTTGACCAGTCCCTCGAGCTGCGCGCGACGGATGATGCCGTGGGCGAACTCCTTCACGTTGCGATCGATCGCGAGGCTCTCGCTATCGAGATACGAGGCGTGGTTGTGGAGCTCGATGAACGCGAACGCTTGCGAGTGCGCCATCGCGAACGCGACCATCTCGTTCCACATCACCGAGAACTGCACGCGCACCGGCGCGGCCTGCGGAAACGCGGTGAACACGCGCTGCGCGATCGCCGACTTCCAGTGGCGGTAGATCGCGTTGACCAGCGCTTCCTTGCTGTCGAAGTAGTGGTAGATGGTGCCCGCCGCGATATCGGCGGCCTCGGCGATCTGAGGGATCGCGGTGCCGTGGAAGCCGCGCTCCACGAAGCACGACAGGGCCGCATCGAGGATCGACTCGCGTCGGTCGGCGCGCTCGGGGGGGCGCCCTCGTTTGGCTCGTGCCGTCATTTGTTGAATGAATATTCGTATAATTATCTCAGGTTGTCAATTCACCAATTTATCGTGCTTGACGGCCGGTTCAGGGTGTTGCTAAGAGACTGTCCACATTCCCGAATGAACATTCATTCGCAAATCACTGAACCGGAGCCCGCCCCATGATGACCCAGTCCCTTGTCGCCTTCGCCGCCGCCCTCGGTACCTGTACGAACCTCCCCGCCGGGGACATCAAGACGCCGCAGTACTGGGGCGACTTCATGCTGAACAAGTACGCCGAGGAGCGCGTGGTCGGTCCGCTCGAGCCCGGCCCGACGCCGCTCGCGCAGCCGCGCACCGTCCTGCTGATCACGGGCGTCACGATCCCCGCGGTCTGGTTCGATCCGATCAAGGCGCGCCTCGAGCGCGACGGCTTTCGCCCCGTGGTGTACGAGCCGCCCGATCTGCTGAGCGGTGACCTGACCGAGAACACGGAGCGGCTCGCCACGCTGGTCGACCAGATCCGCGCCGAGACCGGCGAGGCGAAGATCGACATCCTCGCCGAGTGCACCGGCGGCCTCATCGCGCGCCACTACATCCAGTCCTTCGGTGGCGACCAGGCCATCTCGCGCATGGTGACGTTCATCTCGCCGCAGCACGGCCTGCCGAAGGCGCCGGCCGCCAAGGCGATCGTCGGCTGGGAGGCGCTCGATGACCTCACGCCGAACAGCCCGTTCCTCGAGGCGGTGAACAATGCGCCCCTCCCGGCGAACGTCGAGTTCACGTCGATCTACTCGTGCACCGACGAGTACATCCAGCCGTACGAGACCTCGATCATCCCGGGTGCGAAGAACATCGGTCTGTGCGACGGCTTCGTCGGTCACTACTCGTTCTTCTGGGACCCGAAGATCTATCTCGTCATGCACGGCGCGCTGACCACGCCGGGCCCCGTCGATCCGGGCGCGCCCGTGGATCCGACCACGCCCGAGGAACCGTCGGAAGCGACGGCCGATGACGGCGCTGGCTGCAACGCGAGCGGTGGCTCGACCAGCGCCCTGACGTTCGTGCTCGGCACGTTCGTCTTCGCACTGCGCCGGCGCCGCCGCGCCTAGGCATCGCGCTCCTCGCGGTCACGCCGCAGGCGGTCGCGCGCGCGTCACGAGGATCGCCCCGTACGCGAGCCCGACGATCATCGCGACACCGGAGCCTGCGAGGATGCCGAGCTTCGCCGTCGCCAAGAGCGGCCCCGGCGGGAATGCGAGGTTCGCGATGAAGAGCGACATGGTGAAGCCGATGCCGCCGACGACTCCGACGAGCGCGATCCCGCTGGTTGCGAGACCCGGCGAGCGATTCGCGACGCCCGTGCGCAGGGCGACCAGCGACAGGGCCAGGATCCCGATCGGCTTTCCCGCCGCGAGACCGACGATGATCCCGACGAAGATCCACATCGAGTCACCCGTGAGATCCGCACCCCCGAGCACGACGCCGGCGTTCGCCAGCGCGAACAGCGGCATCACCCCGAAGGCGACCCACGGGTGAAGCGCGTGGATCAGGCGCTCGACCGGAGACACGGCTTCACGCCGTGCATGGTTGATCGCATCGAGGCGGACGAGCAGATCGCGCTTGTCGCCATCCTCGAGCTCGGCGAGGTGCTGCTGCGTCGCCTCGGCGAAGCCGGACGGTCCGAACCACGGCCGCACGGGGGTCACCAGCCCGAGGACGACACCCGCCAGGGTCGGATGGATCCCCGCGCGATATAGACCCGCCCACAGCACGATCCCCGGCGCGACATAGAGCAGCGGCGTCCGGATCGCCGCGGCGCGCATGCCGAGCACCCCTGCGAGTCCTGCGGCCGCGATCGCAATGCCGGTGAGATCGATCCCGGCCGTGTAGAACGCAGCGATCACCACGATCGCGCCGATGTCATCGATCACCGCGAGTGCGAGGAGAAGAATGCGCTGGGTCGTCGGCACGCGCGACCCGAGCAGCGTGAGCACGCCCACGGCAAACGCGATGTCCGTCGCCATCGGGATCGCCCAACCCGACGACCCGATCCGGCCGTGGTTGAACGCCACGTAGATCACGGCCGGTACCACCATCCCGCCGAGGGCTGCCGCCAGCGGGAGCGCCGCGCGGCGCAAGGTCGACAGCTCGCCCTCGAAGATCTCCCGACGGATCTCGAGCCCGACCACGAGAAAGAACACCGTCATCAGGCCGTCGTTGATCCAGAACTCGACGGGGCGCACGAACGACCAGTCCCCGATCGAGAGCCCGATCGGGGTGTGCCACAGCGCCTGGTACGAGCCCGACCAGCCCGAGTTGGCCCAGACCAGCGCCACTGCCGTGACGACCATCAGCAAGACGCCGCTGGCGGCCTCGATCGCCAGGATCCGCTGGATCGGTGATGCGATCGCACGGGCCGCCGCACGCGCGATCGCCCACGACTCGGGAGGAACGACGTTGCGGCCGGGCACGGGATCAGGTCGGTCCATCGAGAACCTTCGACATACGCACTGGCGGCCCGACCAGCGCGAGTACCTGCAGCGTCATCGCTGCACCCTGACGTCCACAGTCTACGTGACATCACCGGGAGCGTCACGACACGTGCGTCAGGCCTTGACTGGATACTACAACTATCTAGTATCTCGCTCGTGGAACTGGTCCGGATCGGAGAGCTGGCGAAGCGATCGGGCGTCCCGATCCCGACGATCAAGTTCTACCTCCGCGAGGGGCTGATCGCTCCGGCGCGCAAGTCGGGCCGGACGATGTCCTGGTACGACCCGGCCCTGATCGGCAAGCTACGCGCGATCAAGGAGCTCCAGCGTCGGCAGTTCCTCCCGCTCGACGTGATCCGCGAGACGATCGAGCGCGACGCCGAGGCGCCGGACGAGCTCGCCGCCGCCGAGGCGATCGCGCGTGTCCTCGCCCGCCATGGCGGCAAGCGCTCGCGGAGCCGCGACGAGGTCCTCGCACGCGGCAACCCGGCGCGCGAGCTCGACCTGCTCGCCGCGGCAGGCCTCGCGGTCCCGACCGGACCCGACCAGCGCTATCGCGGCGATGACCTCGCTCTACTGGCGACTCTCGGCGGCGCGCGGCGCGCGGGCATCACGCCCGAGATGCTGCCGTTCGAGATCCTCGGCCCGTACCTCGAGGCGCTGCGCACGCTGGTCGCGGTCGAGCTCAGGATGTTTCGCGAAGGCGTGATCAAGCGGGCCAAGCCCGGCGACGTCCAGCGCCTGACGGTCGCCGCCACGAAGTTATCCGAGCGACTGGTCGTCCTGATCCGCCGCAAGTTGCTGTTACCGACGCTGCAGAAGCTCATCGAGGAGGATACCCATGCGACTGATTCCCCTGCTCTCTCTCGCTCTCGTCGCGTGCGGCGGCGCCGGCTCAAATGACTCGAGCAACCCCACCGACGCCTCGCAGACCGTCGACTCGTCGACACCGATGATCGATGGTGCGGTCGATGGTTCGACCGCGACGGGTGATCCGGCGCTCGACGGCACCGCCACGGTGACCACGGCGACGGCGTCGATCCCGGGTGCAACGGCACAGCGTACGCTCGCGGCGACCGTGTTCACGCCATCGAGTCCGGGGCCACGCCCCCTCGTCGTGATCTCTCCCGGCTTCCAGATGCAGCGCACGCAGTACGTGTCGTACGCGCGGCACCTCGCGACGTGGGGCTTCGTCGTCGTGCTCACCGACTACGCGGGCGCCGCGCTGTTCCCGAACCACACCACGCTCGCGACCGATGTCCCCAAGGTGATCGACTGGGCGCTCGCGCAGACCGCGCTGGCGATCGCACCGACCCAGGTCGCGCTCGCGGGTCACTCGCTCGGCGGCAAGATCAGCATCTACGCCGCCACGCTCGATCCGCGGGTCAAGGCGATCGTCGCCTGGGATCCGGTCGATTCGAACAATCCGTCGGTCGCTCCCGAGCTGATGACCAACATGACGGCCGCGATCGCCGTCGTCGGCGAGACCACCAACGGCAGCGGCGGCGGGATGCCGTGCGCGCCGACGGCCGACAACTTCCAGACGTTCTACAACGCGGCACCCAGCCCTGCCCTCTCGGTCACCGTGACCGGCGCCGACCACATGGACTGGGTCGACGATCCGACCTGCGGGTTCTGCACCTTCTGCACCGCCGGCGCGGCGCCGAACGAGCGCGCGCGCACCGTCACTCGGCGCGTCGACGTCGCGTGGCTGCGCCGCACGCTGCTCGGCGACCTGACGATGGATGCGTGGCTCGACGCGCCGCCGGAGCTCGCGGCCGGCAACGTGGCGATCGCGCGCCGCTAGTCAGGGCTTCTTCGCACCGCACATCGGCAGGCCTGGCGGCACCTGCACGATGAACTTCGCGTCGTCGATCGTCGGGTTCACCGTCCGATCGCCCCACTCCACGAGCAGGTCCGCATTCTCCTGCGGCGACTTGAACCGCGTCTTCGCCGGCAGGCGGTGCTCGCCCTCGGCCGCGTCCTTGACCGCGTCGAACTCGGCGTTCTCGACCGACCACACGGTCTTGCCGGCCGCGTTCTTCAGGTCGCTCGCGACGACATCGCTGCGGCCCTCGCGCGCGTCGAGCACGATCGTCTGCGTCCCCGACGGTCCGGTCAGCGTGAGTCGCTCATGGCCGCTCTTGGCGTCCCACGTCACGGTGCCCTTGTCGTACGGCGGCACGGGGACCGTACCGAGCGCGAGGTGGATGAAGTCCTCGGGCTCGAGCTCGAGGCGGAGCAGCGAGCCGATCGACTGGCGATCGCACGGCCCGGCGAGCTGGCAGTTGTTCTGCTTGTCGATGTACGTGAAGTTCGTCCCGTCGCACGCCATGTCCGCGATGACATCCCCGCCAGCGGGCGACAGCGCGTTGAACCGGACCTTCTTCCCCGTCGTTCCCATCACGAGCACGGTGCCCTTCACGCGATCCTTGCCGAGCCAGTAGTCCATCGTGCTCTCGGCGGTGAATGCCTTGCGCGCGTCGCGCTGCACCGCGATCCGCGCGACGAGATCTTGCGCCGTCGGCTCGGCATACGGCCGCTGCGTTCCCTTTGGACCGGGACAACCAGCGAGCAGAACGAGACCGAGCAACACGAGGCGCATGTGCACGGTGTAACAGACGCAGGGCAGGGAATCCTTCCCCTGCGTGCGATCACGCACTCCGCTACGTCACGAACAGACCGTCGAGCTCGCACTCGGCGCCGGGCCGAGAACCTACCGGAGCTGGTTCTCGAAGAACGTCAGCAGGTCGGCGGTGCGCTCGACCTGCTGCTTCACCATGTCCGCGCCGCCGTGACCGGCGTTGCGCTCGATGCGGAGCAGGATCGGCGCCGGGCCGGACTGCGTCGACTGGATCACCGCGGCGAGCTTGCGTGCGTGCGCGGGATCGACGCGGTCATCGTGATCGGCCGAATCGAACAGGATCGCCGGATACGCGGTCGGCCCCGCATCGATCGCGCGGCGATAGGGCGAGTACGCGTGGATCGCCTTGAACTGCTCGGGGTCCTCGGCCGAGCCGTACTCGGGAACCCAGGTCTTGCCCGAGCCCGAGAGGTGGAAGCGCAGCATGTCGAGCAGCGGCACCGCACAGACGACCGCCTTGTACAGGTCAGGACGCTGCGTGACGGCCGCGCCAACGAGGAGGCCACCGTTGGAGCCGCCGTGGATCGCGAGGTGCGCCGATGACGTCCAGTTCTCGGAGATCAAGTACTCGGCCGCGGCGATGTAGTCGTCGAAGACGTTCTGCTTCTGCAGCAGCATCCCGGCGCGGTGCCAGTCCTCGCCGTACTCGCCACCACCGCGGAGGTTCGGGATCGCGTAGACACCGCCACGCTCGAGCCACACCACGCGCGATGACGCGAACGCCGGCGTCATGTTCACGTTGAAGCCGCCGTAGCCGTAGAGGATCGTCGGGTTCTTGCCGTTCCTGACGGTCCCCTTCTTGGAGATCACGAACATCGAGATCTTCGTGCCGTCCTTCGACGGGTAGAACACCTGTTCGGTCACGAGCTGCGTCGTGTCGACAGGCAGCTTGACCCGCGCCCACTCGGTTGCCTTGCCGGTCTTGATCGACGTCTTGTAGATGACCTGCGGCTCGGTGAACGAGGTGAACCCGATGTAGCCGGTGTCCTCGTCGGGGTTGCCGCTGATGCCGCCCGACGATCCGAGCGGCGGCAGCTCGATCTTGCGAACGAACTTGCCCTCGAGCGTGCGCAGCTCGATCTCGGTCGCCGCGTTGCGCAGGTACGTCGCCGCGAGGTGCTCACCGACGACTTCGATGGTCTGCAGCGTCGACTCACCCTGCGGGATGATCTCTTTCCACGTCGTGCGCTCCGGTTGCTTCGGGTCGACCTTGTACACGCGGTAGCGCGGCGCACCGTCGTTGGTCGTGACGTAGAACTTGTCCCGCCAGATGTCGACAGCGAACGTCGCGTCGACGCCCTTCACGAGCGTGACCCACGGCGCGTCCTTCTTGCGTGCGTCCTTGAACATCACGTCGGTCGAGTTCCAGCCGTGCGAGATCGTCGCGAGCAGCCAGTGACCGTCGCGCGAGATACCGCCGCCGAGGAACGTCTTCGCGCTGAGCGTCGCCGGGTGCACGAGCGTATCGGCGGTCTGCGCGGTGCCGACCTTGTGGAACTTGATCTCCGCAAAGCCCGGGCGCTCCGCGGTCGTCACGTTGCCGCCGACCGGCGGGACGTACGTGTAGTAGAAGCCCTTGCCGTCGGGCGTCCACGACGCGCCGGAGTACTTCGTCCCCGTGATCTCGTCGGCGAGATCCTTGCCGGCGGCGACGTCGTAGATCTTCGTCGTCGTCTCGTCGGAGTTGTTCTCCTTGATCGAGTACGCGACGAACGCACCGTCGTGCGTGGGCCACCAGCCGCCAAGACCCTTGGTGCCGTCGGCACTCCACTGGTTCGGATCGAACAGGACTTTCTCCGCGCCCTTCTCGCCCTGCTTCCAGTAGACGATCGTCTTCTCCTTGTCCGCGTGCTTGCGCGTGTAGAAGTAGCGACCCTTGCGATGCGTGGGTGCGCTGATCGCGTCGTAGTAGAACAGCTCGCGCAATCGTGCCGCGATCTGCTCGCGACCGGAGAGCTTCGCGAGCTCGGCGCGCGTGTACTCGTCCTGTGCGGTCATCCACGCCTGGACCTCGGGGCTCTTCTCGTCCTCGAGCCAGCGATACGGATCCGGGAGCGCGAGGCCGTGAACGGTGTCGACGATCGCGTCCTTGCGCGTCGCCGGCCAGGGGTGCGTGGGCATGACGGGCTCGGTAGGTGTAGCGACCTCCGGCGGCGACGTCACCGTCTTGATCGGCAGATCCACAGGAATCTTCTGCGGAGGAGCCGAGCTGCCACACGCAGCGACGAGGAGGAGCCAGGGGGTCGAACGCATGCCGCGGTACTAGCACGCGCCTGTCGCCCGTTTCGACCACGATCTGCGGCGACACCCCGCGACGCGTGCGACGGCGTTACAGATTTCCGTACTGCGGCAGATCGATGCGCCAGCGGCCCTCGACCTTGATCAGCTCGATCCGCGCACGCCCCGCGGGCGACACGACCTCGACGCTGGCGCGATCGCCGCGCTCCTCGAGAACCGTGATGTCGGTCGGCGCTGCGATTCCGTCGGAGCTACCGATCGAGAGCAGATCCTTTGCGGTGTAGCGCGTCGCCGCACCGACAAGATCCGTGGCGCGCGTGGCCTCGACCTCGAGGCGGCTGCGCGTCGCGGGCGAGAGCAGCGAGAACACCGCATCGCGATCACCGGTCTTCGCCGCGTGCAGCATCTCGCGCACCGCTGCCTCCGGACCCGGCTGGGTCACCCGGCAGCTCCGACCCGCGACCGCGGCTGCGAGCGCCATCGCCGCGAGCGCACTCGCGACCGCGGCGACCGTCGAGCGGCGCGATGTCAGGGCGAGACCCATGCTACGGCGCGACCTCGCCGTGCTCGGCCTTCGCGTCGGTCGTCGGATCCGGCGTCGCGGTCACGGCCGGCGTCGGTTCAGCGGCTGGCGTCGGCGGGGTCGCGGCGACCGCGGGCTTCACCGACTTCGGGCGCCACAGGCCGAGCTTCTTGTGAACCTCACCAAGCGTGCGCTGCGCCCAGGTCCGCGCCTTCGCGGCGCCCTGCACGAGGACCTCCTCGACACGCCCGGGATTGGCGAGCAGCTCCGTGCGGCGCTCGACGTACTTCGCGAAGTGCACGTTGAGATTGTCGGCGAGCTTGCCCTTGCAGTCGACGCAGCCGATCGACGCGGTGGTGCAGCCCTCGCGGACCCACGCGTTGTCCTCGGCCGACGAGATCACCTTGTGCATCATCCCGATCGTCGGGCAGTCGTCCGGGTTACCGGGGTCCTCGCGGTTCACGCGCTTCTCGTCGGTGACGGCCTTCGCGAGCAGCTTGCGCAGGCCCTTGTCGTTCCCGAACACCGTGAGCGGGATGTGATTGCCGAGCGACTTGCTCATCTTTTGCTTGCCGTCGAGGCCGAGCAGCTTGGGCAGGTTCGTCATCATTGCCTCGCACTCGGGGAAGACCTTGCCGAAGCGATGATTGAACGCGCGTGCCACATCGCGAGCGAGCTCGATGTGCTGGAGCTGATCCTGGCCGACGGGAACCAGCTCCGCCTTGTAAAGCAAGATATCCGCGGCCTGGAGCACCGGGTACGTGAACAACCCGACGTTGATGTTCTCGGGCTGGTGCTCGCTCTTGTCCTTGAATTGCGTCATCCGCTCGAGGACACCCATGCCGATCACGTTGTTGAACACCCACGCGAGCTCGGTGTGCTCCGGAACCATCGACTGCAGAAACAGCGTGTGCTTCTCGGGATCGATGCCGAGCGCGAGCAGGTCGACGACCATGTCGGAGACGCGGCGCGACATCTCCTTCACGTCGTAGGACTGGGTCAGCGCATGTGAGTCGACGATGCAGAAGATGCAGCGGTACTGGTCTTGCAGCGTCACCCAGTTGCGGATGGCGCCGAGGTAGTTGCCCAGATGGAGCTCCCCCGACGGCTGGATGCCTGAGAAGACCGTTTTCATCGGACTTCTGTGTACTTGTGGCAGTAGTACCCGTCAACTACACTGTGAATGCTCGGGCGGCTTTACAGTCGAATCCCTGAAGCCTTAGGAGGCACGACAATGCGGACGAACACCCTCGCTCAATGGATCGGCGGACTTGGCCTTGCTCTCGCGACGCAGGCCTGTGTTGTTCGCGAGACCCAACCTGTGAATCCCGGGTACGGGTACGGGTATGGCGGAGGCTACGCGTCTGCAAACGTTTCTGTCGGCCAGCCCTCGCCCTACACCGTCTCGAGCATGCCTCCGGAGCCGCTCTACGAGCAGATGAGTGTGTCTCCTGGATACGGTCACGTGTGGATTGACGGTTACTGGCACTGGAACGGGTACGAGTGGGTCTGGGTCGGTGGTCGCTGGGAGCGCCAGCAGGCCGAGGGCTATGTCTACGTCCAGCCCTACTACGACTACTCGGGCGGGGGGTACGCCTACACGCCTGGCTACTGGTCGTCGCGCGAGCGCGCGCCGCGTGGCTGGAACATCCGCGATCATCGCGATGGCCGTCCCTCGACGGTGATCCCGCCGAGCGGTGGCGTTCGCCCGCCGCCGGGCAACGGTGGCACGCGCTATCCCGACCGCGGCGATCGCGGCGGCTATGGTGGCGTTCGCGACCCCGGTCCACGCAATCCTGGCGTCGTGCCGCCGCCCGTCGGTGGTGGTCAGCGTCCGCCCGAGGGTGGCTTCAGCGATGTTCGCGACCCCGGACCGCGCAATCCGCCTCCGCCGCCCGTTGGTGGAGGTCAGCGTCCGCCCCAGGGTGGCTTCACGGATGTCCGCGATCCCGGACCGCGCAAGCCGCCGCCGAACGGCGGTCGCCCGACGCCGCCGCAGACGACGCCTGACCCGCGCCCGAACACCAACGAGCGTCCGCCCCCGGTTCGCGCGCCGCAGACGATCTATCAGCCGACCCCGCCGTCAGGTGGGTCGCCGTCGCGCGGTGGTGGACCGCCCGCACGCAGCGCGCCTCCTCCGGCTCCGTCGCGGGGCTCGCCGCCTGCGGCCCCTCCGTCGCGCGGATCGGCACCGCCACCCGCGCGCGGTAGTAGCCGCCGCTGAGCCGCTGCTGAGCCGCCACTAGCGAAAACCGGTTCGACCCGTTTCCGGCTTCGAACGGCGACAGACCAGGTGGCGCCTGTTGTCGTTCGAAGGTGCGCTGCTGCTCGGCGCGTCAGTCGACGCGGAGCGCGCGCTCGAACTCTTCGGGATTCGACGATGCGTAGATCGCTGTCTCCATCGAGATCAGGCCGCTGTTCACGAGGTCGATCAGATGCTGATCGAACAGCTGCATCGAGTACAGGTCGCGACCCTTGCGGATCAGCTCCGGGATATCCGCGAGGCGACCGGCGCGAACACACTCGCGAATCGTGCGCGTGACGCGGAGGATCTCGACGGCAGGCAGCCGGCGACGGCCATCCTTGCTCGCGAGCAACCGGAGACAGACGATCGCCTGGAGGCAGTCGCCGAGGCGATCGCGGATCACGTCCTGCGCGTCGGTCTCGAACAGACCGATGATGCGCTGGATCGTGCCGACGGCGTCGGGCGTGTGGAGTGCGGAGAGCACGAGGTGACCGGTCTCGGCGGCCTTGAGGCAGATCGAGGCCGTTTCGCGGTCGCGGATCTCGCCGACCATGATCACGTCGGGGTCCTGCCGCATCGCTGCGGTCATCGCGTCCTTGAAGCTCTCGGTGTCCGCGCCGACCTCGCGCTGGATGATCATGCACTTCTGCGGCTCGTGGATGAACTCGATCGGATCCTCGATCGTCACGATGTGCGCGTGGCGCGTCTCGTTGATGTAGCGGAGCATCGCTGCCATCGATGTGGTCTTGCCGTTGCCGGTCGCGCCGGTGATCAGCACCAGACCGCGGCGGGCATCGGCGATCTCCGACAGCACCGGCGGCAGGTTGAGCTGCTCGATCGAGAGCACCTGGATCGGGATCAGGCGCATCACGATGCCGACCGAGCCGCGCTGGCGGAAGATCGACGCGCGGAACCGGCCGCGCTGCGCGAGCGAGTACGAGACGTCGATCTCGGCGAACCGCCGCGTGAAGTCCGCAGTGATGTTGCGGTCCTCGAGGATCATCCGGGCAATCGCCTCGGTGTCCGCGGACGTTAGCGGCGGGACCTTGATCGCCCCGAGCAGCTCGCCGTGGAGGCGATAGTGCGGCGGGTATCCGACCTCGAAGTGAATGTCCGAGACACCACGCTCGATCCCGAAAGCTAGGAGCTTGTGGAACGCGTTCCGATCCATGCGGGCATCAGTTTAAACCCGGTCGCCCTGGTCCGCGCTCTCCCTCCGGGGTGTTTTCTCCGCCTGCTTTACGCAAGCTCTCCAGCAGCGCTTCACCCGTGGCCTCGTCGTCGCTGAGGGGCTCCCACGGCGTGTGGGTCGTTTCGGTAGCGGCTCCTGCGGGAGGTTCGGAGGCACGCGGACGCGGGCGCTCGGGTGGCGCACCCGGGATCTGGAAGTCGCTGGTGATCTCGTCCTCGGGCCGACCGAACGCATTCTTGGGGATCGCGTTCTGTGATCCGGTGCCGAACACCTGGTTGCGACCGGGCGTGGGCTTGGCGATGGCGATCGGGAGATCGCGATCCTCCTCGTCCTCGTCGTCGTTGTCCTGGCTCGTGGCGACCTTCTCGGTCGGGCGTGGCGTGGTGACGTTGACCGAGCGCAGCTCGGCGCGGACCTCGTCCTTGAGCGTGATGAACGGCGGC
>JANOPP010000565.1:0-16248 GCA_031421915.1 Myxococcales bacterium | reverse complement strand
GCCATCAGCACGGTGTCGGCCGCATCGGCCATCAGGTTGACGTCTGCTGATCCGAGGACCGGCGGGGCATCGATCACGATGTGGTCGTAGCCACCGAGGCGGAGACGGTCGAGCGCGATGCTGAACGCCGGACCGTCGAGGAGCTGCGTCTTCTCGATCCGCGGGTTGACCGCGGCGACGTGCAGCCAGAGCTGCGGGATGTCGATGAAGCTCCACGGCATGTTCGGCTGGTGGCGGTGTGCAGCAAGCTGCTCCGCGAAGCACCACTGCGGCACGAACTTGAACGCGCTGGCGAGCTGTGGTCGGCGCAGGTGGGTCTCGACGAGGAGCACCTTGCCGCGGCCACACTCGGCGAGTGCGAGCGCGAGGTTGATCGCGGTGGTCGTCTTGCCGTCACCCGAGCGCGGGCTCGACACGACCACGCACTGCGGGCGTCCCACCCCGAGAAGGTGATGGCGCAGCACGCGGAACGAGGCAGCGCGCTCGGAGTCGGGATCGATCACCAGCGCGAGCCGGCGATCGGGCGCGGCGTCGGTCGGCATCACGTGCTCCGTCAAGCCGATCTCCGGCGGCGGACCGGCGGGGCGGGGGCGCTCCTCGCGCTGCACCATGGTCGCGCTCGCTTGCCTGCCGAACAGCGCCGCGGCGGTGCGGGGCTCGAGCGACGCCAGCGGGTTGGAGACGATGGTCTGCCGCCCGTTGTCGACGGGGAGAACGTCAGACGTCATCAGTGGCTGCGTCACCATCGGCAGGGGCGCGCCGAGGCCGGGCCGACGATCGGAGGCGCCCGGAATCTGACCGAGCGACGGGACCTGGCTGGGAAGCTTGCTGGTGGTCATGCGGTCCTCCGCTTGGTCGGCTTCGGGGTCACGGCCGGCGCCGGCTTCCCGTGCATCGGCGGGATCACGGCGAGCACCGGGATCCCGAGGTAGTCGAGGTCGGCGCGGTGATAAAGGCGGTCGTCGATCACCGCGAGCCCGAGGGCGAGGCCGACGCCGAGCGAGAGGAATAGCGCCATTCCCGCGATCAGAAAGATCGTCTTGCCCGGGCCTGACGGCTTCACTGGCTTGAACGCCGGATCGACGATCGACAGGCGACCGCCCTGCTCGGCAGCCTTCTGGCTCGCGTCGATCTGCGCGCGGAACACGCTCGCGGCCAGCGACTCGACGCGCTCGCGCTGCTCGTTGACCTCGCGGCGGAGGTTCGCGTGCTCGGTTTCGAGCTTGACGACCCAGTTGGTGCTCGTATCCGCGGCCGGCGGCGCCTTGCCGGTGCCTCCGCTGGCGCGGTGCTGCTCGTTCGCGATCTGCGCCTCGAGGGCTGCGAGCTCTTTCTGCAGCTTCTCGCGGTCCTCGGCCGTCGCGGGTGCGACCGCCGTCTCGATGATCGGTGGGATCGCGGCCTGCGCATGGCGCAGCTTGGTCTGCGCGCTGGCGACCTTGCCTTGCGCCTTCATCACCTCGGGGTGCTTCTCGGTGAACTTGGACATCGCGTCCTCGAGCTGACGGTTGGCCTGGTTGAGCTCGCGCTGCGCTTCGTTCGCGGCGGCCTCGGCCGCAGAGCGCTCGGGCGACGGGGGCGACACGATGCGGATCGGCGGTGAGTCCGGTGGCGCATCGAGTCGGGTCTGGATGCGCTGGCGCTGGCGCTCGAGCGCGTAGAGGCGAGAGTTGCCCTTCGCTTTTGGCAGGTTCTCCTTTGCGTCGCGGATCGCGCGGATCGAGGCTCCCTCGGCGTTGGGCTGGTTCGCGTCCTGTGCGAACTCGGGGTGGGCGGCGAGGAACTCGGCGAGCTTCTGCTCGACGGCGCGTAGCTCGATGCTCGCGGACTCCTTCTGCTGCGTGGCGAAGGTCACCGTGCGCGACGCCTGATCGTTGCGCAGGTCTTCGTCCTTCTCCTGGAGGAGCTTGGTCAGCTTCTCGGTGACGGCCCTGGCGCGGGCCGGATCATTGTCCGTGAACGTGACGCGGAAGGCGTTCGCACCCCGCGCCGAGAACTTCACGCGCTCGCGCAGCTCGTCGATCGCAACCTCCGGATCCTCTTCCTCGGGGAACGGATTGAGCTTCGGATCGTTGATGATCTGATCGAGCTGGCTGCGCGCCAGCAGGAGCTCGCGATAGCGATCTCCGATGTTGCGCTGGGCGATCTCCTCGCGGGTCGGCGACATCACCTGGGTCTGGATCCGCTCCTGGTAGAACAGCGTTGCCCACGAGACATACTTCTTCTCCTTGAACATCGCGAATGCGAGCGATAGCGCGCCGCCGACGACCGCGAACAGCGCGACCAGCCACCAGTACCGCACCGCCTTGCGACCGAGGTCGACAAGGCGCTGCAGCTTGTCTCGAGGAGTTATTTGAGAGAGAGCCATCGCATCACCGAGGATCCGTGAGGGCGAGCCGCACCGCGGGCACGCAGTGAACCGACGTGATCACCAGCGAACGCGGGCAGGTGCCCGAGCACTGGCAGGCCGAGCCGCTCCACGTCGTCGGTATCGTGGATACGGGTGTCGAACGAACCAACGAGTAGCGCCGAGCCCACGAGAGACCCGATGGCGATGATCGTGATGACAATGACGAGACCAAACGTCGTGTTCTCGGGACGCTCGGGGCGGCGCTCCTCGACGATTCCGAGGTTGATGTCGAGGCCCGCGGCCGCGATCTCGTCCGCGATCGCCTCGGGGCTCTGGAGCACGAGGGCCATCTGGTCCTCGATCTGCTTCGCCTGGTGGTCGAGCGCCGTCAGATCGACGTGGAGCTGGGACGCGAGGCCTTGCTTGCGATCCTTCTGGGCCTGCGCGAGCGCGGCCTGCGTCATCGCAACGGCCGTGGTGATCGAGTCGAGCTGCGCTGCCAGCGAGGCGCGAGCGGCCTCGACTTCGCGCGCGATCGCGCCGGTGACTTTCTGCCGCTCCGCCTCGTGCGTGGTGATCGCGAGCCGCGCGAGATCGTGCGCGACCTCGTAGCCTCGGTCGGGATCCGTGTCGCGAACGCTGATGCTGATGCGCGCCGACTTGCGGGCCTCCGCATCATCCGCGCTGAAGTAGAGGAACGAGTTCTTCCAGATGTCGACGTCGACGTTGTCCCAGAGCTCCTGCACGGCGAACTGCGGCCCGAGCTTCCTCCGCAGCGGCGTCAGGTCGTGCTTCTCGATGACCTGGAGCATGTTCTTGTCGGCCATCAGCACCGACGTCACGTACTCGCGAAGCTGATCCGCCGGCAGGCCCGAGCGGTCGCTGGTCAGAGACCCCTCGGTCAGCGCCAGGATGATCTCGGCCTCGAACAGGCCCTCCTTGGTGAGGACCTTGTACGTGACGCCTGCGGTGAGCAGGGCCGCGAGCAACAGCACCGGGAGCGGCCGCGCGGCGATCCGGCGGCGGATCCGCTTGAGCTCGAACACCAGCACCGCGCCGGTACGTTGTTCCGACTCGTACCAGCCATCGCCGAGCTGGGAGAGAGTCGGACGGGAGCTCATGACGTACGGGGTTCGCTAGCACTCACCGCGCCAACGAGGACCTCGTAGAGCGCAGCCGCACTTGCATCCCACCCCCCTCGGGCACCGAGCGCTGCGACCGTGGCGGGATTGTACGGACTGTGGAGTGAGCGCACGATCGCTGCGGCCAGTGCGTCAGGAGCGCGCGGTGGCACCAGGGTCCCGAGCTCGTCGCTGGTGATCAGATCCGGGATGCCGCCGACCGCGCTGGCGACCACCCGTCGCCCCGAGGCGAGCGCTTCGAGGACGACGTTGGGCGTGCCTTCCGCGCGACTGGGGAGCACCAGGAGGTCCGCCGCTGCCATCCACGTCGGGATCGTCTCGAGCCGCCTCGGGCCGACCATGCGGACGCGATCTCCGAGCGGTCCTACGATCGCCTCCAGCGCTCCTTTGAGGGGCCCACCGCCGACCACCACGAGCGTCGCTTCGGGCAACTCGCGCGCGACGACCTTCCACGCCTCGCCGAGCTCGAGGACTCCCTTCTCCTCCTTGAGGTTGCCGACGTACAGCGCGAGGGGGCCGGCAGGCAGGTCGAGCTCGGTGCGCGCGGCCGCGCGATCGCGTGGGTGGAACAGCTCCGCGTCCACACCGTTCATCACGAGGGCAACGCGATCTCTGGGCACACCGAGCGCGACCACCTCATCCGCCAGCGCACGGCTGACAGCTACCACCTTTGCCGCACGCGGGAGCGACCACGCGATCATCCGGCGTGGCCCGGGCTCCTTCGCGTTGAGGTTGATGTCCGATCCATGCAGTTTCACCACGCACGGAACGCCAAGAAGCTTCGCCGCGATCACAGCCGCGAACCCGTCGGGATATGCCCAGGAGCCGAGGACGACATCGACCTTGCCGCGATAGCGGGCGAGCAGCGGCGCGATCGACAGTGCGTAGAGCGCGCCCCACGCTCCCTGCGCGTACCGCGGCACGAACAGCGTGCGCGGATGCGTGACAGTCATGCCCTCGATCGTCTCGCGGAACGGGACGCGCGCGAGACGGCCCGCCGTCGACCACTTGCCGAGCAGCCCCGCGCCAGGAAACCACGGGATGGTTCCCATGACGTGGAGCTCGCAGCGACGGGACAGCGCCGCGAACTGCTGCCGATTGAACGGCGCCGACAGCGGCTCGGCCGCGTTCGGAAAGATCTTCGTGATCGCGAGGACGCGCAGCACGCTAGAAGTTGAAGACCTTGTCCATGCGCAGCAGCTTGAAGATCGCGAGCGGCTGGTCGCGTGCGCCAGAGATCGTGATCGCCGCGCCCGTGCTCTTCACGCCCTTGTACAGCTTGACCAGCGCTGCGACGCCCGAGCTGTCGATCAGGTCGAGGCCCGTCAGATCGCAGATCACCTTCGTCGGCTTCGCGGCGACAATCTTGTCGATCTCCTCGGCGAGGGCGGGCGCGGTGTTGATGTCGAGTGAACCTCGCACCAGCAATGTGGTCTCGGTTCCGTTGTTCGTTACTTCGAAGGGTGTGGCCATCAGCTTCTCCTGCTGGCGTCCTGATCCGCCGGCAATCGTTTCGTGAGCCGCCACAAGTTCGGCGGACCAGGTTCGTAGGTGACTTCGTCGAGCATCGTCTTTGCGATATGGATGCCCATTCCACTCTCGGGCAAGGTCGCATCGTCGAGCTCGGTGGGCAGAGGTACGACGCCACCGATGTCGAACGCTTCGCCGTGGTCCTTGATCTCGATCGTCAGCTCGCGCTCGCCGGGTGTGATCGAGATGTCGATCAGGCCGCTACCCTTGCGCCGGTACGCATGGATCACGACGTGGTTGAAGATCTCCATGAACGCCGACACGACCGCCGTATCGAACGGGTCGCGAACGTCGTTGTCGAGCAGGTCATTCGGATCACGCTGCGCCGAGCCGGACACCAGCCTCGCGGCCTCGGCGACGACTCGCACCGCGATACTGCGGTAGCGCAGCGTGCCGGGCACGGTGAGCTGGATCGATGCGGTCATTGCCTCGGCAGAATAGCCAATTCCGCGCATCGCGGAAGTGTGCGCGTGTGAACCAATGCCGGTTCTCCAGTAAGACTTCCGCTAGACGGTCGTCGTTGGTCCAGGGCGTGCACTACGGTGCATCCGTGTTGCGCAGTGTTCGTTTTGCAAAGCGTGCGATCGATCTCGCCGGAGCTGCGGTGGGTCTCCTCCTCACCGCTCCTTTGATGCCGCTGATCGCGGCGGCCATCTACATCGACTCGCCCGGCCCCGTGCTGTTCCGGCAGCGACGTGCCGGCAGCCTGAAGTCGACCAAGACGAGGAACGGCATCAAGGAGCTCACGTTCGAAGAGTTCGACATGCACAAGTTCCGGACGATGATCCCGGACGCCGAGCGCACGACCGGCGTCGTCGTCGCCGGAGCCGACGATCCCCGCATCACGCGGGTCGGCAAGTTCCTTCGCAAGTCGCGGCTCGACGAGCTGCCGCAGTTCTGGGACGTCCTCCGCGGCAAGATGAGCCTCGTCGGTCCGCGCCCCGAGCGCCCGGAGCTCCTGCAGAACCTGTCCTACGCCATCCCCCTCTTCGAGGAGCGCATGCGCGACGTCAAACCCGGAATCACGGGCCTCGCCCAGATCTCGCTCGGCTACACGGGCTCGATCCCGGAGGGCAGCGAGATCAGCAAGCTCGCCGCCACGCTGCAGAACCCGTGGCAGCTCGACGAGACCAAGGGGTCGCTCGCCGACGACATGCGGATCAAGCTCCTCTACGACCTCGCCTACACCGCTTCGATGGAGCGCCTCGACACGTTCCTCCGCACCGAGCTCGGCATCATCTTCAAGACTCCGCTGGTGATGCTCAAGATGACCCAGGGCCGCTAGGCCAAGTTGAAGCGATCCGGACCGGCCTCCGACTGGAGGACCGGGTCTCCGATGAGCTCGGCAGACATCGACGCCGGCTGCACTTCAGCTGCCCCGCCCGGCCCAAGAAAATGGGTCGGTAGAAAAAGGGGTCGGAGCCGATCTCGGCCGACATCGCAGGCGGAGGGGCGCCGCCCAGCCCGCGCTCCGATCGCCGATCGGCATGCATCGCCCCGGATCACTCGTGTGTTCCCCCGCGCTTGTCCTCGACCACCGACGAGATGATGGTTCGCACCAGCCGGTCAGGAGAACGCCGCCGACCGTCGTGCCCCATATCAACTGTGCTCGGCGCGAGCGGTCGGATGGCTTCCGGTGGAGAGCGTGACCGCGGTGCGCTCCGCCGGCGCGGGCACCGACGAGACGCGAACCGAGGAGGCGCGCGTGGAAACAGGTTGTCGGGCCGGAGCGGACCGCACGGAGACGAACCGCGCGCGTAGCGCCGCCCCCCGCGCCGAGATGAGTTCGGCAGACATATGGGACCGAGCGCCGCGTACGTCTCGAATGAGTTCGGCAGACATCGCAGGCGGCCGAGTTCCCTGCGTTCCGAACGAATTCGGCCGACATCCGAGAGGACAGGGGCCGCCTCCGCTCCGATTGAATTCGGCAGACATCGCAGGCGGCCGAGGGGCTGCCTTCGCTCCGATGAATTCGGCAGACATCGCAAGACTGGCGAACGTTGTTGCGTAGCGAGCGCAGCGGGGAGATGCGTCGCGTCGCACCGAGCGCCTCGGTCCGTCGTCAGACAGGATGTGCTGCACGCCTCCACGGTTCGCGTCTCGGCGTCAGATCGCTGCCGGCAGCGCGTATCGCTGCCTCGCTCTCCACAGGAAGCCATCCGACCGTTCGCGTCGAGCGCCGGTGATATGGGGCACGGCGGTCGGCGGCGTTCTCCTGACCGGCTGGTGCGATCCAAGATCTCGTCGGTGGTGGAGGACGAGCAGCGGAGCGCACGAGTGTTCGATGTCGCGATGTTTGTCAGGTGCCCGTTGCGGTCACGTCAGCGACGAGAGCATCGCGACTCCAGTCCCGCTGACCCCGAGCATCGTGCCAAGCCTCGTCGAGAGCTGCGCTCGGTGCGAATGAAGAGCACACCGTCCGTGGGGCCTGAAAGCTCGTCGAGCTGCAGCGCTCGTCGCGAACGAAGTGTTCAGCGCCGTGCCGCAGGACCAGGAACCTCGTCGAACTGCAGCGCGCCGTGCCGACGCCAGCCCACCGATAGCAGCCACGATCGCGGAGGGGCGGTGGGCGGCGGCCGTTCGAGCAACGCACGCTTCCAGTGCGTATCTGGTTCGACCGGACGCGCCCAGCCCTTGAACCACGGCGCGCTCGAGTACGGATCGATCCAGTCACTTCCGAGCAGCTCGGTTCCCATCGGATCGTGGCGCCGCGTGTTGTTGAGGACGTACCGCAGGGCGTTGCGGACCTCACGCGGCGTCTTCAGCGCGCGCGTGTGATAGCGGTCGGCGAACAGCGCGCCCTTGCGGCCGAGCTCGCGATTGATGCGCTTCGCGATGCTGACCTGGAGACCCTTGAGACCGCGGGCATGTGCTTCTCGGTTGCCAGCCTCGCAGACGGTGTGGAGGTGATTCGACTCGATCACGAACTCTGCCACCCGGAAGTCATCGCGGTGCGCACGGGCGATCGACGTTCGGATGATCTCGACGAACCGGCGCTGCCGCAGCGAGGGTAGACCGGCGACGACGCGCATCGTGACGTGTTGCGGATGCTGCGGAGCGATCGCGGCCCGTCGGCAGTGCGGCATGGCCTTGCTGGTCTTCGGGCGCCCTGCGCCGGGTCGCCACCCACCGCGTCCGCACGCATGCCGCGCACGATCGAGCGTGAGCTGGATGTGCTTCTTGCGTGGATGCCGACTCATGATGTGCATTGATCATTAGCATTTCGATCTGACACGTCGTGCTCTGATAGATCGGGTTTCCTCGTCGCAAACGTAGTCCGAAATGAATTAGGCAGACATCGCCAAATCCAACGCTATGCGGATAGAGTTCCTGTGTGCACGTGACGTTCGGAGAGTCCGCGGCCGGAAGCCTCATGAAGGCATTGGCGGCTCTCGGCCATCAGGACCGGGTCTTCCCGATCATCGATGATCTGAGCTACGGCCCGATCGACGTGGTCACGGCCGAGCACCGGGGCCTCTGGGCCTCACACGAGCTCGGCGTCGATGCCGAGCCTGAGTACTGGCCCCGGCGCGACGCAAGATGGGCCGAGGCGGCTGCTGATGCACAACCCGTCGTCTGGTTCAGTCGAAACAGCGCGAACGAGCACGCAGGCTTCCTCGAGTTGTTGTGGCGGCGCGGGGATGCACCCACATCGATCGTCGACGTCACCGATCTCGTGCGGCGTCGGCCCGACGGCTGCGAGTACCCGGTGCCGCGTTGCATTGCGTTCGCGCAGGTTGGCGATTGGCAGATCGTGAACGATGACCTCGTCGGCGACGCGAGAGCGGTTTCTGAGGAGGAGCGAGAACGGTATCGCGCAACGTGGCGGGATCTCAGGAAGGAGAATGCTGCCCTGCGTGTCGTCGAGTCGGGCAGTTTGTTGTCCGCGCCGATCACGCACTTCGACACGCTCCTCATGTCCCAGACGTCCGACGCTTGGCAGATCCTCGGGCGCTTGATCGGCAACATACTGTCCACTATCCTGGCGGACGAGCTACTGCTCTGGTCGCGCGTCGATGCTCTCATCGAGCAAGGTGTCCTCGAGGTGAAAGGCGAGCGCACCAGCTTTCGCGACACGTGGGTGCGACGTCGCGCCTAGCCCGGCAGCCGCCCGCTTGCGCGCAGCCACTCGATCGTCTTCGCCAGTCCCTCGGCGAACGGGGTGAACGCGAGCCCGAGCTCGGCGGTAGCCCGCGTCGCCACCGGATACGAGTCGACCTGCAGGAACTTCAGCTGACCCTTCGGGATCAGCGGCGGCTTGCCGGTGAGTCCCGCGACGCTCTCGCCGATCGTCGAGACCATCGAGGCGAGCCACAGTGGCAGCACACGCGGCAGCGTTCGCTCGATGGCGAGTGCGGCGAGCATCGCGCGCGCCTGATCGGCCAGCGAGTAGTAGCGCTCGCTCAGGATGTAGCGAGCTCCGGGCTTCGCGCGCTCGGCGGCGATCACGTGACCCTCGCCGGCATCGGGTGCGAACACGACGGGGAAGCCGCCGGGCAGCAGACCAGGGACCTTGTTGTTCGCGAGGCGAACGATCAGCTCGTTGACGCCCGGTGAATCGGAGGGTGCCGGACCGTAGACCGCACTGGGATGGAGGAAGACCGCGTCGAGGCCGGAGCCGACGACGATCTGGTCAGCGCGCTGCTTGGAGCGTTCGTAGTGCGTGTTCTTCGGGTTCGGATCGATCTCGGACTCGTCGTAGTCGGCGCCCGATCTCCACGTGAAGACGTCGATCGTCGACGTGAAGATGAGGCGTGCGACGTTCGCGGTGCGGGCTGCGGCGACCATGTTCGCGGTGCCCTCGGCGTTGATCCGATCGAACGTCGCTGCGTCCTTCATCCACTGTTCGGGGAAGCCGGCGGCGTGAAAGACCCAGGTGCAGCCGGCAACCGCGGCGGTGAGTGTTGCCGGCGCGGTGACGTCGCCCTCGGCGAGCTCGCAGTCGGGGAGCAGGCGACGGCCTTTGTCGAGCGAGCGCACGAGGGCGCGGACACGATGGCCGCGCCGCAGCAGCGACTGCACGATGAAGTGGCCGACCATGCCCGTGCCACCCGTGACGAGGACCTGTTTCGAATCCACGGTGCGAGCAGCTACTCGAGGCGCGCGCCAGGGGGGCGCACGAAGTGGTGACGGACATCGACCATCGCGGTGTCCTTGGTCGTCGCGGGCTCGACGAGGACGTCCTTGCTGTCGATGCGGATGGGCTCCGGCGTCGCGAACACGCCGAGCTTGGTGACCTTGCCGAGACGGCCGGCGAGGGCGGCGTAGGGATCGCGGGCGGGCTTCGTCCAGCTCGTGATCGCGCCACCGCCGCCGTAGCTCGTGACGGTCGCGGCGACCTTCTCGACGACCGAGGCGGGGAGCTTGCCGCTGATGTCGACGAACGCGGGGTTCGGGACGTTGCCGGTGTCGAAGACCTTGGTCATGCCCTTGGCGGCGCTCGCCGGGGCGAACACGGCCTGGGCTGTCTTGTACGAGGCGACCTCGGCGACGGCGGCCGTCAGGTCGAGCTTGCCCACGCGCGAGCCGAAGAAGGCCGGGTCGACCTCGGACTCGAGCATGGCGTTGTCGATGAACCCGGCGTCGTTGCAGCCGGTGGCGATGAACGCGAGCTTCTTGCCCTTGAGCGCCTGCATGCCGCCCGGGGTGCTCGAGTAGAGACCCCACGCGCGCGTGGTGCCGCCACCGATGCTGGCGGAGGCGAGGAGCTTCCAGCCCATGTTCGTCGCGTAGCACTGGCCGTCGATGATCGCGAAGTCGACGTTGTCCTTCTTGAGCGCGCCGACGTTGGCGTACGACTGCGCCTCGGTCTGGATGCCGGTGTTCTGCTCGATCGCCTTCGCGAGCGCTTGCACGTAGGCGACACGCGCCTGGGCTGCGCCGAACTCGACCGAGGGTGCGTAGATGCCGATCGTGATCTTCTGCGCCGGCTGCGCGGACGCGGAGCTGGCGACGAGCAGGGCGGGGAGGCCGAAAAGAGTGACCAGGAGCTTCATGCTAGTAGCCATAGATCCTCTTCTTCGCGTCGATCCATTTCTGGAGGTCGCGGGTCTGGACGCCTCGCGCTCTGGCCTTGGTCCACGCGTCGTAGGCGTCCCTGGGGCGACCGGCCTGATCGTAGAGAATGCCGAGGTTGACGAGCGACTCGGGCGGGTTGCCGTTCATGCCCTCGAGCGTGGCGACGTCATTCTTATCGAGCGCGACAGTGGTCTTGTCCATCGCGATGCGGCGCTTGATCTCGCCGTTGTTCGCGTACCTCTCGGCAGAGGTGAGCGACTTGCCTGCCGCGGCGGCCTGACCGTTGCGCCACTGCTCGTTTGCGATCAGCTCGTGCGTCGACGCGAGGAGATCGTCGAGCTTGGCGCCGAGGCCCTCGTTCGCGAGCTTCGCGAGGTCTGTCGCTGCCAGCTGACGGGTCTGCAGCGTGCCGTTGCGGTAGTTCGCGTAGGCGGCGAAGAACTGGGCGCCGATCTTTGCGTACGGTGACTTGAGGTAGCTCGCCTGGGCGCCCTTGCCGCCGAGCGTCTTGAACATCTTCGAGGCGTCGCCGGCGCGGCCCGTCTCGAGGAGTGAGAGCGCGTAGGAGAACTCGAACGCGAGCGGCTCCGAGCCCTTGAGGACGGAGGGGTCGCGGATCGCGCGCTCGAAATCGGTGGCCGCCTCGGCGCCCTTGTTCTCGCGCATCAGCTTCCAGCCGCGACGGAACAGCGCGAGCGCGAGGTTGCGCTTGGCGGCGGGGGCGATCGCGGGATCCTGCGCTGCGGTGGAGACCGCGATCTCGAGCTTGTCGACGGCGCCGGTGAGATCGGTGTCCCACGTGAGCGGCGCCCACTCGGTATAGATCTCCGCAAGCGCGAGGGCGGCAGTGGACTTCTTGGCCTCGCGCTCCGCGATCGCGAACGCCTCGCTCGCCTTCTTCACGTCGGGCTTGGCCTGGCACAGGTACGTCCGCGCGAGCAGGCGCGTGCGCACGACCTCGTCGCGGCCGCGGACCTCGGCGAGCTCGACCAGCCGCTTCTGCGCGGACTCGCAGTCACCCCGATCGATCGCGAGGACCGCGAGGTTCGTCAGCGTCACCGGCGACTTCGGATCGATCGGAAGCGCCTGCTCGAGCAGGGTCTGGGCGACTTTTGGGTCCTTGCCGCTCTCGAATGCCTGCTCGTTGATCGTCATCACCAGGCTGCGCTGGATCGTGACGTCGTTGGGCCTGATCTGCTGCGCCGACTCGAAGCGCTGGCGCGCCTCGCGCAGCTTCTTCTGGTTGAACAGCGACTTTCCGGCGATCACGAGCACCTGTGCGCGAGTCTCGGGCGGAGCCTTCGCAAGCGCGGGGCTGGCGAGCAGCTTGTCCGTCAGTGCGGTCGCCTTCGCATCCTGCTTGCCTTCGAGGAATGCACCGCCGAGCTCGATCGCGAGCTCCGTGCTCGCCGGGTTTGCGGTGTGGGCTGTGTCGAGCTTGTCGATCGCGAGCGCGAGATTCGGGTTGGTCCCTCCGGCGGGGGCGGGGAGGCGGCGGTAGGTCTTGCCGAGCTGGATCGAGATCTGGACCTGCTCGTGCGTCTGGTTCGCCTTGAGGAGCCTCTCGGCCTTGAGGTACTGCTCGAGGGCGGCGCCCCAGTCGCGATCGGCGAAGTAGGTGTCGCCGACAAGCTTGTAGCCGCGTGCCTCGGTCTTGCGGAGCTTGGTGAACTCCGTCGCCGCGGTGCGCGCCTTCTTGGTCTGCTTGCGTGCGAGGTAGGCGGTCGCGAGGTTGAAGTACGCGGCGCCGGTCGCATCGATCCGCTTGCGATCGTCGACGACGCGCTCGCATACGGTCACGGCCTGATCGAACCGCGACAGGCCAGTGTACGCGGCGCATAGGCCGTTGTCGGAGTTGATCTGCGCGTTCGGCTTCTTGCCGAGCTTGCGCTGCACGGTCTCGAACTGCTCGACCGCGGCGGTGTACTGCTGCTGCGCACCCGCTTCGTCGCCCGCGCCGATCGCGGTGCGTGCCGCTGCGAGGCGCGCGAAGCCGAGCCGGATCCGCGGCAGCACGTCGCCCTGCTCGAGCTCGGTGGGGCGGGCCTTCAGATAGGCCTCGTACGCGGCCGCCGTCTTCTCGGGGTTCTTGCTCGCGTAGTACTCGCCGATCAGCTTCTGGTTCGTGAACGTCGACGGCTTGGCAGCGACGACCTTCTCCGCGATCTTGATCGCTTCTTCCTTGCGGTCGGTCTCCCACAGGAGCAGCGCTTCCTGCTCGAGGAGCTCGGGCGCGTTCGCCAGGGTCGACGAGCGGGACTTTGCCTTCGCGAGGAAGTCGAGGCCGCCCTTGTAGTCCTTGAGGATGATGTAGATCGCGGCGCGCTTGCCGTAGGCCTCGGCGGACACCTGACCCGGTGCCTTGCCGAGCGCCCGGTCGAACGCGACCGCTGCCTTCTGCCAGTTGCCGTCCTCGAAGTACTTGTCGCCGTCGCGCAGGTCATCTTCGACCGCCGCTTGTGCGACCGAGATGCACGCGATCGTCCCCACCACAACGGCGCCCCAGGTCCTCAATGGATCCTCCCCACGATCATGGTGATGTCGTCCTTGCGCGGTGTGTCGCCGAAGAAGCCCTTCGCATCGGCGACGATGGCATCGCGCATCTCACCGGCGTCGAGCGACGACGCGCGGCGCACGGACGCACGGAACCGCTTCTCGCCGTACTCCTCGCCCGCCTCGTTCTCGCACTCGACGATGCCGTCCGTGTACCAGATGAGGACATCACCGGCCATCAGCTCGGTGGTCTTGGCCTCGTACTTCGAGGTGCGGTCATCGCCGAGGCGATTGCCGCGGATCATCAGCGACCCGAAGTCGCCCTTTCCCTCGGTGTTTCGGAACAGGTACGGGAAGTTGTGGCCCGCATTCGCGTACGTGATCGTGCGCAGCTTCGTGTCGACGATCGACGCGAAGCAGGTCATCACGAACCGGCGTTGCGCGCTCTCGTAGATCGCGTGGTTCATGACTTCGAGCAGACGCGTCACGGTGACGTCGTCGTTGTGAATGTGGCGCGCTACGTCGCACGCGGCCTTCGCTGCGGCGGTGATCATCGCGGACGGCACGCCGTGTCCGGTGACGTCGCCGATCACGAGCAGGTACTTGTCCCCGACGAGCTGGCTCCAGGTCCACCAGTCGCCGCCGGTCTGCGCCGCTGGCTGATAGTAGCCTGCGAACTTGAGCGTCCCCTTGTCGACGGGATCCGCTGTCGGGACCAGCGTCTCCTGGATTGCCCGGGCGACCTCGAGCTCCTGCTCGATGCGCGCCTTCTCGGCGGTCTGTAACAGGAGGATGTTGATCTGATCGGCCATGAAGTTAAAATTCTCGCCGAGTAGTCCGATTTCGTCTCGCGACGTGATCTCCACGCGCGCTTCGAGATCTCCGCGCGCGATCTGATCGGCCTTCCAGGCGAGCTGCTTGATCGGCCGGCTGATCGACAGGCCCTGGAAGATCGCGAGGACCGTTCCGATCAGCGCGAACAGGGCACCGACAGCGCCGGTGTAGAGCGCAGCGCGTGCCGAGGCGGCGGCCTTCTGGTCGGCTGCGGCGGTCGCGAACCACTCGATCGGAGCGAGGTCGTAGCCGAGGACGACGTAGCCGAGACGGGCATCGGGAGCCTCGGCAGCGAGGGCACCGGCGGCCGTCGCTGCGGTCCCCGCGAACACCGGGAATGCAAACACGCGGTGCCGCGAGCCGGACTGCGCGAGCTCGAACCGGACGAGTGCCTCGCCCTTGCCGGCGGCCGCGCTCTTCCAGGCGGCCTGGGCCTCGCGCCAGGTGTCGACGGCGAGCGCGCCGACCGCGGGCGTGATCGGCTCGTGGTTGCCGACCGCGCACTCGAGCTTGGCCTCCTCGAAGCAGTGCGCGACGACCTTCTGGTTCGGATCGAGGACGTAGGCGAGCTTGAGGCCGTAGTCCTTCTTGCCGCCGGGCCCGTCCTTGGTGTCCTGCTCGACGGTCTCCTTGACCAGCGAGAGAATGTCGGTGTCGCGGCCCTTGTCGAACAGCAGCTGGCTGACAGCGCTCGCGAACAGCGGCGTGCCGAACTCGCCGAGGGTCTCCCGTCCCGTACGAAAGATCTCGATCTGACGGGATGTCGAGTCGTCGAACGCCTTTCGAACGTTGATCACGTTCAGGACGCCAGAACCCACCACCGTCACGATGATCAAAACCGTCGTGGTCAAGATCATCTTGACCGACAGGCTCGCCCCACGCTTGGCCATCCGCTCGCGAGCTTATGACAGGCCCGACGGAACTGCTACCATTGGCCCATGGATGGGGCTCGCGACGGAAGCGTCGCACCGGCGCTGCAGCTGTTCTTGACCGAGTTCAAGCGCGTGGCGAGCGCCATCGTGGACAGCTACTTCGTCATCGACCACGAGCGGCGGATCGTCGATTTCAACCGTGCGTTCTTCGCGCTCCTGCCACGCCAGCTCGCGCGTGGGCTCAAGGGGAAGCACTGCTACGACGTCCTCGAGCTCAACATCTGCAAGAGCGAGTGCATCGCCCAGCAGTGCTGGTCCGACAATCGCCATGTGCGGCTCGACGAGATCTCTGGATCGGTCGTCGGCGAGGCACAGAAGCTGCGGTTCATCCTCTCTGCGGTCCCGATCACAGACGAGGCCGGCAACAACGTCGGGGCCCTCGAGATCCAGCGCAACGTCACCGACGAGGCTGTCGTGCAGGTCAAGTACCAAGAGATGCTCGAGAAGGAGGCCCGCGAGCGCGAGCGCCTCGCGAACCAGGTCCGAGCCCGGACCAAGGAGCTTCTCGAGACCAATCAGCTCTTATTGAAGACCCAGAAGGAGCTGCTGGCCTACAAGAAGGGTCTGACCGTCTGAAACCCAGGTTCTGATACCCTGGAGGCGTGAGGGGCTGGCTCTACATCGCGCTGGTGACGGGTTGCTACAATCCGTCGTTTCAGCCCGGTCGTCCGTGCACCGAGGACTTCTACTGTCCCGGTGATCAGCAGTGCGATCGTACCCAGTCGCCACCAACCTGCGTCGGGTCGTCGAGCGATGGCGGAACCGATGGCTCCGATAGCGCTCTGGACCCCGATGCCAGTCTGATGCCCGATGGACCGATCGTCCCGTGCGCCGGTGGCTGCCCGACCTCCGCGCCGATCTGCGAGCAAACGACCCAGACGTGCCGGGCCTGCATCGCGGACGCGGAGTGCCCGAGCGATGTCTGCCACGAGATGACCGGCGAGTGCGT
>JANOPP010000564.1:0-4893 GCA_031421915.1 Myxococcales bacterium | reverse complement strand
TCCCCCTCTGCTGCGGGCCTGCTACTCGGCGCACCGACGCTTACCGAGACGGGACTCTCACCCGTTGGATCATCACAGCATGACGGCGGGTTCTCGCCGGGATCCCCGGCGGGGCTTCCGTCGTCGTCACGACGCACCATCGCCCCATCGTATCGCGCCTCAGCGGGACTTGGACGCCCACGGCCGCTTCGCGCTCGGCAGAAGCTGGCGAAGATGCCAGGCCTGGACGTACAGCTGCTGTTGCCCGAGCCGCCGCCGCTTGCTGATTGCGAGCGCGAAGATGCCGAGCACGTTCGTGAACAACACGGCCGAGAAGATCAAGGCGAGCTCGTCACGCAGGCCCTCGGTCTTGATGATGTCCGAGATCACGGTCATCCGCCCCCCCGCGATCTCCCACGTCTTTGGCAGCACGCCGAGCCACTCGAGGGCGATCGGGAGCAGGACTGCCGTCACCGTCCAGGCGTAGACGACCCATGGTCGCTGGTTGATCCACGGGATCGCGGTGATCGCGACCACCGTGCAGCACACCATCAGCGGTGTCAGGACGAACGGGCTCGCGATCCGCGTGAACAGCACGGCGATCGCCAGGTTGACCGCGAGCACGACCACGACAGATGGCTTGCCCGTGCGCGCGAAGTGCGCCGACGACAGCGCTGCAACGGCGAGTACGCCGTAGAACCCGATCACCATCGGCCAGTTCTTGATGTCGATCACGAGGGCAAGCGGCAGCATCCCGAACACCGAGAGGTAGACCCACATCGCCTTGCGCGAGCGGTCCTTGTTGATCTGGAGCTCCTGCTCTTCGAGCCCGGTGACCAGATCGGACGGCAGTTCCGCCGGCGGGGTAAGCAAGAGCGAGCTGACGAGCTCGGCGGCGGCCTCCGACTCCGGGTCGAGCGCGAGGGCGCGCCCTGCCCTGCGCATCGCGGCGGCGCGCGCATCGGGGTCGCCACTGTCGAGCACCTCGCGCGCCGATGCGAGCTGTCCGGCCGCGATCTCCTTGCGCTTTGCCAGATCGCGATCGCCGTCGAGGTAATCCTGGACGGCCTCGGCGAGCTCGTGTGCAGACGGCCGATCGCCCGGATCCTCGGCCAGTGCGGCCTGGCAGAGCACGTCGAGCTCGGGCGGGATTCCCTTGTCGGGCGCGCGCTCCGCCGGCGACTGCGTCGGATTCGAGAGCGTCGTCGTCACCCCTTGCTGACCGCGGCGGTGGAGCAACTCGTGCGTCAACAGCTCGAACAGCACGGAGCCGAGTGCATAAACATCGGCGGCCGGCGTCGCCCGCGCGCCACGGATCTGCTCGGGGGACATGTACCCCGGCGTGCCGAGCAAGGCGCCGGACTTGGTGCTGTCGTCGAGGGTGCTGATGTCGACCTGCTCGAGCGGACTGTCCGGATCGTCGGCGAGCACGCGAGCGATGCCCCAGTCGATGACATAGACCTCGGCGAAGTCGCCCATCATGATGTTCGCCGGCTTGAGGTCGCGATGGACAACGCCGCGCGAGTGCGCGAACTCGATCGCGCGGCAGACCTCGACGTAGGCGCGGAGGAGTCGCGAGCGCGGCATGCCGTCGACCTGCCGCTGACCGAGCGTCTTCCCGACGAGGCGCTTCATCGTGAAGTACGGGCGCCCCTCGGCGTCGATGCCGAGCTCGTGGACGGGAACGATCGCCGGATGCTCGAGCCGCGCCTGGATCCGCGCCTCGCGCAGGAACCGTGCGATCTGCTCGTCGTCGGGGTCCTCGCTCGTCATCCGCTTGACCGCGACCTCGCGCCCGATCCGCGTGTCCTGCGCCGCGAGCACCTCGCCCATGCCGCCGCGTCCGATGCTGACCCCGAGCAGGTAGCCGGGCGGCGGCAGGACGATCGTGCCCTTCGCGGTCTTCGTCCCGGGAACCAGCGTCGGCGCCTCGGACGGCAGGCCGGCGTGCTGACCCGGCTGCGTCGTCGCGGAACCCTCCGCGAGGCCGGGGTCCTTCGTTCCAACCGCCTTGGGCTCGTCCGGCATCGGCGTCACTTTACCTTGTTCGCGATCGCGATGATGTGCGCCCGGGCGAACCGACACGGTTCGTCATCATCGGTCGTCACGGGCCACAACAGCTCCGAGCTCCTGCAAGGGCGAACGGCAGGGGGCGAATGCACAGGTGCGGACGGACCGCCCGGATCTGCGTCGCGACCATCCCGGGCACGGTCGCGACGAGCGCGCTGCCGTCGACGATCGCGCCGAGGTTCGCGAACGTCGACACCGAGCAGCGGATCTTGCGCTGCTTCTGCACGATGTCTTCGACGATGCCGCGTTGCGGACGCGTTCCAGAGGCGATTGAAACTTGTATGCGTGTCGCATACACATCGCGAATGCTGCATCGTCGTGCTCCGAGGGAATCGTGATCCGGCTCGCCACACCGGCCGACTCCGCCTTCGTCTCCGCGGTCGGCGTCGCCGCCGGCATGTTCCCGGCCGAGGATACGTCTGTAACGGACGGAATGATGGCAGCATACTTCGCAGGCACCTGCGATGAGGGGCACGTGTGCCTCGTGGACGAGCGGGATGCGGCGGAGGCTTCTGTCAACGGCGAACGCCGCGTCGCAATCGCTTACGTCGAGCCGGTACGTGCCACCGACGGCACGTACGAGCTGCTCATGATCGCAGTGATGCCTGACATGCAGAGCAAGGGACGCGGCGCCGCCCTCGTAAGGCACGTGGAGCAGCTCCTTGTGGATCGCAAGCAGCGGCTGCTACTCGTGCAGACGTCAGGCGAGGAATCCTATGCCCGGACGCGCGCGTTCTACGACGCATGCGGTTACGAGCGCGTGGCACAGGTTCGCGACTACTACGCGCCCGGCATCGACATGGTGCTGTTTCGCAAACCGCTTGTGGCCTCCTGAGCGCAACCTGCATCCCAGGCTCGAGAACGTAGCGAACCTTCTCGGTGCACTCGCAACGCTGGTGAGCGACGGCGTCGCGCGTGCCATCGCGGACGATCCCGCCGCCGTAACGCAACGGACGGCGCTCGCGCTGGTGGCCAAGTATCCAGGGTGCTCGATCGAGCAGTTGCGGTCTCCGCTCGCGCTCTCGCACTCTGGTTGCGTCCGCCTGGTCGACCGCCTCGTCGAACGAGGCGCACTCGAACGCAGGACCGCGCCCGACGGTCGCGCCGTCGCGCTGACCCTCACGCGCGCCGGCCGCGCCCTCGCAGCTGCCAGCGGTGACGAGCGAATGACGACGCTGCTGCGGTTGCTGAGTGCGCTCACCCCGCAAGAGTGCAAGGAGCTCGGCCGCCTGACGTCGAAGTTGATCGGACACGCGAAGGTGACGGAGCGCGACGCAGGCACGACCTGCCGCCTATGCAACTACTCGGCGTGCGTGGCGTGCCCGATGCGTGACAAGTTCACCGCTGGCTAAGTCATCTCGGTCGTCGCCTCGCGTCCTCGCGACCGAACGCTCCTCGCACGCGCGAACAGCAGCCTAGCCGCCGGTTGGGCCCGCCGGATCCGTCGCAAACCGCTTCTGCCAGAACGCGACGTCTCGCCACGCACCCAGCTTCCAGCCCGCATCGCGGACCTTGCCCACAGCCTCGAACCCGAGCTCGACGTGGAGCGCCGTGCTCACGTCGTTCGGCATCGTGATCCCGGCGACCGCGGAGCGAAACCCACGCCGCTCGAGCTCTTCGAGCAAGGCGACATACACGCGCCGACCGAGGCCACGACCACGCGCCGCATCTGCGATGTAGACGCCGGTCTCCGCGGTCCACGCGTACGCCGCGCGATCGCGCCAGGTCCCCGCCTTCGCGAACCCGGCCACCTGCCCCGCGTCCTCGATCACGAGCCACGGAAACCGCTCGCGGTAGCCGTGCCACATCGCGAGGAGGTCCGCCTCTGCGAGCGGCTCGTACGCGAAGTGGATCGCGGACGTGGTGATGTAGTGGTTCGTGATCGCGGTGATCGCCGTGAAGTCTTCGTCGCGCGCGGGCCGGATCGACATCGCGCTGACGGTACCGCGACTTACGCCAGGAGATGGGTGGCGACAAAGATCGATGGGTTCAGGGGTTGGAGCTCACGGCGGCGCTCACACGACTGACCGAGTCGAAGGACCGGCACGTCATGCAGGAGCCGCCGCCAGTCACAGCGACCACGAGCACACGATACGTCGCCCGAATGCGAGCGTCGTGCTCGCGCCACTCACCCAGCGTAGAGCGCGAACGGGCAGAAGCTCCTGATAGGGGACTGGTTCGCGGCGATCACGCATTGCGCGATGAACCTCGCTGCTCGGCCCGAGGAAGCTTGCGCTCGAGGTGATACTGGCGCTCCCTCAGCCACGCGAGCCTCGCGGAATAGTACGGCGAATGTCCCTTACGTCGGTGAAATGTCACCCGAGCGGTCGCGGGCACCGTCGCAGCGCCTCGCGGATCAGCACATCGATCGTCGCGTCGCTGGCCACGTGGGCAACGGCCTCCTCGACCGCCGCGCCCGCGATCGAAACCCTCCATCCCAGGCCGACGAGGGCGTCACGTGCCTGGATTCTCATCACGACGGGCGCGAACTTCCTGACGCCCGCTGCGTCGTCGCGCTGAGTGACGTTCGTGCCCATAGGGGCATGACGCTCGTTCGTGCCCCTGTGGGCATCGTCCGTTCGTCGAAACTCGAACCGGAGCTCGTCGGGCGCCCGGCCTTCGATCGCGAGTCGCCCCGCATGATGCGCCGCGTGGTGACCCCAGCACAGCGTGGTGATGTTCCAGTCCTCGTGCCCTCCGCCATCCTCCTGGTGAACGATGTGATGCGCATCGAGGTTCCGCTTGCTGCGGCACCCCGGCACGGTGCACCGATGGTGGTCGCGCGCCATGATCCGCGCGCGCTTCTTCGGGGTCAGCGTTGCCGTCTTGCGCCCGGGCTCTCCC
>JANOPP010000563.1:0-2114 GCA_031421915.1 Myxococcales bacterium | reverse complement strand
GCGCGCGACAGCAGCAGCGCGTACTGATCACTTGTCGGCGGGAGCCGCCGGCGGCTCCAGCGTGCCCGGGCAGGTGAGGCCCTTGAGGAACGCGATCAGATCCGCGCGCTCTGGATCGGTGAGGCCTGCGTCGCTCAGGAGCGGCGACTTGTTCTTGTTCGCGATGCCGCCCGACGCCATCAACTTGACGGCGTCGTCGAGCGTCGCGACCGATCCGTCGTGGAAGTAGGGCTGGCTCTTGGCGACGTTGCGCAGGCTCGGCGGCTTGAATGCCGCCCAGTCCTCGGGCTTGCTCGAGACCTTCATGCGACCGACATCGACCTTGTCCTCGGCGACGCCCTGCGTGCCGATGCCGACGTTGAAGTAGGCGCCGCCTTCGACGCCCATCGCCGTCGAGAAGAACGGCGGCGCATGGCACGTGCCGCACTTGCCCTTGCCGAGGAAGAGATCGAGGCCACGCTGCTGCTCCTCGGAGAGCGCAGTCTTGTCGCCCGCGGCGAACTTGTCGTACGCGGTCTCGTTGCAGATCAGCGTGCGCATGTACTCGGCGAGCGCGCTGGTGACCTGATCGGCGCCGATCTTCGCACCGGGGTACGCTGCCTCGAACAGCGGCTTGAACTGCGGGATCGCGGCGACGTCCGCGGCCTTCGCGTCGAGCGCGGCCGTGATCTTCTCCGGCGTGTCCGCGCCTTCGGCAGCACCCATGTTGCCGCCGCCCCACGCGCCCTTCGCGTTCTCCTCGAGGGTCTTCGCGCGGCCGTCCCAGTAGAAGGCGTTGCTCCAGTAGCCGACGTTCCAGATCACGGGCGAGTGCCGGGTGAGCTGCTTGCCGCCCGAGCCGATCGCGAGCGGCTGAGCACCGCCGTTGCCGTCCTCGTTCGCGTGGCACGAGTAGCACGAGCGATCGGTGCCACCCGAGAGTCGCTTGTCGAAGAACAGCGCGTGACCGAGCGCGATCCGCTTCGGACGCATGTCGTCGTCGGGCAGATTGAGCGGTGGCATCTGCGGCAGCGGTTGCTGTGACGGCCGCGGGCGGGCGGGCGCGGCTGCAGCGGATCCGCCGGTGGCAGAGCCGGGGTCCGTGCCCGTCGTGGGCTTGGCGTCCTGGTCCTTCTTGCAGGCCGGAGCAAGAGCCGCTGTGGCGGCGACGAGGGAGAACAACACAGCGCGCGTGGTCATCGCGCGGACGATAGCCCTACTTGGCCGGCTGCTTGTTGAGGTTCTCGAGACAATCGAGCAGCGGATCGCACTCGGTCTCGGACTCGTGACAGACCTCGAGCACCCGGATCTGGCGCGACGACCGGTCCGGCTTGTTGCACTTGGTGTCCCAGTCCTTGTCGAGAGCGGCGCGCATCTGCGGTGACGTCAGGTCGGCGTACTGCGCCTGCGTGATCTTACCGGTGGCGAGCTCGGCCTTGGAGTCGTCGACCGCGCACTGCGTGAGCCGCGGGCCGAGCGCGCCGCACGCGGTATCGAGGCGCTTCTCGAACGGCGTCCGCGTGTCAGCGACCACGCCGGGGGAAGCGTCGCTGCCACTACCGGTGCCGCCGCCGCCGCCGCCATTCGTCTGCTGCTTGCCACCGCACGCTGCCGACAACAGGCAGAGCACGACCAGGTTCCTCATGCACATGGAGACACGTCCTCGGCTCATCTGGTTGCTAGCGGAGGAGGACATCGGCCTCGGTGCCTTCCTCGTCGAGCTTCCGCATGCACTGCGCTTCGAGCTCCCTGACCGACGTCACACCCGAGAGGCAGGCAGTCATCTTGTCGGGCGCATGCCGGCACTCGCCCATCACCATCGCCGTGTTATCGGCGACCGCCTCGTCGACGCGCTTGGGCTCGTGCTGCTGGGCCTCTGCGCGGTACAGCGCCTCGACCTTGCTGCGCGCGGCCTCGCAACCGGTCAGCTCCACGTGCCCGCTCCCACTCGAACCGTTTCCGCTGCCGCCGCCGGTGGTCTGGGTCCCGGTGCCGGCTTGCTTGCTCGGACATGCACATGCGACCAGCGCCGCCGCGATCAGCCATCTCATGCGCCGGAGCCTACCATCACGCGAAACCCATCGATGGTCCACGGCGGCGTGGCGACCCGACCGCGATCCGTCAGATCGAGGTGC
>JANOPP010000562.1:0-48025 GCA_031421915.1 Myxococcales bacterium | reverse complement strand
CACGAGGCACCACTGGCGTGGGCATGGCTCGGCGGGCGAGGAGCGAGGTCGGTCGAGGTGACGGTGTGGCCGGCAGCGGACAGCGCACCGATCAGATCGTGACCGATCTGACCGCCGGCCCCGGTGAGGAGGATCTTCATGCGACGGGCACTATGCCACGTCAGCGACTGCCGTCGTTCGCGTAGACCGAGCAGGCGTTCGTGTACGTCATCATGTCGCCGACCAGCTGCGGATTCTCCGGGTCGCCACGCTCGTTGACGCCGCCGCCAAAGTTGTACTGGGAGTCGGAGAACGCGAGGAACACGCACATCTCCTGGTCGCCAACGCCCCAGCGGACGACCTGTGCCCGCGGGTTGAAGAAGTCGCACGACATGCGGAGCTTCGTGTAGCCAGTCATGTCGAACAGCGGATCGATCGGTCCGCCGAGGACGTCGCCGACATTGTGCTCGGTCGTGTAGATCACCGCGCTCTCACCGGTCGGCTTGACGGCCTCGACGGTGAGCTTCGTCGCGAGCTCGTGGTAGTGGGCGAGCGCGTAGTAGATCTTGAAGTCAGGGTTGCGTCCGAAGATGAAGTTGTGGCGCTCCGAGAGATCGCACTCGACGGTGAACCGCGAGCTCATGTTCGCGGGCAGGGCGAGCGCCTGGTTCTGGAACGAGATCCCGGCGAGGGTCGTGGTGACCGTCGTGTCGCGGATCGGCGTGACCTTGATGTTCGGCGCGATCGACAGCGAACCGTCGGTCGGGTTGAGCAGGTGGATCTGCGTGACGATCTTTGACCGTGGCGGGATCTTGATGACCACGCCCTCGGGGAACTTCTGGATCTCGTGCGCGGCCTGCGTCGACTGGGCGAACAGGACGCCGCCGAAGATCGCCGCGGCCGGCTCGTTGAAGTTGCGACTGTCGCAGTTGAACACCCCGTCGTCGCCCTCGAACACGTGGTTCGGAACGTAGAACCAGTTCGAGTGGTGGAAGCCCGGCCCGGTCGTGAGCTCGACGGCGTTCACGTAGAGGTAGTCGTCGTTGTCGAGCGAGATCTGGACGCAGTCGTCGTTGACCTCTTCACCGGGCGAGAGGTTGAACGGACCAAAGTCGTAGGACCGGACAGCGGTACGATCGACGGCCTCCGAGTCATCCCCGGCACAGGCGCCGAACAGTAGAACCGTGGCCAGCGCCGCCCCTCGGAGTGCTCCCATGACCGCCTTCATATCAACACTGATTGGTCCAGCCAATCCTGATCATCGTCACATCTGGATGACACAAGGAGCCATGGCCAGTCGAGCAGCCACCCTGGCGGCGGCGAACCCGGCGGAATCTCGACGCAGCGCGTGACGATCGCTATGCGTTTGCCCGGACTGGGTTTTGCTTCAGGCGGCGGGAGATGCGTACCCCGTTGTTCTGCGTGCTGTTGCTGTCCTCCGCTGGCTGCCTCGGGGACGATCCCAAGGGGGAAGAGGAGGAGCTCCTCGACGAGACCAAGGCCGACTCCCAGATCAGCCCGACCCCGCACGGCGCGATCGAGTTCGGCACCCCCGGCCACGCCGCGCTGACCGGCAACGAGCGCTACCACGCGTGGACGTTCGAGCTGTCGGGCAACGCGAAGGTCGACATGACCACGAGCTACTCGGTCCTCGGCCAGCGCCGCACGGACACGGTGCTCTACCTCTACAAGTTCAAAGAGAGCACGACGAGCTGGGGCCCGTATGTCGCGCGCAACGACGACTACGGCTCGACGATCTACTCGCAGCTCAAGCGCGATCTCACGGCCGGTCGCTACCGGATCATCGTCAAGGGGCATCTCGCATCGACGCTCGGCAAGTTCAAGGTCAGCGTCGGCTGTAGCGGCGAAGGCTGCGCTCCGGTCAACGCCGGCGGCTGCGTGTTCGGCTCGACCTATGGCGACATCGCGGGTGATCCGAACTTGTTCCAGCAGAACCAGATCAAGATCACGCCTGCGAACCTCGCGACCTTGCCGGCAGACGATCAGCATCGCCTGATGCTCGCGGTGCAGCAGTCGTCGCACACCGACGTCACCACGCCCCTCGAGGCGCTGATGCGCGTCGATCAGGACGAGGTCAACGTGACGTGGCTCGTCGATCTCGCGGCGCGTCGCCGGTTCCTCGCGTTCGAGTACGGCGCCGGTGACAACTCGTACGGCGCGATCTTCGATCGCGACAGCGCCCAGATGGTCACCAACATCCACGACGGCGATCTCGAGAACTGCATCGTCGCTCACGAGACCTGCGCGCTGCCCTCCGACTGGTACGAGATGCGCAACGATCCCGCGTTCGTCACCGAGAGCACGCGCGTGATCACCGCGGCGAACCAGCTCGCCGGCGTCGGCAGCGAGCAGGCACTGATCGCGTTTCGGTCGCAAAATGACTCGATCACCACGGTGGCCGAGGGCCTCGCGAACGTCGACGATGATCGACTCAACATCGTCTCGATGCGCCACGTGCCAACGGGCGTGCGCCTCGAGGTGTTCGAGTTCGGCGCGGGCGACAACTCGTTCGGTCGGATCTACTACCGCGGCACCACGGGACGCGCGGGTCTGATCAACGACCTCTTCATCGAGGCGTGCACGCTGTATCAGTGAGTCGGACGCGCGACGTCCACCGCGGGCGAGCATCGCGCTCGATCGTCGTCGCAACGGGGCAGTGCTCGGCCCGTGGAGAAGGCTCGAGTCAGGGACGCGGCGGGCCGCACAAGCCGCCCCACTGAGGGTCGGCGTAGCACTCGAGACCAGGGTCGCAGTCGGTGACGTCGTCGCATTCATTGGACGCATGGCAGAAACCATCGGCCTGGCAGCCGCCGCCGGCCAGGCAATCGGTGCTGGTGTCGCACTGCAGCCGGCATGCGCCTTGGCCGTCGTCGACGCACTGCGCGTTCTCGTCGGCGAGACACCGCGTGCGGCGCCGATTTCTACTGCGTAGGCGATTTCGGTACGTGCACGAACCACGCGCAATGCATCGCCACCGGCCCGAGCACGTCGGTGTGCACGATGGGCTCGACGTCGACGATAGCCTGTCCGTAGCCAGCGGTCGGGTTGTTCGCCTCATGCAGAGCGGGCAGTCACCAGTGCCATGCCGATTGGATGCCCGCGCCCGCGTGGCTACCAAGCGTCGGCGAGTGACTGATTCAGCCGCCAGGCAGGACGCCTTGCCCTCGCCACCGAATGATCCTCGTGCCTTGGGCGCCCGCTCGGCGGCACAACGCTTGCTTCGACGGTCTCGTGCTCCAGCGCCTCGTCATCATCATCGCATGTGTCACGGCATGCACAGCCCAGGACGCTCCCGATGAGCCCCGACCATTCGGCCCGAGTGGTAAGGCCGACTACTATGGCAACGACGACCGGCAGCAGATCCTGGATGTGCGGCATCCGCGCGCGGTCGAGTGGGCACGCGCCACGGCCATCGTCGCGAATCGTTCGCGCTTCGAGTCGGCTGGTCCGGCGCTCGTCGCAGTGTCCGCGTCGACCCTGGGCGAACGCCACTCGTTGTGCTCCAACGAACGCTTCGTCGACGAACCCGTGCTCGGCTTTTGTTCCGCATTCCTGATCGGGCCCGACCTCGTCGCGACAGCCGGCCACTGCTTCAAGGACACGCTGTGCGAGCAGATGGCCTTCGTGTTCGACTTCTACAAGGGAGGCTCGAGCGAGAACGTCGGCGCGATACCGGCGCGCAACGTCTACACGTGTAGCGAGCTCGTGGCTCGTCAATACGGCGACGAGCTCGACTACGCGGTCGTCCGGCTCGACCGCCCGACGGTGGGACGCACACCGTTCACGATGCAGTGGGAAGTCCCCGCAGTCGGCAAGCGTGTCGCGCTGCTCGGCTATCCGTCTGGCATCCTCGCGAAGCTCGACGTCGCCGGTAAGGTTCTGCGCGTCGAGGGTACACGCAACAACCGCGTGCGCACGTCCGTCGATTCGTTCCCCGGCCACTCGGGTGGCGCGATGATCGATCTCGAAACGGGCCGAGTGTTTGGCGTGCACGTCGAGGGCTCGACGCCGTCGTACGTCAACGACGGCGGCTGCACCCGCGCTGCGGCATGCCCGACCGTGTCCCTCGGGACGCCCGGCCACTGCGATGGGGCCGTCGAAACCAGCATTGCGCCATTTGGAGGTATCGGCGGCGCCAGCAGGCCGGCTCCTGCGACGACATGCGGCGGCCGCTGCGGTGCTACCGACGGTGCCTGCGCCTGTGACCTCGACTGCGAGGCCCGCGGCGACTGCTGCGCGGACCTCAGTGCCACGTGCAAGCCCAGCTCGGATACAGCGGCATGCCTCGGCGGAGGCGCGCCCTGTGGTGGATCCGGGGACTGCGCCAACGCGATGTGTGTGTGCAATGGCGAGAACATAACGACGGAATCGTTCGTCGTCCCGGGTCGATGCGCCGCAAGCGGCTGTGCTGACCAGCAGGCGCTCTGCGAAGCCGCCTGCGCCGATACGGTGTTCGACGGTCAGCGCCTGAGGATGGGATGGTGGCTGTCGACCTGCGAGTCCGAATGAGTCGCACTCTGTGATCGAACGGGTAGCTTCCGCTTTCACTCACCCGGGTGCCAGACACGCACGGCGATCAGAACGGTGACTGCCACGGCGACGAGCTCACGCCTTCGAAGAAGACCACACAGTAGGTGAGCTGCGCCGGCCTCCCCGTCGATAGCAGCAGCGGCACGGCTCCAGATCCATCGGTCATGCGTGACTCCGGCAAGATCGCGCGTCTCGCGCCGCATCTCAGCTTCGGCAACCGTTGCGAACGTGGAAATCGCATTGAACGGGTAGCGGTGTCGAGCAACGAGCGAATGGTTGTTGGCAGCCTGACGCGTGGCATCACGAGTATTGCCTACTTTCTCTCGTCACGGAGCCCGATCGAGATCGACGACGTGCTGGACGAGCATCTTCGTGTGCTGTCATCGCCATTCGAGCACCTCGCCGATCGAGGTCCGTCAGAGCATGCGTGGCAGCGCAATGTCGCGCGCGGCGAATCGCGGGCGATAGTCGCGCTCGATCGTCTTGGCGAGGATCTCGGCGTAGTCGCGCGGCGGCGCCAGGCCCCATGTGCGATCGGCATCGGTGATCGCACCATCGTCCGTCACGACCGCATCGTTGCCGCTGCCGTAGGTCTCCTCGAGCTGCGCGAGCATCTGCGGCAGCGCCGCGGCGAGCAGGCCGGGAATCTCGTCGGCGAGCGGCGTCGTGAGCAGCCAGTCGAGCAGGTCCCAGCCGAAGTCGCGGTGCCGGACCTCGTCGCGAAGGATCCGATCGAGTGCGTCGCGCGCGAGCGGCTCCGTGCAGTGCTCGCGGAGGTGCTTGAACAGCGGGACCGCGACGGTCTCGCCGAGGCAGAACACGCGCACGGCGATCCGCAGGATGTCGAGCTCGAGACGATCCGAGGTGCGCTGGAGGCCGAGGTGCTCGCGGACGATCGCTGGAGGCTCGGTGCCACCGGCCTGGCCATAGACCTCGTGCGACATCCGCGAGTGCACGAGCTCGTCGCCGACGATCGTGAGCCCTTGATCGATCAGGTCGGGCGGAGCACCCGCCTGGATCAGCCACAGCACGAGGTGCTGGGTGATCGCCGCGGACGTGTACTCCGCGGCGATCCGCGCGCGCCACTCTTCGCGAACGCGGGCGGAGGTCACTGGGGGCAGGCGACCTTCTGCGGCGGCGGCGGGTTGCAGATCGCGTTGGCGGGGCACTTCATCGGCTCGGGCTTGATCTGGCACTCGGTCTGACCGGCGGCCAGCACGATCGTGACCTTGCTACCGTCGGCCATGCTCGGGAGACACGCGTAGGAGGTCGGTGGCGGCGGGTTGCACGTGGGCGCAACCTGTCCGGGCGCCGGCTTCGGACACGAGGTCGCCATGAACGCGGAGCACGTGCCGCTCGCGCGCGTGACGGTCCACGTGCGCTCGCTCTTGGAGGCCGGAAGCGTTGTCGGCGCCTGCACCGCGGTCGGGCGCGGCGGGTTCTCCATCACGATGACCTTGCCCCCCGTCGCGGGCGGCGCCTGTTCGGCACCGGCGTTGGTCGAGCCGTGAACGGGTGCGGGCATGTTCGCCGCAGGGTCACCGGTCGTCGGACGCGGCGGGTTGCTGTGACCCGGCGCGTCTTCATCGTGGCCTGGCTCCGCGGCTCCGGTGCGGTGATCGTTGGTGCGTGGTGGCACCGGTCCCGGGGCGACGTAGCAGGCGGCGGCCGGGATCGCGGCGGCGGCGAGGGTGATCACGAACGGGCTGGCAAACGTGCGGCGGACGCGACGAGCGGACATCCGCGGACACTACCATCGTGGCGCCTTCAGCGGCGGTCTCAGCGTTCGAGCCAGCGCCGCATCAGACGCGCCTCGCTGGTCCCGACCATCGCCGGTTCGAGGAGCTCGATCGCATCGAACGTCTCGACCGTCGCAGAGAACATCCACAGAATAATCTCCGCGCCGGTCGAGCGTACGCCCTCGACCTGGGCATCGTGAACCCACTGCGCATGGAGCTCGACGAAGTCGATCGGGACGCCGGCGTACGCGCCAAGCGGTTGTGTCTGTGCGTCGAGGGGGGCCGGAATGCCGAAGATCGCACCGAACCGGTACGGAGTCGGAGTCGAGGCCGGCGCGGTTGCGATGATCTCCGAGAGGAGCTTGGGCTCGAACGACGAGAACACGATCTCGACGTCACGACCGTTCGCGACGGCACCGTCGGAGATGATCCGGTAGATGTCCCACGTGCACAGGGCGTGGAGGTAACGCTGCTCGGCGGTGTGCCGCGAGGTCTTCGAGACCGCGACGTGGGGCTTGAGCTCGAGCGAGATATGGAACGGACCGGGGGCGAACGTCAGCGGCCCGGGCTTGGCGAAGTGCGCGGCGAGCTCGACTGCGGGCGCCGTAGCAGGCGTCTGCTGTTCGGCGTCGAGATCGTGCGCGTAGAGGCACGTCGAGTCCTCGCCGCGCCAGAACGAGTCCAGTTCGATGCCGTCGATCAGCGGTGCGCCGTTGAATTCGAGGGCGAGCGACTCGTTGAGTGCCTCGATGGTGTCGTCGCGCGCTGGATCCGTTGGCTCGCTGCAGTTGCCGTTGTGGCAGATCAGCAGCGTCGGTGGCCGGTCGCACGCGGCCACGAGCGCGATCACGGCGGCGAGGCTAGAGGCTGCCCGCATACTCGATGTTCACGAAGGTGCCGAAGTTGATGAGGTCGATGAAGTCGCGGCCGGACGCGAACGAGATCCAGTCGGTCGGTAGATCTCCCCCATGCTTGACGAGGAGGGTCGCGAGCTCGAAGGACCATCGCGCGCGGAACGGGCCGAGGTCGGGGAGACTGGCTGCGACGCCGAGCAAGACCTTGTGCTGGAGCTGATCGCCGCCGTCGAGGCCGATCGTGCTCGTACGCCAGCCGCCGAGCACGCCCCAGCCGCGCTCGCACGGGAACCAGTGGAACAACAGATCGAGATCGTGCTGACCGTCGGTCCAGAACATCGGATCGAGGATCAGAGTGGTGTCGAGGCGTCCGACCTGGATTCCCCCGCCGGCGCGAATCGGATGGGTGCCTAGCTCGGCGCGCAGGTCGAGGCCGGCGTGCCACGTCGTGTCCGCCAACGCAGCACGTTCATCAACGCCAAGGACCGCACCGATCGCCACGGCAAGCCACTGCACCTTCATTCGTCCGGGAGTAGCATGCCCGCATGAGTGGTTGGCAGCTCGGACCCGCTATTCATGGCGTCGCACTCGTGATCTCCGTCGCGGCCCTCGGTTGCCGCGAGGACAGCTGTATCGATGGCGCGTGCGCGCTGCCGTGCGCGCGGGTCAGCTTCGGGTGCTCGCCGCAGGCGCTCTACATCGGGCCCGTCGCAGATGCGCCGGTGGCGTATCGCCTGAAGCTGGGCAACGGTGCGTCCGGCGACACGCTGATCTCGAACGGCATCGTCACCGCCGTGATCTCGGGCCTCGACGCTTCCAACGATCTCGCACCGACCGGCGGCAACCTGATCGATCTCGGCCCCACCGGCGGCGTCGACGATCTGACGATCGTCTATCAGCTCTCGGGCATCCTGCCCGACGACGCGTTCGCGTACCGCGCGCTCGAGATCGTGGAGCGTGAGGGCTCGGTCGGCATCACCGTGCGCGGTGCGCTCGATGCGCGACCCGAGGTCCTCGTCGTCACACACTACGAGCTCGGTGCATGTGATCCGGGCCTACGCGTTCGTTCCGAGATGTTCAACGGCAGCGCCGACACGCAGGCGTTCATGATCGCGGACACCTCCCACTGGGGGAAGCGCCGCGTCGTGCCGTTCGTCCCCGCGAAGGACCAGGGCTACGTCCAGCCCGAGCTCGATCTGCTCGAGCTGACCGCGCTGTGGGATCCATACGATCACGTCGGCGGTGCCGCGACCGGTCCGGACTCGCCGGGCTACGCGTCGATCTCGTGCGACCGCGAGGAGCTATCAGGCGTCAGCGATCTCGAGCTCTCCGCGATCGGGACGCCGATGACCTTCAGCGAGCCGGGCGACACGATCGTGTTCGAGCGCCTGCTGATCGCGGCGGGGCAGGGCGCGGGCCCGGCACCGGCGATCGAGAGCGCGCTCGCGGCACGGTCGCAGATCTTCGAGACGCCGACGACGTCGGTCCGTGGCCGGATCCTCGCCGGGGGGCAGCCGTTCGGTGGCGACGTTCGACGCGCCTCGATCGTGCTGCTCGAAGACGGTGCGCCGGTCAGCGCCGTCGTCCCCGCGACCGACGGCACGTTCGCCACGAGCGTGCGCGGACGTGGCGCGGTCACCGCCGAGGTGTGGTCGTTCGGGCGCAAGGTGCTCGACGCGACGGGCCCTGACTTCGGTGATCTCGCGATCGACGAGCCAGCGACCGTCCAACTCGCCGTGACGCGCGGTGCAGATCCGATCCACGCCCTCGTCGCGTTTCACCCCGCCGATGACGCCACGCGCGCTGCGGTCACCGGATCGTTCCATGGCCGGATGACCGAGTGTTCGCCATGGCTCGGTCCCCCTCACGGCGCGTCACCCGCGTGCAACCAGGTGATCGTCGCGCCCGCGGGCACGGAGATCGAGGTGCCCGCCGGCCGCTACCAGGTGTTCGCGAGCGCGGGCCCGGAGCACACGATCGCGAAGGCCGACCTCGACCTCACCGCCGGCGAGGTCGAGTCCGTGGCCCTGTCGCTCGTGCGGCTCCCCATTGCGCCACCGGGGTGGCTGTCGGTCGACCTCCACGTCCACGGCCGCGCGAGCTTCGACTCCGGGTTTCCCGACGACGATCGCGTGCGATCGTTCGCGGCGGCCGGCGTCGCCGTGATCGCGGCGACGGATCACGACGCGATCGGCGACTACACGGACACGGTCGGGCGCCTCGGTCTCGACACGCAGATCGCCGTGATGGGTGGCCTCGAGACGACGCAGGTGATCCCGTGGCTCGATGTTCCCGGCGAGGACGTGCCCCGCGTGATCGGTCACTTCAACTTCTGGCCGCTGCGCAAGGTGCCGAGCGCACCGCGCGCGGGTGCGCCGTCGGGCGAGCGCCTGCAGCCCGGCGAGCTGTTCGATCGAATGGAGCCGCTGCTCGGGCCACGCGGGATGATGCAGATGAACCACCCGTGGGCCGAGCCGCTGTTCGGCCGCGACCTCGGCTACCTGCGCGCGATCAAGTTCGATCCGCGGCGGCCCGTCGACGACGCGACCACGAACAATCCAGTGCTGCTCGAGACACCCGGCGGGAAGCATCGCAACGTGGACTGGAACACGATCGAGATCCTGAACGGCGCGAATCACGTCGAGCTGCAGGTGGCGCGTGTTGTGTGGTTCTCGCTCCTGTCGCAAGGCCTGATCGCAGCAGGAACCGGCAACAGCGACTCGCACGGCATGAACGACAGCCAGCTCGGCTGGGCGCGCAACTGGGTCGACACGCGCACCACCGTCGCCGCGTTCGACGCCGGCGTGCTCAACGACGCGATCCGCGACGGCCGCATGGTCGCCGGCAACGGCATCGTGATCACGGTCGAGGTCGGGCCGCCGGCGGGGCCGCGTCGCGGTCTCGGGTTCACGCCGTATGCGATCCAGCCCGGTGACGTCATCGCGATCACGGTGCGAGCCCCGCCGTGGGTGCCCGTCGACGAGGTCCGGATCGTGACGTCCTCGGGCACGCGCGTGATTGCCTCCGGCGCGCAGCTCGCGCATCCGACCGATCCGTTTGGGACCGCGGGTGTGGTGCGCTACGCGGCGATGCTGCCCGCGCGTGACCTCCTGACCAAGGACGACTTCGTCGTCGTCGAGGCGGGGCTCGCGTATCCCGACGCCGCCGACTTCGACGATGATGGCGTGCCCGACACGACCGACAACAATGGCGACGGTGTCGTCGACCGGCGTGACATCGAGCCCGACGAGGATGCGGGGCCCTTCTCGATCCCCCCGGATCCGCGCAACGAATCGGACAGGCGCTACTGGGTCACGCGCGTCGTGCCGGGCGCCTGGCCCATGGCCTTCGCGAACCCGTTGCTGCTCGACGTCGACGGCGGGGGCTGGCTTCCACCGGGGTTGCCATGAAGGTCGCTGTCGTCGTCCTACTTGCCACCGCGCGGATCGCTGCCGCCGACGACGTGCCGCTCGATCCGTGTCGCGACTCGATCCTCGATCCGGTGGCGACGCCGGTGCGCGACGTCGGCATCGACGCGCAGCGCGGCGCGTGCCTGCGCGACGAGATCGGTGCGGGGCTGTTCGGGAGCGCGCTGATCGACATGCCCGGCTTCCACGGTGTCCTCGGCGGCGGGCTTCGCGCGGCCGGCCGGATGCGGATCGGCAGCTCGTTCGAGCTCGATCTCGGTCTTCGCATCCTCCGCTACCAGTTCGTCCAGAACGCGGTGAACAAGGTCACCAAGATCCAGACCGGACCCGTCACGCTCGGCGGCATGTGGGCCGGGCGCCTCGGTGACGGCTCGCGGGTCGCGCTCGTGGCGACCCTCGAGATTCCGGGAACGCGCTACGAGCAGGATACGACGCACCTCGGTGGCGAGCTGACCGCCGTCATCAGTGCAGCGATGTCCGAGACCACCGTCCTGCACGCGCGGCTCGGTGCGCTCGGCGCCACGGCGTTCTCGGCCGGCGGTAGCACCCACCGGTTCGCGCTGCGCGCGGGCGCCGATCTGACGCGCTCGTTCGGCCATCGGCTCACGCTCGCTGCCGGCGCTGATGTCGAGGCCGGCTGGTACGCGGGGCTCGATCACATCAACCTCCGGCTCGCCCTTCACCTTCGCCTCACCGGTCCATGGCGCGGTCAGCTCGGTGTTGGACTCCCCGTCGGCGGCGAGGAGCGCACCAACGCGATCCTCGCGCTCGGGGTTGTCCGCGATCTCCAGTGACCGGGACGCGATCCGCCGCCGTGCTACGCTCGATGGCGTGAGTCCGGACGCCGCGTCGAGGCTGAGCGCGCACGTCGAGCGGGGGGAGCAGGACCCGGCGACGACGGCCGCCGTGCGCGCCGAGGGCGATGCGCTCGCGCTCGAGGTCGGCGGTGACCTCGGCCTGCGCTGGAGGATCGCGGTGGTTCGCGCCGTCATGCTCGCACCGCCCGACGGAGACGCGGTCCGCGAGCTCTACGGCGAGCTGGTCGATCGCTACCGCGACGACCCGCAGCGGCTCGCGCTGCTGAGGCCGATCGGCGACGAGATCCGCAGGCTCGAGGCGGCCGGCGCCCTGCCGAGTGCGATGGTCGCGCGCAGCGACCGTCGCAAGAAGCACTAGCCCACCGCGCCAGCGTCGCGGTCGTGCTATCTACCGCACCGCTGTATGAGTCTCGTCGTACTCGACGAAGTCACGCTGTTCTTCGCCGATCGAATGATCTTCGGTGGGGTGTCGCTGCGGCTGGGCCACGGCGACCGGATCGGCCTGATCGGACCCAACGGCTCGGGCAAGACGACCCTGCTCAAGATCATCGCCGGCGCGCAGGAGGTCGACGACGGCAAGGTCACCCGCGCGAACGGCGTCCGCATCGGCTGGCTCCCGCAGGATCTCTCGATCGAAGGCGGACGCTCGCTGATCGACATGATCCTGTCGAGTGTCCCCGGCCGCACGGAGCTCGACGGCCGGCTTTCCGCCGCCGAGACCGCGCTCGAGAACGCGAGCATCGACGGCACGGACGAGGAGACGCTGCTCTCGCTCGCGGCCGACGTCGCCGACGTCCACGAGCAGATCGATCACTTCGAGAGGTTCTTCGGGGAGCACGAGGCGCTCGCGATCCTCGCGGGCCTCGGGTTCGCACCCGGAGACGAGAAGCGCGACATCGGCGAACTGTCCGGCGGCTGGAAGATGCGCGGTGTCCTCGCGGGCCTCTTGTTCCAGCGCCCCGACGTGATGATGCTCGACGAGCCGACGAACCACCTCGACATGCCGTCGGTCGCGTGGTTCTCCGACTTCCTCAAGAAGTGGAACAGCTGCTTCATTCTGATCAGCCACGATCGCGAGTTCTTGAACGAACAGATCTCGCGCGTCGTCAGCATCGAGCCCGAGGGCATCCGCAGCTACCCCGGTAACTACGAGAAGTACGTCGAGCAGCGCGCCGAGGAGGAGACGATCCTCGCCGGTCGCGCGAAGAACCTGGCCAAGGAGCGCGAGCGCCTCACCGAGTTCATCAACCGGTTCCGCGCGCAGGCGAACAAGGCAAAGGCCGTCCAGTCGCGCGTGAAGTTCCTCGAGAAGATGGAGAACGTCGAGACCTACGAGCGCCGCCAGACGATGCGGTTCTCGTTCCCGGCGACCGATCGCTGCGCCAACGAAGTGATCAAGATCGAGAAGCTGAAGAAGGCGTACGGCGATCACGTGGTGTTCCCCGGCATCGACCTGACGGTCCGGCGCGGCGAGAAGATCGGGATCATCGGGGTCAACGGCGCCGGCAAGACCACGCTCCTACGGATGATCGCGGCCGAGCTCCCGCACGACGCGGGCACGATCAAGATGGGCAGCGACGTCAAGGTCGGCTACTACGCGCAGCACCACGCGGACACGCTCGATCTCGGCTCGACCGTCTACGAGGTCGTCCAGCGCGCGGCGCCCGATGCGCCGCCGGCGCGCGTTCGCTCGATCCTCGGCGCCTTCATGTTCTCGGGGGACGCGACCGACAAGCCGATCAAGGTGCTGTCGGGTGGCGAGAAGGCGCGTGTCGCGCTCGCGCGCCTCCTGGTCAAGCCCGGCAACCTCATGCTGATGGACGAGCCGACCAACCACCTCGACCTCGCCTCGTCCGAGGCCCTGACCGAGTCGCTCAGTACGTACGACGGCACGCTGGTGTTCGTCAGCCACAACCGATCCCTGATCCGGTCCCTCGCGACCCGGATCTGGAACGTCGAAGATCAGAAGGTCGAGACCTACCCCGGCACCCTCGACGAGTACCTGTACTCGATGGCGCAGCGCCGACAGGCGGTCGCGGTCGAGGGCGAGGCCAGCGTCAAGCGCGACCCGCGCGGCAAGGTCCCGACGGCGGCCCCGGCCACCAAGTCCCGCGAGGACGACAAGGCCCGCAAGCGCAAGGAAGCCGAGGAGCGCCAGAAGAAGAACGCGAAGCTCGGCCCTCTCGAGAAGCAGGTCGCACAGCTCGAGGAGCGCATCGGCGTCCTCGAGGCCGAACAGAAGGCGCGGTCGGCCGAGCTCGCCGATCCGTCCGTGTACGAGGAAGCCGCACGTCGCAACAAGCTGCTCTCGGACTTCCAGGGCGCGTCCGACAAGCTCGACGAGCTGACGGTGAGGTGGGAGGCCACGATGAAGCAGCTCGAAGCAGCGCGTCGCGACCTGGCCCAGGACGAGTGAGATCGTTGTAGACTGGGTCCGTGGATCTTAGCGGCCAGACGATCGACGGGAAGTATCAGCTCGTATCGATCGCGGGCGAAGGCGGCATGGCGACCGTCTACAAGGCGATCATTCGCGGAGCCGCCGGTTTCCAGCGCACGGTCGCCGTCAAGCATGTTCGCCCAGAGTTCCGCGCGCTCAAGAACTACGTCGAGATGTTCATCGAGGAGGCGCGCGTCGGCTCCGAGCTCGCGCACCCGAACATCGTCCAGGTCCATGACTTCTGCGCGGTCGACAGCTCGTACTTCCTGATCATGGAGTGGGTCGAGGGCATCGACCTCGGCGCGTTCGTCAAGCAGCACCGGGACGGCAACAAGCTCGTTCCGTGGCCACTCGCCGTCGCGATCGGCATCGGCACGCTGCGCGGCCTCGGCGCGGCGCACGAGCGCGTCGCTGCGGACGGCACGCCCGCGCCCGTCATCCATCGCGACATCTCCCCGCACAACGTGCTCCTTGGCATCAATGGCGTCGTCAAGCTCTCCGACTTCGGCCTCGCCAAGGCTCGCGATCGGATCGCGAGCCACACGGCGCCCGGCACGGTGAAGGGCAAGCTCTCGTACCTCGCGCCCGAGGTCGCGTTCGGCAAGCCGAACTCCGTGCAGTCCGATCTGTTCGGCGTCGGTAACATCCTGTGGGAGACGCTCACCGGCGAGCGGCTGTTCGACGGCAAGACGGACGTCGAGATCTTCAAGAAGATCCGGTCGGCCACGGTGCCGCCGATCGCCGATCGCCGCAACGATGTCCCGGCCGCGCTGCTCGCCGTCCTCGACATGGCGCTCGCCGCGGATCCCGCGAACCGCTACGGCAGCGCCGACGAGTTCGCGCACGCCCTCGGCCAGGTGATGAAGCAGGCCGTCGGCGTCAATGCCGCGACCGCGCTCGGTCAGGCCGTCGCCGCGTCACGCAAGGCGCTGGCCGACGAGGCCAACGAACAACTGCCGACGACCGAGCGCGCCGCCGGCAACTCCTCCGAGATCGAGTTCTCCAAGGCCGATCACGACGTCGAGCCGCTCGAGCTGACGCAGCGGCGCCCGAGCCAGCAGATGACGACGCCCGCGCTCAAGACGCAGGGCGTGCCGCCGCCCATCCCGCCGAAAAAAGACAAGCCCTGATCGAGCTGGGGTTAGCGCAGCCGGTAGTCGTAGAACGCGCCGTTGTAGGGCGCCGCGACGTGGCAGCGGTTCCAGCACAGATCACGGTGGATCTCGGGCGCCCCAGCAGGGCGCTGTTCGCTGAACAGCCACCCACCGTAGTCCCCGCTTCCCTGGCCGACGTACGTGTCCTGGCGGCGCATGATCGCGATGTAGTTGATGTCGCCTTCGACGCCGTCGACGTTTTTGCGGATCTCCTTCACGATCGTCGAGCCCTCCGGGTAGCTCGGCGAGATGTCGTCGGCCGTCGCTGCGATCGGGTTGACGTAGATCACCCGGATGGTGTCGCCGTGACCGGGTGCGCGACCTTGCACCGTGTGTGTGCTGCCGCCCATCGACGGCCAGTCCCTGTACTCACCGAGGGGCTCCGGCGTGACGCTCTCGGCGCACGCGCCGAGAGCCAACAGCGGGATCGCGGTCAGGAAGCGAAGCGTGAACATCACGAACCTCCAACGGTAGCGGTGCCGAGGCTGATGACGACCACAGCCCCACCATCATCGAGCCGCGCAGAGAGCTGATAGGTACCGGCGGTGACCCCGGTCGTATCCCAGCGGACGTCCGCGACGCCGGACTGCACGAAGCCGACGAACACCTCGGTTCCGGCGAGCCGCGCGTGGAGCGAGCCGCCGACGGCGTCTCGATCCACATCGTCGACGAGAACCGTGAAGTGAAGGATCATGCCTGTCCGTTCGATCGTGACGGCCGCGTGCGGTTCGGCGTTGCCCGGGCGAGGCTCGCCGCGCAGGGCTCCGGTGGCGGCCCAGTTCTCGAGCGTCTCGATGTGGCGGTCGTCGATCCGAAACCGTGGCGGCATCAGGAAGCCGTCATCGTCGTCGGCGACGCGGGCCGCCATGGACCCGGCGTAGGATGCCGCGCCACTCACCACGACCGGAAAACAGCCGGCGTTCTTCGCTTGGCCCTGAGGCGGATTGCATTCCAGATCGCTGGGCATGTAGACCGGCTCGCGCACGGTCACGTCGTCGAGCACGTCGAGCCGGAACTCCTCGGGCGCGCCGCCGATCGCGGGCGTGCTGTGGCAGCGCAGGCAGTTGGCCGCGAGGATCGGCATGACGTCTTGCTGGAAGCTCGGCGTCGCCGGAGCGTCGGGGACGCACGCGACGAGCGCGGACAGCCAGAGGGCGAGGAGGGCTTGGTTCATAGGTAGTAGTGGAGCTGGAGGAGGGAGAGGAGACCCGGGTCTTCGAAGTCACCCTCGCCGCCGATGCGGGTCAAGAGGTGGAGCTCGAGGTGGGCCATGGGGAAGTACTGCACGTTGAGCTCGATGGCATCGCGGGCCGAGCGCGTCCGCAGATCCGGCTGCCAGCGGTGCACCGCGGCGCCGAGCATCACGCCGCGCGTGATCATCTTGCTCGCACCGGCGTACGCCGCGACCTGGTAGCGCAGTGGCCCGACGGCGTCCGCGAACGACTGCCGCACGAGGTTGAGCTCCCCGAGCAACATCACCTCCGCGCCGGGCATCCAGCGCTTGCCGACGACGCCGGCCGAGATCCGGGTGTCGGTCGACGACGTGCCGACGCGGACCTGGGCGCCGAGCGCGGCGATGTCGTCCATGAATCGGCGCTCGACGTAGCCCGTCACGCCGCTGGCCTTGATCCCCGATCCGAGGAGATCCACGGGGCGCGGTACGAACGCGGACACGTGCGCCTCCCACGTCGTCCCGAACATTCCGCCCGCGACACCGTAGGGTTCCTCGAGCGTGTGGAACCCCATGTAGCGACGGACGTACGCGGTGTGATCCTGAGACCGCAGACCGTGGACGGGGAAGAACCTTCCGAGACGGACATAGCTGCCGCTCTCGCGCTGGTACATCACGTAGTGCTCGCGCGACGCCAGCCGCTCGACGAGCGCCGGTCGCGGCGAGCGAGCCGAGCCCCGCAGGCCGGCCGTCAGGTTGAACGAGAACCGCTCGCCGCCGGCGCGGACGTAGACGTCGAACTGCATCGGGAACGCGAGCACGTCGCGCTGCTCCTTGCGGTACTTGAGCCCCAGCGCGCCGCGACTGTCGACGCCGAGCTGGAGCCAGGACGGGGGAGCCCACGCTCCATGGAGGAACCGGCCGTCGCCGCCGCGGCTGATCGTGCTGCCCGCCTCGTCGCGCCCGTAGTCGTTGAGTAGGCCGCCGCCGGCTGGCGAGAAGTGACACGCCGTGCAGCGGTCGGTGCCGGTCGACAGCTGGAACTGCGGATAGGCATCGGCCCGACCGGCGAGCCCGAGCAGCACCACGACGCAGAACGTGATCAATCGCATTGGGCGCCCTCGTCGATCCAGCGCGCCACGAGCTCGATCTCGGAATCGGGTAGCGCCATGTCGGGCGGCATCACGTCGGTGGTCTCGCCGATGAGCTGGCGGTACATCCGCGAGGTCGCCGCCGAGAACGGCTTCACCAGGTTGCCTGGCGGATCGATCTCGCTCGGCGGGGCCCCGCAGATCCGTCCGGTGAGGATGGTGTACGCACCCTGGCGGTCCGACAGGTTGACGCCGGCGGTCGCGGACAGCCCGGAGTGGCATCCCGCCGTCGTGCACGAGGGCTGGATGATCGCGGCGTGGATATAGCTCCAGCGCGCGGGTCGATCTGCGGAGTCGGCGCACCCCACGGTGAGCGTGGAGAGCAGGATCAAGCTCGAGACGGTTCTCATGGCGGTGCGGCCCCGGTCCGCATGGTCGGCATCGTGTCAGAAACGGTGTTCAAACAGCTGGGGCGGCGACATGGAATTCTCACCATGACCCCGAGCGCGAGTGACCGCGGCGATGACACCCCCTACCTACGTCCGACGTGCCACTTGGTTACATTGGATCCACCTCGTGACGCGGGGGGGACACTGATGCCGTGCGACTCGGGTTGCTCGCTGCGTCTGAGGTCAATAACGGCGTCTCCTTCGAGGTCTCGGGGGACGGGGAGGGCATCGCGTTCGACGAGCTCGCGAGCGAGTCGCTAGCTCGCGGTCTCGACCGCCTTGACCTGGAACACCATGCGATCGTCGAGGCGCAGCGCCGACAGCGACTTGCCCCAGACGCAGCCGGTATCGATCCCGAGGTGACGCTGACCGAGGTCGAGGCCGAGCGCTGCCCAGTGACCGAACACGACGGTGTGCGTCGCCCACGCGGGCTCCGGAAGCGCGAACCACGGCACACACCCGGGAGGCGCATCCGACGGGTGACCGTCGAAGTCTGGCTCGATCCGTCCGTCCGCACGGCATGTCCGCACGCGCGTGAGGTACGCGAGAATCGCGCGCCATCGATCGCCGCCGCCGAGCTTCGCATCCCACCGCGGCGGGCGACCGCCCGCGATCTGTGCGAGGAACGCGCGCCACGCGGGACCGCGCAGCTCGAGCTCGACCTCGGCGGCACGGGCTCGTGCGTCGTCGACGGTCCACTGCGGATGCAGCCCCGCATGCACCATCACGAGCTTCGGATCGACGTGCACGAGCGGGCGATGGCGGAGCCAGTCGATCAACCGATCGCTGTCGGGTGCACGAAGGATCTCGTCGAGCGTGTCGCGCTTCTTCTCGCCGGCAGCGCCAGCGGCGCGCGCCAGGAGGTGCAGATCGTGGTTGCCGAGCACGCAGGTGACGACGCTGCCCAGGCCGTGCGCCCAGCGCAGGACGTCCAGCGAGCGTGGTCCTCGGTTCACCAGATCGCCGACGAGCCAGAGCTGATCCCGGATCGGCGAGAAGTCGATCAGGCCGAGCAGGCGCTCCAGGCTCGCCATGCAGCCCTGGATGTCACCGATCGCGTACCGGGCCACGCCACTTGGTACCACGCCGGGACAGGTGGGAAATATCACACCCCTTGTGCGACGGCCGTCGCCGTTTCATCATCGACTCGTGATCAGAATTTCCACGGTCGTCGCGCTCGCGCTCGTCGCGGGCGCCGGGTGTTACGCGGGTGCCGGCTACCAATCGGGCGGGTACACCGGTGTGCAGGTGCAGACGGGCTACGTCTCGAGCGATCCGGTCGCGTACAGCACGCCGCCTCCGCAGGAGGTCGACGTCGACGTCTACTACGAGCCGCGCCCCGGCTACGTGTTCGTCAACGGTCGCTACAACTGGCTCGGCAATCAGTGGGTCTGGCAGCAAGGCACCTGGGAGGTCGAGCGCCCGGGTCACGTCTACGTGCAGGGCTCCTGGAACAACAACCGCTGGTACAACGGCGGCTGGGAGCGTCATCGCCCTGGCTACGTCTACACGGGCGGCTACTGGGATCGCGGCAACCGCGGCCATCGCTGGGTGCAAGGCAACTGGGAGCCGGAGCGTCGCGATCACGTCTTCGTCCGCGGCACGTGGCAGACCAACGGCGGCGTCCGGACCTACAACCGCGGTCGCTGGGAAGGCCGCGGTCGCGCGAACCCCGGCGGCGGCGGCGGCGGCGGTGGCTCGACCGTCCGCGATCACCGTCGTCGCTAGATTAGTTAGATCGTCACGCGCGGCGTGACGAACCCGGCGCGGCAGCACCCGATCCGCAGCTCGAGCGCGCCCGTGCCGCGCACGAGGTAGCTCGCCCACGCCGCGTGGGTGTTACCGCGCGTCCCTGGATACGCGGGCAGGTTCTGCCCGGTGTGAAGGCCGTGGCCCCAGCCGTCGAGGTGCCCGAGGATCTGGTGTGCCTGCCCGCGATCGACGAGCTCGCAGCCGTCCTCCGCGGTCGCGGTCGCGTACAGCGGCTCGTTGAAGTCGAGCTTCTTCGCCGACGGCAACCCGTACGTGCCGAGGTACCCGTCGTTGAGGACCTCGACATCGACGCGCGTCAGTCCTCCCGGCAGTGCGTGTCGATCGATGCGTCCGACGCGGAGATGCGGCGCGAGCGCTGCGACGCGCAGGAATGCTTGCGCCTGCGTCGCGCACATGTTCGCGAGCTCGTGCAGCGGCGGGTTCCAGATCCCGACGCGCGGATCCACACCCCCGATCTCGACCGGTCCAAGCTGTGGATGATCGAAGGGCCGCCACGGCGGAAACGATCGCCCGTCGTTCTCGTCGCGATCCCACCACGCCAGCTTGATCACGTCGCCGCGCGTGACGCGCTCGTAGTACTGCGCGAACTTCGGGGGCCGCTCCATCCCGAGCCGCTTGAACAGGTCCCATAGCTCGACCACGTACGCGATCGCGCCGCGCTGGTTGTACGCGTAGTCGGTCAGATCCCCGCGCAGCGGCTTGTCGGGCTCGTAGAGAAACTCCTCGTGGCCCGACACCGTCGGATACCCGGTGTGGTCGGTCATCCACGCCTCGACCTGACGAAATACCGCCAGATCTTCCTGATCCATCTTCGAATCCGGCGCATGCCCGAGCGGTCGGATCAGCACGCCGCCAAACGTGTGGAAGTCGAGCCACGCAAAGATGTTCGGATGCTTGGTCGCGAACTCGACCACGCCGCGCGCCTCCGGCTCGCTCGCCGGAAACGCGCCCGCACCGATCTGCTCGTGCGACGGCGCCCACGACCACGGGAAGTTCCGGTTGAGGTCGACCGGGTTGTCTCCGAGGAAGAATGGCGAGGGGATCTTCTTGCCGTCGAAGTGCTCGATCGTGCCCTCGGGATACATCTTGTAGAATGGACCTTCGTCCTCGAGCGTCCGCTCGACGAGCAGCCCCGGAAACTCGGCCGCCTCGACCAGCTCGCCACCCGGGTCCTGCACTCGCATCGACAGGGCGATCCCGTCGCCGTCGATGTCCCCGACCAGCCACCGCGGCCGGCCCCGCTCGACGCGCTCGTCGCGCGGAACGCTGCGCAACGACCGGCCGCTCTGCAACACGTGCTCGGCCCCATCCGGCGAGACTCGCGGCACACAGTAAAGAAGGATGTCCTTGAGCCGCGCCACGATCGCATCGGGCAGATCGCTCGTCTGTGGTGCCACGTGCAGCCGGATGACGTCCTCGGCGATCGCCAGTGCCGCGCTCGAGCCCGCCAGCTCCGCGGCGTGCAGGTTGCCATCGACCCAGGCCGCTGGCCGGATCCGCTCCGGCTCCGGTCCGACCGTGAGGAGCCAGACATCGCGTCCCTCCGGAGTCCGGGCGATCGAGGTCAGCCGGCAGATCGTGGGGTAGGCATCCGCCCACGCTCGGAGCTGCGCGGTCAGGCGCTCGTGGTCGAGGTAGGCGCGGCGGAAACCCAGGGACACATCGGCCAGCGTTGGCGGCATCGGTGACGGACGTTACACCGTGAACAAATCACGAGGTGCCGGCGTCCTGATCTCAATCCATACTCGTGGAGTCCCCCCCATGCTGACCTTTGACACGCTCCCGCAGGCCCGCATCGTTCGCACGAAAGGTCAGCTCGTCACGCCGCCCCCGGCGCCGCCGGAGCCGCGTACCAAGCTCGCCGAGGGTCTGTACAACGCGGCCGCGGTCGCGATCGGCCTGTGGCCGCTGACCGCCGTGATGGTGCTCGGCTTCGCGATGCTCGCGCTCGCCGGTCTCTACTCGTCGCCCTGAGGCCCGTAGGTCGCGGCGCTCGAGCTCGCGGACGCGTGCCTGACGTACTTTGCGTCACCCCTCGCACTCTCTCGCCCGCTGCTCCTCGCGCCATACTCGGGCCGTGCAGTACCTTGACCGGGCGCTCGGCTTTGCTCACACGACGATCGCTCCGTGTTTCACCACCGTCGCGTCGTCCCCTCCTCTCCTCCAGGACTTCTCGGTGTATGTCCTCGACCTCGACGCCGGCGCGCCCACGAACAGCGCGCGCGCCGAGATGATCGAGCTGTTGCGCGACGAAGACACGGAGACCACTCGCATTGTCGGCTCGGTGCTCCTGATCGAGGAGCGAGATCCGGCGAAGCGACAGCCGGTCTACGCGGGACGCTACATGATGGGGCCGCAGTTTCGCTTCGTCGCCGACGACGTCTACGTCTCCCCGCTGGTGATGTTCCAGATGAAGTTCGACGGCAAGCTCCACAAGTTCAAGCATCGCTACGACGCGGCGATCGAGAACCACCGGGTCGAGGACGTCACGAGCGAGCAGATCCTGAACCACGTGATCGACAGCTTCTCGTTCTACCGGATGCACGCGTTCACGGACACCAAGGCCTGGTGACCTAGCGCGAGTCGTAGAGCATCAGCGAGATGCACGACGTCTCGCGCGCTCGTAGCCACGGCACGCTGTCGAGCTCGACGCCGACCGCGGCAACGATGATCGGTCTCTGGCGGGCGACCTCTTCGAGGCGCCGGGTGACCGCGGTCAGCATCTCGCCGTTGAACGGCGCGTAGAGAAAGAAGATCGAGCCCTCGAGCTCGATCTCGGTGGCGTTGGCGTGGGTGAACGAGACGTCGTGGATGCGCATCGCCTCGCAACGCGCTCGCGCCTGGGCGACGAGGTGGTCCTGGATCTCGATGCCGTGCGCGCGGGCCTTGGTGAGGAGGTGCGCGAGGAGCACGACGCGGCCGACGCCGGAGCCGAGATCGACGAAGAGGTCGTCGGCGCGAAGCGGCGCCTCGCGGACCATCGTCACGATCTCGTCGATCCCGCATGGCAGGTACGGCACCGAGCCGCGCGGCAGAGGCGCATCGGGTTGCGGAGCGGCGAAGCCAAGTAGCTCGTCGATCCACGCATCGCGATCGAGGAACGGAACCGCGAGGATCTGCGCGAGCAACTCATCGCCGCGCAGCGTGCCAGCCTCGACCTCAGCGCGAGCCCTCACCGCGCGCAGCCGGATCGCGTCGTCCACGATGGCCGAAACCTATCACCGCCGGCCGGACTCTGCGCCGCAGATCCGACGCACGGACCACCCCACACACACACACGACGAAGCGCACCGGAACCGAGGGTCACGGTGCGCTCGTCACGAGGATGTGGTCACTTCGGGGGGGGAATCAGTCCGAACGTCGCGCCCGAGGCGGCGTTCTGCGCACCGGCGCCGAGCGAATCGGTGACCGACGCACCGTTGGCGCGCGCCTGGCTGTAGCCCTGGTAGCCGTCGACGGCGGCCATCGCCGCGGTGACCGGCCACGCGAGCTTGCCGGCGACGCGACCGGCGCCGCGAGCGAGCCCACCCCACGACCAGCCGCCGGTGACAGCGTCGAGGTCAGCGGACGGCAGGGTGACGAGCTCCTGCGCGCGGATCACTCGCCACCTCCGGGCGTCGACGGCGCAGGCTGCGCGGGCGGGGTCCCACCGGGGAGGCCGAGCGGGCTCGTCCCGTTGATCGCGCGACCACCGATCTCGACGGCACCGGCACCGGCGGTGCCGATCTTCGCGAGATCCGACGCGTAGGCGCCGGTGTTCGCCGCATTGGTCAGCGGCTTGGCCGGGCGGAATGCGTTGTAGACCGCGCGACCGGCGCGCAGGACGCCGCGAACGAGGCCGTTTCCACCGGTGACGTGTGCCAGATCTGCTGTCTCGATCGTCTGCATTGGGATGGCTCCTTGGTTGGTTGCGAGGAGGTCTAGAGCAGGCGGCGTGCCACGCCGCGACGCACGCGATCGTGCGGACTTGCGCGCGCGTCGACGAAGTCGAGCGATGCTCGCGATCGACAGCTCGATATCCGCGGGATGCGGCGTCAGTCTTCGAGCGGCATCGCGCGCAGGGTCTTGGGCAGCTCGAGCAGGCTCTCGGTCGGCGAGCCGACGAGCATCGCAGGGCTCATGTTGGTGAGGCCCCATGGCTCGACGGTGCCGGAGGTCACGGCGAACGCTCCGTTGTCGATCCGGCCGACGACGCCGAAGCCCGAGCGCATCGGGACGCGCGCGGTCTCGATGACCAGCTCGGGGAGGTGGCTGACGTCGATCTCGATGAGGCCGCGCTCGCACGTGATCACGAGGCGGTACTGGAGGACGCGGCGCTCGACGAGCAGGATGTTGCCGAGCTCGGAGGTGAAGCACTCGGTCCAGCCCTCGGTCGGCGAGCCGTGCTGCGCGAGCGCCTGGAACTCGAGGTGGAACAGGTTCGGGCTGTCGATCTTGCGGGCGAGGATGCCGTTCGAGGTCACGACGCAGTCGAGGAAGCCGAGCGCATGGAGCTCGGTGACGGCGGAGAGGTGATCGACGGTCCACCACGAGCCGGGGACATGCGGCGTGCAGCCGAGGAAGACGTTCTTGGCCGACGAGCCCTTGAGCCACTCGGAGATCGCGCAGGCGACCTCGGGGGCCGAGCCGGTGTCGCCGAGGCGCCGGTCGCCGTTCCACAGGACCGTGTCGCCCGGGAGGCGGTGGACCGCGTCGAAGTGGAAGAACCGGCCCTCGAACGGAGAGACGAGGGAGAGCTTGTCGCCAACACGGATCGACGTGATGGCGTCGAAGTCTTCGGGGACGGCGATGTTGGTCTCGCCGCGCGGATCGAGGGCGACAAAGAGGACTCCGCGCGGGGTCAGGCCCTGCTTGCGCAGTTCCTTGAGGCCGAGGATGACGGCCGCCGGGTCGCGATAGTGATACACGCGCGTGGCGAACATCGTCGAGGGCACCGTATCACAGCAGCACTCCGGACAAGACCAGGTTCGCGATGGCGAAGTAGATCAGGATGCCGCTGACATCGACGAGCGTGGCGACGAACGGTGCGGAAGACGCGGCAGGATCCTGACCGAGCTTGCGCAGGATGAAGGGCAACATCGAGCCCGCGAGCGTGCCGGCGAGCACGCAGCCGATCACGGCGATGCCGCAGGTGACGGCGAGGAGGCCGAAGTGCTCGCCGTAGGATCCAGCGGCGCCCCAGATCGCGACGCGCAGGAGGGCGATCACGCCGAGGACGCCACCGAGCATGAGGCCGAGGCCGAGCTCGCGGCGGAAGACGAGCCACCAGTCCGCGGTGCGCACCTCGCCGAGGGCCATCGCGCGGATCATCAGGGTCGAGGCCTGCGAGCCAGAGTTGCCGCCGGTCGAGATGATCATCGGGATGAACAGGGCGAGGAGCGGCTCGCGCTCGATCTGGCCGGCGAAGCTGCCCATCGCGCTCGCGGTGAGCGTCGAACCGATGAGGAGGATCACGAGCCAGATGCCGCGCTTCCATAGCATCTCGCGCCGGGTCGACTGGAGGTAGGGCAGCTCGAGGGCGGCCATACCGCCGAACTTCTGCGCATCCTCCGTGGCCTCTTCCTGGACGACGTCGACGATGTCGTCGACGGTCACGATGCCCTTCATGCGGCCCTGGGCATCGACGACGGGGATGACCGTCATGTCGTTGTCGGCGAACACGCGCGAGACCGTCTCCTGATCCATCTCGTCGGTGACGCGGACGACGTCCGTCTCCATGATCTCGGCGACGGTGTCCTTGGGATCGGCGGCGAACAGATCGCGGAACGAGACGACACCGAGGAGGCGCTGCTCGGGATCGACAACGTAGGCGTAGTAGATCGTCTCGATCTTGTCGCGCGCCTGGCGGCGGAGGAACGCGATCGCTTCGTCGGCCGTCATCTGCGGACGCAGGCGTGCGTAGCGCGTCGACATGAGGCCGCCGGCCTCGTCCTCGGCGTAGGCGAGGAGGGCGGTGACTTCCTTGCGCGTCGGGGCATCGAGCAACGCGAGCAAGAGCTTCTTCTTGTCCAGATCGTCGACCTGCTGGATCACGTCGGCGACGTCGTCGGGCTCGAGGAGCCGCATCCATTGGCGACGCTGGCCGGGGCGGAAGTGAAGGAGGAGCGCGGCGTGATCGAGCGCGTTGAGCGCGACGAAGAACTCCTCGGCGTCCTCGCGCGGCAGGACGCGGAGGCCGTCACTGCGTTCCTCGAGATCGAGGAGCGGCCACGCGTCACGGAGCTCGTCGCTGGAGAGCTCGTCGTCGGGGGGCGGTGTCTCGGGCGGGGTCGCGCCGATCGTGGTCGGCATCGGCGGCAAGATCGTCGAGCGGCGCGAGCGGCCCGACGGCATTGCCTCGATCAGCTCGACGACCTCGGAGTCCTCACCACGCGTCTCGGCGATCGCCTTGATCTCGGCGGCGACCTTGCTGGCCTCCTCGGGGGGCAGCATCGAGATCTCGCCCGTCGCGTTCTCGGGCCGGTCGGGGACCAGCTCCGGAATGCTGTCGTCGGACGGGGGCGCCATCGGGGACACCCTGCCCAATGATCACGGCTTCGTAAAGAGCAGGCTGTCGACGATCGCGGGGATCGCTGTAGCCGCGGGCGCTCGGATCACACCGCCTGATCGTGCGGCGATGTCACCGAACGGATTGTCCTCGACGTTGACGTCGACGATCAGCGCGGCATTTCGCCCCGCGAGCGTCACGACCTGCCACGGCAGGTTCGTGCTGGCGGAGGTGCCGGCGACGATCAGGAGTGCAGCGGACGCGGCGATCTGGCGCACGGTGTCGAGGTGGAAGCGCGGCTCGTCGTAGCTCTCGTCGAACCACAGCACGTGGGGGCGTGCCATGGCGCCACAGCGCGGGCAGCGCAGCAGAGCGCGGGTCTCGGGCGACACCTCGTCGCCCTTGTCGAGATCGCGGACACCTTCGGGGATGGGCCAGCGATCGGCGACGCAGTCGTTCGCGCAGCGCATGAGCGAGATGTCGCCGTGGATCGGGAACGTGGTCGCGTCGGGGCTGCCGGCGCGCCGATGGAGGCCATCGACGTTCTGCGTGACGAGCGCGAAGCGGTCGGGCAGGGCCGTCGCGAGGCGAACGAGCGCGGTGTGGGCGGCGTTCGGGGCGGCGCGCCGGCAGACCCCGCGCCGGTAGAGGTACCAGCCCCACACCGACCACGGCATCCCCTCGAACGCTTCGTGGGTGGCTAGCTCCTGCGGGTGGTATTCGCGCGCGCCGATCGTCCAGTAGCCCTCCTTGCCCCGGAACGTCGGGATCCCGCTCTCGGCGGAGACGCCGGCCCCGGTGAGGGCGATGACGCGCCCGGGAGCCTCGAGTGCACGCCGGCAAACAGCGAGGACGGCGTTCATCCCGCTGGATGCTACAATTTCGGCATGCCTCGCAGATCGACGACCGTCGCCGCGATCCTCGCGGGGCTGATCGGCGTCGCGTGCTCGCGAGCGAGCGACGAGAGCGAGGCCAAGCAGTGGCCGAAGGCTCCGCCGCCGGCGAAGAACCTCCCGCCGCCCGCGGACCTCTCGATCCAGATCAAGGTCAACGGCACCGACAGGGGCACGATCACCGCGGCAACGCTCAACAGCGCGAAGCCCGACTTCGAGGATGCCGAGCGCACCGCGTGGCTCATTCTCACGTTGGTCCCGGATGCGAGGCCGACGGGCTCGACGGTGGAGGCGGTGTCGCCCGCCGGTGTCAGTGTGACGTTCGATCGACCGTCGGCGACGGGGATCGAGCCGGTGCTGTTTCTCACCCGCCGCGGTGAGGTGATCGTGTCGGCGATCGATCCCAAGGATCCGTTCCCCCGTTACCACGGTCAGGGCGGCCGGCTGCACCGCGCCGGTGATTCGTGGCCGCGCGTCGCGCCGGTTCAGCGTCTCGAGATCACGCGACCCACGCCGTGACTCCGTCGTCGGCCGGCGCGATCAACACCGTCGCATCCGCAGGCGGCGTCGACGAGAACCCGAGGCGCGTCGTCCCGAGGCGCGTGCCGAGCCCGTGCGCGACGTGGCCGAACGTGAACCGCCCGTTGATCTCGCACAGCGGGTGCAGCAAGCGCGCACCGTCCGGACCGCGGTAGACGAACGCGTCGACGGAGAACGGTCCGCGATAGCCCGCATCGCCGAGAGCGTGGCTGACGGTCTGCGCGATGTCGGCGAGGTAGGTCGCCTCCGCCGGCAGGAGGCCCGTGGTCGCGAGGTCGATGCCGAGGAACGTCCCGCGCGCATCGGTGACGAGGCCGTGGGGCGCCGCGGTGAACGAGCCCTCGGGAAACGCGAAGCCGACAATACCGGCATCGCAGATCCGATCGCACCACGGCTCGAACATCAGCGAGCCGAACTGCGCGAGCAGGCGCTCGAGGCGCGTGCGTTGCTCGGTCGTCGGCGGTCCGTCACCGTGGCAGCGGTCGCGACCAGCCGTGGTCCACGGTGCCTTGCACACCCACGGGCCGCGCACGTCGACGAGCGCATCGACCGAGTCGATCACGCGCTGGCCGGGGAGCGCGGCGCCTTCGCTCGTCGCGATCGAGAGCGCGAACGCGCGATCGTTGACCGCGCGCGCCTCCGGGTCCGCCCACAGGAGCTGCCGGGTTCGTGGTGTCCCGACGCGCATCGCGGGTGGCGTCCAGCCTCGGCCCGCGAGCAAGCGCCGCGGATCGACCGGCGCGGGCGCCCACACCTCGATCGGCGCCGTCACCTCGGGGGGCGCGAGGGCCGCGAGGAGCGACGCGTAGAGACTGATCCGCTCGCGGATCTTCGTCGGCAGTGTCATCCGGACCCACGAGGCCTCGACGTCGAGGTTGGCGTGGATCACGAACGGTTCCATCGCGAGTGATGATACCTAGCGCGGCTCGCCCGAGGGGCGTGTCGGCTCGATCGCGGCGAGCGCATCGATGAACGCCTCGTCGAAGCCAGCGCGCACGCGCGCGTCGCGATCGAAGCGAGCCCCGCGCGCGCGGCGAGGACCGAGCGGGAACTTCACGTGGTCGAGGTACGCCTGCCACGGGTCGGTCTCGCCGGCGAGGCGACGCAGCCAGACCCAGCCGAAGTGAACGTGGCGGATCTCGTCGGCGTGGACCTGATCGAGTGCGTCCGCGGTCGCGTGATCGCCGCACGCGCGCGCGGCCGTCGCGTAGTCGCCCGCGAAGTCGAGGTTTGCATTCTCGAAGGTCAGGTTCATCGCGCAGATGAACTCGAGCGGTCCGGTCAGGTGATCGAGCTTGTTCCAGAAGTGGCCGGTGACCGGGAGCTCGCCGAACGCGAGGCCGTGCGCGGTGAGCCGGTCGCGATACAGGCCGAGGTGGCGCTGTTCGTCGGCGAGGATCGCGACGAGGCCGCGCCGGAACGCGGTCGGGGCTGCGGGGAACGCGAGCAGCGCCCACGCGAACAGCTCGATCGCCTGGAGCTCGTGGTTCGCGAGTGCGTGGAGGATCCGCCCGCGCTGGTTCGGGTCGCGCATTCCGGCGAGCGGAGGGACCTTTGCGGAGCGACCGGGCACGATGGCGAGCGTCGCGGGTCGGCCGGGCGTCGCGAGGCGGAGCGCGGGCGAAGAGTCCTCGAGCACGAGCTCGTCCGGCGGCACGACGAGCTTGGCGTCGAGTGTCTCGCCGGTGACGATCGCCAGCGCGTAGTCGCGCGCCAGCATCACGAACGACGGCGGCGCGGACGCAGCAGCATCGCGAGCACGCCGAGAGCGAACATCGCGGGTCCGGTCGGCTGGCTACCGGTCTCGCAGCAGCCACCGCCGCCGGTCATCCAGCACACGCCGCCATTGCCGCCCGGGATGCAGGAGAAGTCGTCCGGGCACGCGCCATCGACGGCAAGATCGCACGGCTCGACGCACGCCTTGGCGCCGCCCTCTTCGCCGATGCACACGTTCGACAGACACTCGGTGTTGGTCTGGCAGAACGCGCCGAGACCACCGGGCGCTTCGGGCCCCGGGAGGCAGACGCCCATCACACAGACGTCATCGCCGCTGCAGCCCTTGGACGCGGTGCATGGCGGACCAACGTTGACCTCGATGCTCGCCATCGCAGGCGTGCCCTGGACGTCGAACGCGCGGACCTCGACCGAGTGGGGTCCTTGCTCGACCGACTCGGGTGCGGCGACCTGGTACGGCGGCATCTTCGCGACGACGCCCGTGTTGACCCCGTCGATCCACAGCTCGACGCGATCGATTCCGACGTCGTCGGTCGCGTTGATCCGCACGATGAACTTCGGCTGGACCTTCGTTCCCTCGCCCGGCGACTTGATCGAGACGGTCGGCGCGGTCGGCGCACCCGGACCGAACAGGCCGAGGATCTGCTGATAGGAGTTCTGCGTAGCCTGGCCGGTGCACCGGCACTGGACCGCCGAGAACGTGCCGCACGGCGAGTCCGTCGCCTGGAACCGCTTCATCGACGGACCACCGCTGAGGTAGGTCATCGGGTCGGCAGCGTTGTACTCGTGCTCGAGGCCGAACGCGTGCGCGGTCTCCTGCGCGGCGGTCCAGCACAGTGCATCGCTGTCGGCGCCATAGACATCGAACGTGAAGCTGATCGCGTTCGGGATCTCGTCGCACGTGAACGGTGCCACGCCGCCCGCACCAGCCAGCTCGGAGTCGAGCTCGGTCGCGCGGCCGCCGACGACGTTCTCGTAGTGGGGGACGCCCGGGCCCGGATCGACATCGGTGACGCCGATGTTGAACGGCGCGTAGGTCGCGCGCAGGCACGTCATCACCCGGTTCCAGACCTCATCGGTCTGCTTGAAGCCGGTCAGCGTGACCTGGCTACTAGGGATGCTCGACGTGTTGTTGCGCGCGTCGTCGGGGCCAGGGCGGATCACGCAACCGATGCCCACGGGGCAGCGGTTCATGAAGATCAAGCGCGACGAGACAGCCGCCTGCGGCGGATTGTACTGCGGGACGTCGACGAGGATGCCGCGCGGGCGCGGTGCTTCTGCGTGGACCGGAGATACCGTGGCGATCGCGACGAGCGCGCTCAGCGAGAAGACCGTTGCGATGCGGGTGCTCATGACTTGCGACGGCGGCGGGCAAAGAGCATCGCGGCGAACGCGAGACCGAGCGAGACGGCGCCACCAGGGCCACCGGCCGAGCAGATTCCGCCGGTGCCGTCGTCATAGCCAGGCCAGCACACGCCCGACTGGCCGGCCTCGAGACAGCCGAAGCCGTCGGGGCATTGGCCCTCGCCGAGGACACAGTTCTCGACGCAGTACTTGGCGCCGCTGGCGTCCGTTGCGCACTGACCCGACGCGCAGTCAGGGCCGGAAGTACACGTCGAGCCGAGGCCGCCCTGCGCACCGGGACCCGGGACGCAGCGACCGCCGATGCAGGTGTCGGTGTCCTTCGGGCAGTCGGCTGGCTTGCCGCATGGCTTGCCGATCACGACCTGGACGTTGTCGTCCTTCGAGGTGCCGTAGATGTCGTAGGCGATCGCCTTGATGTTGTGCGTGCCGTCGGCGAGGGTTGCAGGCGCGTTGAACGCGTACGGGCCGACCGCGAGCTCCGAGACCTTGACGTTGTCGACCCACAGCTCGATGCGCGCGATGCCGTTGTCGTCGCTCGCGTCGACATTGACCGGGAAGCCGGGCGAGACGTTCGCGCCGAGCTTGGGGTTCGTGATCTTGACGGTCGGCGGCGTCGGCGTCCCGGTGCCGAACAGCAGGCGTAGGCGCGCGGCCGAGTTCTGCGTCGGACCGGTCCCGCACGCGCACTGACGGGTCTGCTGGTTGGCGCCGGTGCAGGTCAGGCCCATCGCCGTGCCGTTGACACAGTCGCTACCGCAGGTGACGGCGGCGTCCTTGAACCGGCGGCGGCCGTTGAAGCCGAAGTAGGTGAGGGGATCGCTCGCGTCGGTAACGTGGTCGAGGCGGAACGAGTGCGCGACTTCCTGCGCGGCGGTCGCGCAGATCTCCTCGACGTCGTTGCCGTAGACGCGCTGGAACGCGAACACGAGCGAGTTTGGGATGTGCTCCGCACACGAGAACGGCGACACGCCGCCGATGCCGTTGCTCATCCCGAGGTCGGTCGGGCGACCGGCGATCATGATCTCGAAGTGCGGCGCGGGGCTCGGGTTGGTCGTGACGATCTCGACGCCGAACGGCGAGAACACGTCCTTGAGGCAGGTGACAACCTCGCCCCACACGGCGTCGCTCTGATCGAAGGCGGTCAGGGTGCGCGTACCGCTGATCGGCCAGCCGCCCTGGCTGCTCGCGTTGTCGATCGAGCTCGCGCCCGTACCACCGCGGACCACGCAGCCGTTCGGCTTGCACGGGTTGACGTAGATCTTGTTGGTGTTGACGGCGGGCGTGACCGTCGCAGGGTCGACGTCCATCCACACGCGCTCGGTGCGGGGGCGAGTCGAGACCAGCGGGCTCGGCGTCGAGTCCTCGATGATCGAATCGCCCTGATTGGGCATCCAGGTCCGGGTCTCCCCGAATGCGAGATTCGGCGCGGGGAGAGACAAGGAAGCGAGCGTTACAGCACCCAGTAGGACGCGCTTCATGGCCCGTAAATTAGCTCGCCAACCGTCGGCAAACCTAGGGCTAAATGCTGTCTTCCGGTTGTATCGGGTGAGGCCGGGAAATCTCAGCTACGGCGGCGGCGGCGTGTGATCAAGAGCGCACCGAGCCCGAGGCCAAAGAACGTGAGTCCGGCGCCGTCGTCGTTGGCCTTGCAGCCACCGCCGTCGCCCGCGCCCGGCCAGCACACGCCACCGGTGCCGGCGACGATGCAGCCAAAGTCACCCGGGCAGCCATCCTTCTCGGGATCGCACGACTCGACACAGTAGGAGTTGCCGGTGCCATCCGAGCCGCACTGGCCGGACTTGCACTCGGTGTTGTTGGTGCAGGTGTCGCCGAGACCGCCATCGACGCCCTGGCCCGCGACGCAGCGACCGTCGACGCAGGTGTCGGTGTCGTTGGAGCAGTCAGCCGGCTTGGTGCACGGCGCGCCGATCGCGACGGTGATCTGGGAGTCCGCCGGCGTACCGCCGACGTCGTAGCCGGTGACCTTGACCGTGTGGTTACCCTGGCCGAGGTTCATCGGGGCGTTGAACACCCACGGCGCCGAGGTGATCGTCTGGACGAGGTTGCCGTCGACGCGGAGCTCGGCCTTGTGCGCGCCGATGTCATCCATGATGTCCGCGCGGACCGCGAAGCCCTGCTGGACGCTGTCGCCGTTCTTCGGCGCGGTGATCGTGACCGTCGGTGGCGTCGGCGTGCTCGAGCCGAACGTGGCCATGATCATCTGGAACGAGTTCATGCTCGTGCCGCCGCACTGGCAGTTGCGCGCCGAGAACTCGCCGCACGGACCGGCCGCGTTCTGGAACGACTTCCGCGACGGACCCGACTGCAGATAGGTCATCGGATCTTTGTTGTCGAACTTGTGGTCGAGGCCCCACGAGTGCGCGGTCTCCTGCGCGACGGTCCAGCACACGTCGTCGACGCTGCCGCCGTAGATGTTCGCGAACGAGAACGAGATCGCGTTGTTGATGAAGCCGCACGAGAACGGCGACACGCCGCCGACGCCGTTCTGCATCTGCACGTCCTGCGGACGGCCAGCGACGATCGCCATGTGGTAGTTGCCCGAGGCCGGGCGCTCCGTGACGATCTGGACGCCGAACGAAGCGTAGGTCTGGCGGACGCACTCGACGACCTGCTGCCAGTTCGAGTCGGAGTACGCGAAGGCCGTGACGGTCGAGGCTTGCTCCGGGATGCTCGAGCGGTTCTGCGCCGAGCTGTCGTTGCCCGGCGTGATCTGGCAGCCGTTCGGCTTGCAGTTGTTGAGGTAGATGACGTTCGACACCGCGGCCGAGACGCCGTCGCCGGTCGTCGTCGGGAGACCCGGGTCGACGACCCGGTAGGTCGCCTGCGGACGCGTCCACGGCGTGGCGAGCGGATTGAGGGCGGCGTCGCCGATGTCGCCCTGCACGAACTCCGCGCTCGGGTTCTCCGCGCTCGCGATGCCCGTCATTCCAGTCACCAGCAGCGCCGAGAAGGACAGAAATCCGGCAAGCGTGGTCTTCATCGCGGAGCGTTATAGTGAATGCGTGCGATCCGTCTCTACGGGGTGCTGCTGTCTTTGGCTCCCACCACCTGAGATGGCCGATGCGCATTCATAGCGAACGGTTGTTCTCGGTCCAACCTGCCGGGATCTGTCCGGTTCTATCGGTTTCTAGAGCAGGCCCGAGAGCACGATGAACGCCACGTAGGCGGCGATCAGCAAGACACCCTCGGCGCGTGAGATCCGCCGGTCGCTGCGCAGGACCAGCACCCCGAGCAGGGTGATCGCGACCAGGCCGATCAGCTCGACCGTGTGCATCCGCTCGCCGAACGTGATCGGCTGCAGGTACGCGGTGATGCCGAGTACCAAAAATACATTGAGCAGGTTCGACCCGATGACCGAGCCGATCATCAGCGCGGCGTGACCGCGGCGTGCGGCGATCACCGACGCGATCAGCTCGGGCAGGGCGCAGCCGAGCGAGATCACGGTCAGGCCGAGCATGCGCTCGGACATCCCGACCATCGAGGCGAGCCCGCGGCCACCGCGCACGAACAGGTCCGAGCCCGCGACCAGGAGGATCAAGCCGACCGCGGTCATCAGCGACGCGGCACCGCGCGAGGCCCGGGGGCGGGCGCGTCCGCCGATCACGGCGCCGCTCTCCTCCGCGCGCTGGCCCTCGAGGCCGTCGTCCTCGTCGACGTCGTCGGGATCCATGCGAGCCGAGACGGTGAGCGTGACGATCGTGAAGACGACCGCGCAGCCGATCAGGATCGCGCCCTCGAGCTGCGACAGGATCCCGTTGCGGAGCAGGAGGGGGACGGCGATCGCCGAGCCGAGGAGGAACGGGATCTCGCGCCGGATCACGCGGCTGTCGATCGTCGGTGGCGAGACGAGCGCGGTGAGCCCGAGGATCAGCGAGATGTTCGCAGCGCACGACCCGATCACGGTGCCGAGCGCGATCGGCTGGTGGCCGGTCAGCGCGGTCTTGGTCGCGATCGCGAGCTCGGGTGCCGAGGCGCCGTACGCGACCACCGTCAGGCCGATCACGAGCGGCTTGACGCCGAACGCGCGCGCGACCGAGGCCGAGCCGCGGATCAACCACTCGGCGCCCCAGTACAGGATCGCGATCCCGAGGATGACCTGCGCGATGTCGAGGGTCGGTCCCAACGCTCGTGCAGTGTCGCCCTCGCGGGGAGCTGGTGCAAGCCACGTGGTCTGTCCGCGGGGTGGACCGGACGTCCGGATCGCGGCCGGACGCGGACGTGAGAAAGGCGGAATCTCACGGCCTTATCGCTGGCCTCGCGCTTGCTCGACCCGATGGTACGATGGCAGCGATGACCTCTCGATCGACGACCACACCGGTCCGGCTGGGCGAGTACGTGCCCACGTCGGATCGACGGATCGCAATGTACGGGAAGACCTGGGCCGACTTCGAAGCCGTGCTCGCCGTACGTGGAGATCGCAGCTCGCCGCGGATGACGTACCTCGACGGAGCGATCGAGCTGGTGAGTCCCTCGCGTGATCATGAAGGCATCAAGTCGCTGATAGGTCGCCTGGTCGAGGCCTATTGTCGCCATCAAAACATTCTCGTGCGGCCCGACGGAAGCTGGCTCCTTCGCGCACGACCCAAGGAAGCTGCAGTCGAGCCCGACGAGAGCTATTGCTTCGGGACCAATCCGAAGGCGAAGGATCGGCCGGACCTGGTGATCGAGGTGATCTGGACCAGCGGAGGTATCGACAAGCTCGAGGCCTATCGTCGCCTCGAAGTTGCCGAAGTGTGGTTCTGGGAAGACGATGTCCTGTCCGTGTACACGCTCGACGGCGAGCGCTACGTCCAGCAGGAGCGCAGCCGGTGCCTTCCAGATCTCGACCTCGCGCTGATCAGCAAGCTGGCGATGCTCGACACTTTGACCGAAGCACTGGACGCGTTCCTCGCGACGCTCGGTAGCTAACCGCCGCCGAACTTGTAGCTTCGGGTGGTGCGGGCGAGGAAGCGCGCGTGGCGCATCAGCTCGTCGAGCTTCTGGAGGTCGCTCGAGTCGTAGACCCCGCGGATCACCAGATTCGCATCGACCAGCGCGAAGTAGCCGTTGTGCGAGATCGCGGGGGCGCCCGACGGGGTCAGCCCCTCGTTCATCATCGAGTTCATGAACGGGCCTTCGACGAGCGCGCGAACCTTCTCGCCGTCGCCGGTCAAGAACCGCCACTTCTCGGGCCGGGCGTGGAATCGCTCGGCGTACGCGGCGAGCCGGGCGGGCGTGTCGTACGTGGGATCGACGCTGATCGAGACCAGCTTGATCGACTCGGCCTTGCGATCGGACAGCTTGTGCTGGAGCTGCTCCATCCGCGCGGTGGTTACCGGACAGATCGTGTCGCAGCGCGTGAACACGAAGTTGACGATCGTCGGATGACCGCGAAACCCATCCTCGGTGAACACCAGGCCGCGCTCGTCGGTCAACGCGAACGGTGTGACCGGGCCGAGGTCCGGGAGCTCGATGCCGGACTTGGTGCAGACGAGCGTGGGCAGCACGACCGCCGGGACGACCGCCGCGACGAAGATACCGAGCAGCCCGATGAGGAGCTTTCTGCCTGGGATCCCGCGCACACTCGGACCCTGGCAGATCCAGGGGCGATTTGCACGGGGCTGCCGGTGCGGCAACGTGGCGCGGCTAGCCAGTGCCGTCGTCGGCGAGCTTCTGCTCACCCGGTGCGACGCACGCGGCGACCACGAGGTCTCCGGCGACGTTGACGGTCGTTCGGCACATGTCGAGGAACCGATCGACGCCGAAGATGAGCGCGAGGCCCTCAGCCGGGACGCCGTACATCGCCATCATCATCGCGATCACGGGCAGCGACGCACCGGGGATCCCCGCGGTGCCGATGCCCCCGAGAATGCAGATCAGCATCACGACCGCGGACTGCGCGAGCGTGAGCTCGACGCCGAACACCTGGGCGAGGAACAGCACCGTCACGCCCTCGAACAGCGCCGTGCCGTTCTGGTTCATCGACGCGCCGGCGGTGAGCACGAACCGGCTGACGTGACGCGGCAGCTTCAGCTCCTCGTCGGCGACGCGCAGGGTGGTCGGCAGCGTCGCGCTCGACGACGACGTGGCGAACGCGGTCGCGATCGCGAGGCGGATATCCTTGAAGAACGCGAGAGGGCTGCGCCGCGCGACGACGCGGAGGACCACGGAGTACGTGCCGAACATGTGCACGGCGAGTGCGAGCACCACGACGCCGACGTACGCCGCGATCTTGCCGAGCAGGTCGAAGCCGAGCGTCGAGAAGCTCGCGAACAACAGGCCCGCGACGCCGATCGGCGCGAGCTTCATCACGGCCGCGATCAGCTTCATCGTGACCTCGTTGAGGCCGGCGATCGTCTCGCGCAGGCGCGCGGTGTTGTCGGTGCGTACGGTCGCGAGGCCGATGCCGATCGCGAGCGAGAACACGATCAGGCCGAGCATGTCGCCGCTCGCGATCGCGGCGATCGGGTTCGTCGGGATCATCGAGACGATGCCCGTGATGCCCGTACCCTTCGCCGCCTCGATCGGTGGACGGCCCTTCGCGAGCTCCGCGGCGAGCTCGATCAGCTCCTTGTTGTCACCGTGGCCGGGGCCGAGCAGCGTGACGAGCGCGAGGCCGATCAGCACCGAGATCGTCGACACGAGCGCGGTGTAGCCGAGCGTTTTCAAACCGAGGCGACCGAGCGCGCGGGGATCGAGCTCCGCGATCCCGGTCACGAGCGCCGAGAAGATCAGCGGCACGGCGAGCATGAACAACAGGCGCAGGAAGATCTGCCCCGCCGGATACGCGGCGTAGTCGACCGCATATCCGACAGTCTCCGCACTGATCACGCCGCGCCGCACGAGCTCGCTCGCAGCGAGCCCGAGGATCGCACCCGCGAGGATCCCGACGAGCATGGCTCGGTGGGGCTTGCCGTGGTCGGCCGGCGCGGAGGCAGGGGTCTCGTCGTCGGCCATGGGCGCGCGAACGTAGCCCAGCGCGGCCGGCGCGTCTCGGCCGCGCGGTCGATCGTCGATCCGCCGCCTCGCACAGGTCTGCTACGGTGGCCTCGTGATGCTGCGGATCCTCTTCGTGATCGGGCTCCTCCTCGTAGGTGGCGCATCGGTCGCTCGCGCCGACGACGTACCGCCACCCGCGACCGCGACGCCCGTGCCTGCGACCCGGGAACCGAGCGTGCCGCCACCGGCGACGCCGGTGCCTCCGACGCGCGAGCCTGCCGTCGAAGCGGCACCGCCCGCGAGCGTGGCCCCGGCACCGTCGCCGACGGCGGACTCGCCGACGAACCGCGCGATCCAGGGCCCGCGACCGCTGCAGCGGCGCTGGAGCCGGTGGAAGCCGTGGGCGCTCGTGGCGGGCGGCGCCGTGTTCGCGGGCGTCGGCGTCGGCCTGTTCGGCGTCACGAGCGATCGCTACGACACCTACGACCGCGCGGTCGCCGACTTCCGCGCCGACTCGTCGAATCCACCGAACGCGGTGCTTCCCGAGAACGTCCGGGTGCTCGAAGACGACGCGCGGGCAATGCGCGCCGTGACGGTCAGTGCGTTCGCGGTCGGTGGTGTGATGATCGCGACCGGCATCACGCTCGCGGTGATGAACACGCCGCGCCGGCCGCCCGTCGTCGTCGCGCCGCAAGCGGGCCTCGGCAAGATCGGCCTCGTGCTGTCCGGACAGTGGTGACCGTGGCATCGCAGGCGCTCACGCGGTTCCGCGCGATCAGCATCGCGGAGGGCGTGTCGTATCTCGTGCTCCTCGGGATCGCGATGCCGCTCAAGTACGCGGCGGGAATCCCGAGCGCGGTGAAGATCGTCGGCATGCTGCATGGCGTGCTGTTCGTCGCCTTCGTCCTGCTGCTCGCGGCGGCGGCGCGAGCGGAGCGCTGGGCGTTGAAGCAGCAAGCGATCGCGATGATCGCGTCGTTCGTGCCGCTCGGCGCGTTCTGGCTCGAGCGTCGGCTGCGCCGCCAATGAACAGAGCCGCGGTGGTCAGCGCTGCGGCGAGGGAGCCAGATTCGGGCGGGTTGGACGCTCGTACGTTTCACCCGTAACATGGAGCAATGGACTTCGAGCTGACGCGTCGGATTCTCGCTGCCCTCGAGCGAGAACAGGCGCGCTACGTCGTGTTCGGTGCGGTCGCTCTGGCGATCCACGGCCTCGCTCGTGCGACCGAAGACCTCGACCTGTTCATCGAACCTGATCGTGACAACGTCGAGCGCGTGAAGGCGGCGTTGCGCTCGGTGTTCGACGATCCTTGTATCGATGAGATCACCGCGGAAGACTTGCTGGGCGAGTATCCTGCCGTCCAGTACAACCCGCCCGAAGGTACGTTCCACATCGATCTGCTGACCCGACTCGGAGAGCTCTATGACTTCGCGAGCCTACGATCGGAGCGAAAGCCGTTTGGCGATCTCGTTGTTTCTGTGGTCACGCCGCGGATGCTGTACGAGATGAAGAAGGGGACAGTTCGCCCGCACGATTGGGGCGACGCCGCGCGTATTGCGAAGCACTTCAAGCTCGAGGACGAATGATGCCGATCAAGAAGTTTCGCGATATCTCCGAGATGACCGACACGTGGCTCGAACCCGGCAGCCCCGATCTCGCAACCGCGATTCGCAACGTCTGGGAGTTCGCCCATCGGGTCTGCCCCAAGCACTTTCCCCCCGGCGTATACAAGCACCGCTCGATCGAGGACGCGGAGGCGCTGCGCGAGCAGTGGGAGGAAGCGAACTTTCTCGCCCACCAGAACCGCACGCGCCGGCCAACCTGATCAGACGGCGCGCTGACGCGACGCGAGGAAGTGTCGCCGTAGCTCGGGGTCGCGGAGCTTGGCGGCCTTCGCCTCGACCTCGTTCGCAGCACGCGTCGCTGCTGCCTTCGCCTCGTCGGTACGGCCCGCCGCGGCGAGGATCTCTGACCGCCAGCGATAGACGTGCTCGGCACCCTCGGGGCGCGCGCCTTCGAGATGAACGACGGCCTCGTCGACGGCGGCGATCGCCTCGTCGTGGCGGCCCATCTTGGACAGCGCGAGCGCCTGGAACGTCAGGCCGTAGATGATGCCGACGAGCATCGGCATCTTGCGCGCCCAGTCGGTCGCGGAGCGCGCCATTTCGAGCGCGGCCTCGGGAGGGTCGCCGGCGGTGAGGTGGGCGAGGGCGATGTACTGGAGCGCGCGGATCTCCTGATAGCGCTCGCGGTTCTCGGTCGCGAGCGAGAGCCCGCGCTCGAACAGCGCGAGGGCGGCCTTGGTGTCACCGCGCTGCATCTTGGTCTGCCCCCACGAGACGGCGGCGTCGGCAGCGGCGGAGAGGTCGCCCGTCTGCTCGGCGACCTTGAGCGCCTTGCTGAGGTAGCTCTCGGCCTTGTCGATGTCGCCGAGGTCCGAGTAGCACTGGCCGATGTTGCCGAGCTTGAGCGCGATGCTCGAGCGATCGCCGAGGGCCTGATCGATCTTGAGCGCGCTCTTGTAGTGGGCGAGCGCCTCCTCGTACTCGCCGAGCGCGGCGAACACGATCCCCATGTTGTTGAGCGCGCGCGCCTCGTGCCGCGACATGCCGATCGCGCGGTAAATGACGAGCGCCTCGGCGTAGCTCTCGATCGCCTGCTCGAGGCGGCCGATGTTCCACAGTGTCGTGCCGCGCTGGTTGAGGATCGTCGCGCGCGAGATCAGGACGGCGGAGGACGGGCGGCCCGTCTCGGTGCCACCGGAAGCGCCCGCGGCATCGCACAGCGCGAGCGCCTGGTCGGCGAGCTGGAGCGACTCCTCGGCGTTGCCGACGAGGCGCGCGATCGCGGCGCGCAGGCGGAGGGCCTCGGCCTCGAGCAGCGGATCCTTGGCATCGCGCGCGAACTGCATCGCGGGCATCGCGGCGCGCAGGGCGGCGGGTGCCTTGCCGACGTCGATGTAGAACTGCGCGAGCGCGCAGTGCGCGGTGGCGAGCTTGCCGGGCTCACCGGTGGCGTCGGCCTCCTTGCGCATCGCGTGGAGCTCTCGGAGCTGCTGCGGGCGCTTCGCCATCCGGCGCAAGATCTCCTCGCGCACGCGATGTGCACCGAACCGGCGATCGTGATCGGTGGGGAGGAGGAGCTTGAGTGCGCGGGTGAGCTGGCGGAACGCGTCCGCGTTGCCGCCGAGATCGACGGCGTGGTTGGCAGCGCGCAGGTAGCGATCGGCCGCGGCACTGTCGTCACCCGCGAGCTCGAGGTGGCGCGCGATCAGTGCGTCGTCCTGTCCGACGCGATAGCTCGCGGCGCCCGCGATCCGGGACGCGACGGAGCGGTGCATCTGCACCCGCGTCTCGTGCGGGATCAGGCTGTACGCGACGGTCATCGTCATGTCGTTCTTGAACCGGTACTCGCCGTCGGCGGGCGACAGGAAGCCACGGCGCACGAGCTCGTCGAGCTCGAGGCGAACCGGGCGGCCGAGAAGGAGCGTGAGGGCGGGAGCCGAGACATGACGCCCGAGCACCGCGGCGTGGACGAGCGAGTCCTTCTCCGACGTAGGGAGCGCATCGATGCGCGTGAGGATCAGATCCTCGACGGTGGAGGGCACGTCGATCCGCGCGTCGCGCTTGACCCAGCGCAGCTGGCCCGGGTGCTCGCCGTCGTCGTTGTCGGCGACGACGATGCCGCGCTCGGTCAACGTGTCGAGCAGCTCCTGGATGAAGAACACGTTGCCGCCGGCGCGCGCGACGATCTGCTCGACCAGCTCTTCGATGTCGTGACCGGGGACGAACCGCTCGGCGAGCAGCTCCTTGCGGGCGGCCTCTGGCAGCTCGTCGAGGATCACGAGCTCGGTACCGAGCTCGCGCGCGAGCATCAGAATCCGCGGCTCGGGCCGACTCGTCATCAGGCCGAAGATCGGGCGCGGCGTCTCGACCTTGAGCAGCGCGGCGAACAGCTCCTGGCTGTCCTGATCGGCCCAGTGGATGTCCTCACCGACGAGGATGATCGGCTTCTCGCTCTCGAGCTTCTGCTCGATGCGGTTGAGGAGCAGGAGCAGCGTCTGGCGCCGGGTGTCGGAGTCGATCGCCTCGGCGGGCGCGGCGCCGCGCGCACCGAGCAACATGCCGAGGACCTGCAGCGCGCTGCGTGCCTCGCGCGAGGACTCCTCGCCCGGGAAGATCAGCGGCATCGCACGGAGCAGGCGGCGCTCGACCTCGTGCGGCTCCGCGTCCTCGGCGAGACCGAGCACGTCGCGCGCGAGATCCGCGATCACCCCGTACGGCGTCATCGCGGTGCCGACGCGGCCGGTCGTGCGGATCACGACGGCCTCCTCGCGCCCGATGCTCTCGATGAACTGGCGGACCAGCGTGCGCTTGCCGACGCCGGCGTCGCCGACGATCACGATCTGCCGCTTGCGCTTGGTGACGAGCACGTCGCGCCACGCATCGCGCAGCGCCTTGAGCTCGAGGTCGCGGCCGTGCAGGCGGCCCCCTGGATCCGAGCTGCGCCGCTCGCGCAGCCGCTGGGCGCGCTCCTTGGGACCGCGCAGGCGATAGACCCGCGCGCGCTTGGTGCCGGGATCCGTGTCCTCGTCGACCTGGCTCTTGCTGGAGCTGGTGCCGCCCGGGGACTCGTCGGGCAGATCGATCGCGGGCAGCGCCTCGAAGTTCCACTCGCCGCGCGCGGAGCGGAACACGCGTCCACCGACGAGGATCTCGGCACCGCGGGCCTGGCGTGCGAGCTTCTGCGCGAACGCGGCCGTGGCTTCCTCGATCTCGAAGATGTGCTCGCCGGGGTTTCTGCTGGTGTTCTTGGACGGCTTCCTGAGCAGCGCCACGCCGCGCTGGACCGCGAGCGCGAGGCGGAGCTCGGGCTCGACGTCGGAGCCGATGCCGTCGAGCGCATCGACGAGCGCGAGCGCGAGCCGGATCGCGCGGCCGGCGTCGTCCTCGCCCGCGATCGGGAGACCGACGACGACGCGCACCGTGGTCTCACCGGTCGCCGTGCTCGGCACCGGCGTGAACGCGAGCTCGACGACGGGGACGTCCTTGCCGTCGGGCGGCAGCTTCGGGATGTCGAGGATCGCCTGGTGCTTGAACGCGACGTCGCGGGCGACCTTGTAGAAGTCGTTGACGAGGCGCATCGCGCCCGACGGGCCGAGCTTCTTCTCGAGCGCCGCCATGCCGCGGAGGATGCCCTGCAGCACGTAGACGTGCTTGCGCTCCCGATCGCGCGTGGCCGCGCGCGGCTCGGGTTCTGGATGGAGGGTCACCGGCGGCGGCGTCGGTGCGCGCGTCGGCCGGGACGCGGCGGCGTTCGCCAGTGCGTTGACGTCGATCATCGCGCTCGGCTCGGGGAGGATCGGCTGCGGGATCGCCGGCTCGCTGACGTCGTCGGTCGCGCTGTCCTCGCTCGCCGATGGTGCGCGTGGATCGCCCTCGAACGCCGGGCGCGGCGTGACCACCCGCTGCTCGGCCGGCATCAGCTGCGACAGCATCTGCGCGAGGTGATTATTGTCGATCAGGTGGCCGGCCTTCTGGCCCCACTCGAGCTGGAACTTGCCGAGCTCGTGCTGCAGATCGCGCGCGGTCTGGAATCTGTCGGTGCGATGGAACGCGAGTGCGCGCAGGATGATCCGCTCGAGTGACTCCGGCAGCTCGGGTGCGAAGTCGCGCGGCCGCGGAATCGCGCCCGACTTGACCATCTCGAGCGCCTCCTTGCCCTTGCCGTGGAACAGCGGACGCGCGCACACCAGCTCGAACAGCACGATGCCGGCCGCGAAGACGTCGGAGCGACAGTCGACCGGCTCGCCGCGTCCCTGCTCGGGCGACATGTACGCGAACTTGCCCTTGATGACGCCCTGCTCCTCGTGAACGTCGCGCGCTCGAGCGATGCCGAAGTCGACGATCTTCACGCCGCCGTCCCACGAACACAGGATGTTCTGCGGCGAGATATCGCGGTGCACGATGCCGAGCGGCTCGCCGAACTCGTCGGTCTTGCGGTGCGCGTAGTCGAGGCCCTTCGCGACCTGCTGCACGATGTACGCGGACAGCCCGTAGGGCAGGCGAAGGCGGGCCTTCGCGGCCTCCTGCAAGAGGCGCAAGAGGTCCATGCCCTCGACGTATTCCATCGCGAGGAAGTACGTGTCGCCGACGGCACCGAAGTCGAACACCTGGATGATGTTCGGGTGGTTGAGCGACAGGGCGATCTTCGCCTCGTCGACGAACATCGTGACGAACTGCCGGCTCCGCGCGTACGCGGTGTGGATCTTCTTGATGACGAGGGTCTTGTTCAGACCCTGCGCCACGGTGGTACGCGCGAGGAACACCTCGGCCATACCGCCGGTACCGATCTTGCGGATCAGTGAGTATTTGCCGAACTGCTCCATCCCCAGGCTCGAGCGGTCTCGAGTGGATGATTTTAGCCTACAGCGGCGTGATCACGAGGTTGTCGAACCAGGTATCCGTCTCCCAGTTGTTCAACGCGAAATACTCGTGCCCTGGACCTTCGAGTGGCGCGGGATCGACGAGCTCGAGGAACGGTGCGACAGGCTGACCGTTCGGCGGGGTCGCGAGCGGATCGATCCACCAGGTGACCTTGTTGCCCTGGCGCTCGATCTTCCAGTGGTAGTGCTTGTCGGGGATCACCTTGACATCGGCGCGCTGGGCGAGATCCTTGCCGTGCTCGTCGAGCCTGGCAATGATCGATTTGGAGTTGCCCCAGCCGCCGAAGATCACCTCGTAGCCGGTCGCCGTGTACGCACCGCCGTCGGCGTCGTAGGACTTCCCGTCACCGAAGATCTCGACCTTGATGTCGCCCCGCGGCTCGGTCGACCAGGCATCGAACTCGATTCGCACGTTGCGCGGGAGCTTCTTGCGCAGCCACAGCGGATGGTTGTGCGCGCCCTTGGCCGAGAGCTGGCCGGCGCTGGTCCGGTAGCCGGAGCCGGTCGCGTCGTAGAGGTCGCCCAGGCTGTCGCGCTCGAACCCGTCGTACCAGGAGGTGGTGATCGGGAGAGGCGCATCGACCTTGCAGGCCGCGAGCAGGACGAGGACGACGGCGACTCGCACGCCGCGACTGTAGCGGATGCCGCAGGACCGATCCCTCGGAACGCTAAGGTATTCGATCGCTTGGCGATCTGACGGTGCTGGGTGTCAGAGGCCTCGTCTAGGGTCATGGACGTGGAAGGCACGTTGTCCCTGTTCGAGTGGCGCCCTGCGCAGGCATCCGCCTGTGAGCAGGCGATCGAGCAGGCAGCGGCGCCCGCCAGCGAGCCGAGCCCGGCGCCCGTCACGGAACCGATGATCCTGGTGTTTGACTGCGAGACCACCGGCACCGACCGCGTTCGCGATCAGGTGATCGAGCTGTGCGTGCAGCAGGGCCTCGCCGAAGGTGCACCGAGCAAGGTCTGGCGGATCAAGCCGGCCGTCTCGATTCACCCGGGCGCGCAGGCCGTGCATGGCATCTCGATCGAAGAGCTCGCGGACTGCCCCACGTTCGCCGACGTCGCGGCCGAGATCACGGCGCTGTTCGCGACCGCGGACGTGATCATTGGCTACAACCTCGCGTTCGACATCGACATGCTGCAGGCCGAGTACGCACGCATCGGCCAGCCGCTGCTCGACTTCTCGACCACCAAGATCGTCGACCCGTTCCGCCTCTGGCAGCAGTGCGAGCCGCGCAGCCTCCAGCACGCGCACCAGCGGTTCGTCGGCGGCGAGTTCGCAGCCGCTCACACGGCGAGCGCGGATGTCGCGGCGACCGGTCGCGTGCTCGCGGGCATGCTCCGCCACTTCGAGCTCGACGGTCAGGGCTGGGATCAGATCGCGAGCAAAGCGGATCCGCTGGGTGCCCAGCGCGCGCAGTGGGTCGGTCCGTCGCGCCATCTTCGCTGGGAGGGCGAGGTGATCGTCCTCGGGTTCGGCAAGCACGGCGGTGCACCCGTGCACGAGCTCGCGGCGGGGCCGGATCGCAGCTTCCTCAAGTGGGTCGTCGAGAAGGACTTCCCGGTGCATGTCACCGAGGTCTGCAAGGCCGCGCTCGATCTGACCGGTGACGCGTTCCTGTCGTGGGCGCGCGACCGCTACGGTGTGCCGGCGCCCACCTCACAGCCGCCGTTCGCGAAGTAGCGCCTCTTCGCGCTAGCATGACGGGCATGCGCCTCGTCTGCCTGCCGGTGATCGCTCTCGCAGCGTGCGGCGGGACCAAGCAGCCGGACGCGTTCGACGACTCGCTCGCAGCGATGGAGGCGCTCGCCACGAAGATGTGCGCGTGCACCGATGCGGCGTGCTCGACGACGGTGCAGGCCGAGTTGACGGCGCTCAGAAAGACGTTCCGCGACAAGCACGGCACCGACAAGGCGAGCGCCGACCAGGAGAAGCGAGGCCGCGCGTTCGAGGAGCAATTCCGGACGTGCCGGGCGAAGGCGCGGGACAAGGGGCAGGGCTTCGACGCCGTGCTGACCCGGCTCGACGCGCTGAAGACCGAGATGTGTGCGTGCACGGACAAGGCGTGCACCACGAACGTGCAGACCGCGTGGAAGGAGTACCGCACGACGCTGAAGGATCAGCTCGGTACCGCGGCGACGCCGACTGCCGAGCAGGATCTGCGCGGCCAGGCTCTCGATGCCGAGCTGAGGGCGTGCCTCGCGAAGTACGAGAACGCGCCCTGAATCTCGATCGCACGATCAGTCGCGACCAAGGACGCGATCGACCGAGACGCCGCCGGATCCGCGGACCGCGAACCACAGGAACAGGAAGCAGTAGACGAGCGCGAGCTCACCGCCGTTGACGATGGGGAGCAGGCCCGCGCCGAGCTGACCCTTCCAGTGGAACTGGATGTACGCGACGGCCATCGTGCCCGAGGCGAGGAACGCCGCCGGCCGGGTGAACACGCCGAGCGCGATCATGGCGCCGCACACGAGCTCGATCACGCCGCCGAACCACGCCTGCGTGAACAGCTCCGGCGTCGCTCGGGTCGTCAGCACGCCGAACACCTTCTGCATCCCGTGCAGCGAGAACGCGAAGCCCGCGACGATTCGCAGCGCCGCGTGTGACCAGACCTCGAGCCTCGCACGATCGAACATGACGTATCGATAGCCCGGCTCGCCAGAGTGCGCACGCTCGCGCGGCGAGACTCACTGTCTCGTTACTCGATGCCGTACTTCTCGAGCTTGTAGTAGAGCGCCGAGGTCTTGATCCCGAGGAGGCGGGCGGTCTCGGTCTTGACGCGACTAGCCTTGGTGTATGCCTTGAGGATCAGCTGGCGCTCGAGATCGTCGAGGATCTCGGGGAGCGACAGCTCGCGCGGCACGCTGAGGGCATCCTCCTCGGCGCCGCCCTGGAGGAACTGCGGCAGCGCGCTCGGCATGATCTCGTCGCTCTCGGCAAACACGAGCGACTGCTCGATCGCGTTCTCGAGCTCGCGGACGTTGCCGGGCCAGTGATAGGCCATGATCCGGCCGAGCGCAGCGTCACCGACGGCGCGCACGCGGGGGTTGGTCTTGGGTCCGAGCTTGCTGATGAAGTGCGTGCACAGGTGCGGGATGTCCTCGCGGCGCTCGCGCAGCGGCGGCAGCTTCACCGGGAGAACGTGGAGTCGGTAGTAGAGGTCCTCGCGGAATCGCCCCGACGCGACCTCGGCCTCGAGATCCTTGTTCGTCGCGCTCAGCACGCGGACGTTGACCTTGATCGGGTGCTCGCCGCCGACGCGCTCGAACTCCTGCTCCTGGAGCGCGCGCAGGAGCTTGACCTGCATCGCAGGAGGCACGTCGCCGACCTCGTCGAGGAACAGGGTGCCGTTGTCGGCGAGCTCGAACCGGCCGAGCTTCTGCTTGATGGCACCGGTGAACGCGCCCTTCTCGTGACCGAACAGCTCGCTCTCGAGCAGGGTCTCGGTCAGCGCACCGCAATTGACCTTGATGAACGGGCCCTTCGCGCGCTTGGACAGCCGGTGGATCGCGCGGGCGACCAGCTCCTTGCCGGTGCCGCTCTCGCCGGCGATGAACACGGTGGTGTCACTCGCCGCGATCTTCTCGACGGTGCGCCGCACGATCGCCATCTTGTCGCCGCTGCCGACGAGCTCGGGGAACCGCGCCTCGGCGTCGGCGTGGAACACCTCGGTGATCGCGTCGGCCTTGCGGCGACCGCGGCGAACGGCGCACAGCTCGAGGGCACGCTCGACCTTGAGCCGCACGACCTCGGGCTGGATCGGCTTGGTGATGAAGTCGAACGCGCCGAGCTTCATCGCCTCGACCGCGGTCTCGACCGAGCCAAAACCCGTGATGATCATGATCGGGACGTCGGAGTCGATCGCCGTGATGCCCTTCAGGACATCGACGCCGGTGCCGCCCTCCATCTTGAGGTCGGTGATCACGAAGTCGGCCCGCTTGGCCTTGAACGCCTCGATGCCGGCGCCGCCATTGACCGCGATCACGGCCTCGTGGCCGAGCTTCTTGACGACGTGAGCGAGGCCCTCGCGGACCGTCTCGTTGTCGTCGATGATGAGGATCACCGGCATCGACGACCTTGGTAGCACGTCGCTAGAACGCGGTGGGGTCCGGCGGAACCAGGTCGCACTCGCAGAGGTAGGCAAAGGGCAAGGCGCAGTCCCGGTTCTGCAGCC
>JANOPP010000561.1:0-2416 GCA_031421915.1 Myxococcales bacterium | reverse complement strand
CGAAGACGGACCTGCACCAGCGGCTCACTCTGCCGAAGGAGCTACTCGACGTCCTCGAGTGGCACGTCAGAGAGGTGCTCGTGCCATACAAGATGCGGCACAGCGAGCTGCTGTTCCCATCGGTCCTTGGAGGCTACCGCTCGCGCTCGTGCCTGGAGAAGCCGTTCGACGCGGTATGCAAGGCGATCAAGCTCGGCTATCGCTTCACGCCCCGCGGCATGCGACGCACGTATCAGGATCTCGCACGTGCCGCTGGCGTTCACGATGCGGTGACGCGCGCCATCTCAGGCCACGCGACACCCGCAATGCAGCTGCACTACTCCACGGCGCGCGGTGGCGAGGTAAAGCAGGCGCTCGCCAAGGTCGCGAACATCGCGACCGGCGCGAAGGTCATCGACATTCGCTCAGCGCGGCGACGTCGAGCATCGTAGACGGCGAGCTGGGCGTTCTCGTCGCGCTAGCAGCTCTTCGAGGAACGGCAAAGTGCCCGTGGGAGAGTGGATTTGCCGTTCACGTCCAACATGCTCTCCTTCCGAGAGCCACTGAGACAGCGCGTACAGGAAGTCGCGTCGAGGTTCGGGGCAGGAGGAATGTGATGCTGACTATTCGTGCGATGGCTGAGATGGGTCCGTGGCTACTTGACCGGATTGAGCGGCTTGATCGTCGGTCCGAGAAGTGCCAACGGTGCTCGACCCAAATCAAGTGGGTCTGGGTGATGGAGAAGCAGACCGAGCCCAAGGAGCATTGGCGCATCGGATGCGAATGTGGGCCTCAGCTCGAGGACATGGTGCAGGAACTCTGGAACACCGTCGCGAAGCCGTTCAAGAACAGCCTCAACCACGTGCGTAAGCTCGACCGGTTGATTCGGTGCGAGACGGAATTCCCACAGCTCCGTCCTGAGCACTACGAGCTCGGGTGGGCCGAGCGCCAGATCGCCAAGATCGCGGCTGGTGGCCTGACCCCGCGCGATCGCCGGGTGATGGGGATGCAGGTTAGCCAGAATGGGAAGGCGTACGAGGCCTCGGTACGGAATTTCTTCGCGGCGCAGCGCAAGGCAGCGGCGAGAGCCGCCAACGAGCTACTCGCCAACGGTCAGCAGTAACGCCAGCGGCGCGGTACCGCGTAGTCTCAGCGCAGATCTGGCCCCGCATGTTATCGGCCGCGATCTCGATCAGTGCGGTGAGTTCAACTAGCAGGGGCCGCGATGGCCTCCTCGCAGAGACACTCCATCGCCGCCCTTCGTGTCGCGCTCGTGATCAGTGGCGCTCACCAGCAGTGCAAGCAGTATCAGGTGGCTGTCGATGAGCTCGTTGCGCGCGAGGTACTCGACGAGAGGTCAACCGTGGAGCTGCTCTACGGTGATGGTGATGCGGTGATGAGCCATCTCGGCTGATAGAGCCCAGGTGAAGTCCCGTCTCATGCAGCCGCACTCAGGAAGCGAGCGAGGCTAGGATCGTTTTGCATCTTCGTCGTGGTGCCGGCTTGAATCTCCTCAGCGTACGCCTTCACGGTCCAACAAATCTCCACGTACTCGCGCGGCGAAAGCGTGATGAGCATGTCGCGCTCAAAGACCTTTCGGCGCTTCGTACGAAAGTTGACGTGTAGCGACTCAACGAGTTCGCCGGGGATGACCGTTTGTCCGTTCGGTCCGTCGGTTATGTCGGGACCGACCCAGTCTAGGAGCAATTCATCGACACCATCTCCGCAGTCTTGCGGCCCAACAAATCCATGTCGATGTTCTAGACAGTTGCGTGCCCGGTTGATGGAAAGAACGCGCTGCTCGAGGTCTGTGTAGTCGGTGTTGTCGCCAAGTGCAGCAGAGTCACGTAGCTCTCCAAGCTTGTAGGGAACGGTCCGGCGGTCGAACCTGATCGCTTCCTCTGATTCGAGAGAAGTCGCTGCAAGAACGTCGTCAAGTGTAGAGCACTCGCGCTTGAGCACCTCCACCGCTGCGAACAAGCGTTGTTGCTGGAGCGCGAATGAGCTGAGCACCGTGATCACATCAGCGAAGCCCTTCTGTAGCAGCCATGAGGTTGCAAATGTGTTGCGATGCTCCATCGGGATAGATGGCCCAATCTGCACAGCGATCGGCGCTCCAGGAACATGGCTCTCGGTGCTGACGCCAACCGCCACGATCACGCCTGGAGGGAGCGCGTGGTCCCGAGCAGGACGGTACTCCTCGATAGCCCGCATGGCGTGACCAACGGAGTCGATCGAGCGCTGGAGCCCGATGCAGAGATTGATCAGCGGTGCTTGAAAGTTCAACGTTGGCTCGTTCATAGCTGAAGGCTCCGTCCCGCCCGAAGAAATTGAGCAAGAGGTCCGAATACCGGAAAGCCGGAGGAACGGTCAAGATCAATCTGTCGGCGACGAGATCTCCGACGTCCATTCCCAAGCCGATCGACGCGCGCGCCGA
>JANOPP010000560.1:0-5496 GCA_031421915.1 Myxococcales bacterium | reverse complement strand
CTGCATCCGCGCGAACACGGTCGAGTGCGGAGACCTCAGCTGTCCCGAGGCCCTCCAGTGCGTCGCGGAGCGGTGTGTGACCACCGAGCAGGTGGAGTCATGCCGCACGGGGCCCGAGGGCAGCGAGTGCAACGCCGATGGCGTGATCAACGGCCACTGCATCGCCGGTGCGTGCGTCGACTCGATCTGCGGCAACGAGATCGTGGAGCTCGGCGAAGCGTGCGACGACGGCAATGCAGTCGGCGAGGACAACTGCTCGGCGCGCTGTGACTCGGACGAGACCTGCGGCAACGGGAACGTCGACCTGTTCCGCGAGCAGTGCGACGAGGGCATCGCCGCACTGTCGGGTGATGGCTGCTCCTCGCGGTGCGCGGTCGAGTACCCGACCTGGCGGCGCGAGACGCCACGCGAGCTCTCCGCGCGTTACGACCACGCGATGGTGACGATCGAGCGCCCCAATCCGGGCGAGAGCTCGATCTTGCTGTTCGGTGGCACCGCGACGTCGAGCGCGACCAACGAGACCTGGCTCTGGCGGGGCAACCAGTGGCGCCAGCTCCTGCCGCGCACGTCACCGCCAGCGACCAAGTTGCCCGTGCTCGCGTACGACCAGATGCGTGATCGCGTCGTGCTGTTCGTCAAGACGGATGCGGCGTTGGGCGTATGGGAGTGGGACGGTGTCGATTGGAGCCAGCGAACCCAGACTGGTCAGGGACCTACGGTCGTGATCGCGGCGGGCTATCACGTCCTGACCAAGCAGCTCATCGCCTTCGACGGCAGTGGAACCTTCGAGTGGAACGCCACCGGCTGGGTCAATATCATGGGGCGCCAGCCCCCGCCGCGCAGTGCGACGGCGATCGCCTACTTCAAGCGATCGGATGCGTCCGGTGAGCTGGTGATGTTTGGTGGTCGTGGAGCTACGCTGCTCAACGATACGTGGGTGTTCGATGGGGACCGGTGGACGGCGGCGCAGTCCGGCGCGAAACCGCCGGCTCGGCAGTCAGCGATGATGACAGGGGATCCGTTTGGCCGCCGGGTCGTTCTCTTCGGAGGGGCCGACGACAACATGACGTTTGGCGACACATGGCTGTACGACGGTGCGTGGCAACTAGCCCCCGACACATCAGTCCCACGCCGCAATGGCGCGATCGCCTATGATCCAGCTTCTGCTGACCATCAGCTACTGGTTTACGGCGGGCAGAACATGCAGGGCATGGTCGCGAACACTCTCGGCGATCAGGAGGGGTACCGGTCACAGTGGGTCCCGATCGCAAACCCCGTCAAACCCACTGCGCTATGCAACGCGACGTTGGCCTACCTCCCTGCCGTTGGCGCGACCGTGTTCACCGCGGTCGACAAGGCATGGGGGTGGGACGGCATCCAGTGGATCAAGAGTCCCGCGGCGCCAACGCAGCGCTGCACAGCTGCCGCGGCGAGCTCGCCGACCGGGAACGAGGTCGTAATGTTCAGCGGCAACATCGGAGCCAGCTACTACCGCGATACGTGGACATGGAATGGGACGACGTGGACGGTGTCTCCCGTCCTCAACGGCGCACTCGGCGAGCGAAAGGCTCACGCCATGGCACTCGACGAACGCGCCGGGCGCACCGTGCTGTTCGGAGGTCTCGGGCCTCTCGGTACGGGCGGGACCGGTGTCGGCGCTGTGTATTCGGACACGTGGGAGTGGGACGGCTCGGCGTGGGTCCTCCGTCCTACGGTCGGTGCGCCGGCGCGTCAGGGCCACGCACTCGCGTTCGATCGCACCACGCAGACGCTGGTGGTGTTCGGCGGATCGGACAAGGACGGTCTGCTCGCCACCACCTTCGAGCTCGACGGAATGACGTGGCATTCGCACGTGACGGCTCACTCGCCGCTCGCGACTCCGCCCCTGGTCATGGCGACCGGCTCGCGAGGTCGCCCGATCGTCGTCGATGCCGCGCGTCAGACCTGGGAGCTCCAGCGCGAGAACAATATCGTGGACTGGGTCCAGCTGCCGACGATCGGGACTCCGCCCGCGCTCGCCTTCTCGACGCTTGCGTACGATCCGCTCCGCGATCAACTACTGCACGTCGGAGCGGTGAGCGGTGAGGTTCAGGTCTGGTCGCTCACGTTCGTGTCGCCACAGCCGCGCGAGAGCTGCGTGGCGAACGCCGATGTCGATGGCGACATGGCCGCAGGGTGCGCGGATCCCGACTGCTGGGCCACGTGCGATCCTCAGTGCCCGCCGATCGAGGCGATGACATGCGCCACGTCGCGCTTGCGCTGCGGGGACGGTACGTGCACGGCCCTCGAGGACTATCAGGTGTGCCCGGCCGACTGCCCGCTACCACCGTGACTTCGTCGTAGACGACCGGCCGGGAGTTCGTGCAAGTTCCGGCGGTGAGCGCGCCGGCTCGTCGGACGTCGTGGTGGGTCGTCGTGCCGGCGATCCTCGCGCTTGGCTATGCGATCGCGGTCGTCGTGGTCGCGTGGAGCGCGCCCGAGAAGGGGTTCCTCGGCTTCACCGGGCAGCGCATCGTCCAGGTCGACGAGGGCGGCATCGCCGAGGCGGCGGGCCTCCGCGAGGGCGACGTGATCGTCGCCGCCGATGGTCACGCCATGACGAGCACGCTCGACTACGCGTTCCGCGTGCTGTCGCGCGAGCCCGGCGAGACGGTGGTGCTCACCGTCGAGCGCGATGGCGTCCGTCGCGAGGCGACGATTCTGCTCGGCCACTCCCCACCACCATGGGGCGCGCTGGTCGCCACGCTGCTCGCAACCGTGCTGCTCGTCCTCGGTCTGATCGCGCGGATCGGGCGCGGCGACGACGTCGACGCACGACGGTTCTACCGGACCGCGGTCGTCTATGCCGTCGTCTACGTCGGTGCGCTGTCATGGGCCAAGCTGATCGTCCACCCGGTCCTCGGTGCCACGTTCCTCGTCGCGCTGTTCGTCGGTCCGGCGATCGCGATGCAGCTCTCGATCGACTTCCCGCACCGGGTGGGCTCGGGCGCCGGCAACCTCGCGCGCCGGTGGCGGCTCGGCGCATTCACGCTGTCGGGCCTCCTCGGGACGGGCGCCTTGATCGCCTTCGTGGTCGCGGTCGTCGACTGGCGTGCCGGGGGCGGCGATCGCGCGCTGTCGATCGCGGTCGGCTGCATCGCCGCGCAGCTCGCACTGATTCCGATCCACGCGCTGTTCGGTCTGATCACCCAGCTCCGCGCGCACCGCGTCGCGTCCGGTCAGCTCCGCGCGCAGCTACGCTGGCTGTTGTTCGGGCACGCCCTCAGCGCCGTGCCGGTCATCGCGGCGATCCCGATTGGCCTCATCGATCTCGATCGGTTCCTGATCCATCGGTATCAGCCGTTCGTCGTCGCGGTCGCGGTGATGTGGTTCCTCGGTTACGGACTCGCTGTGCTGCGGATCCGGCTCGCCGACGTCGACGGGCTGATCAAGAGCTCGCTCGGCTACGCGATGACCACCGGCGCCGCCGCCGTGATCTACCTCGGTGTCGTGCTCGCCGCGGGCTGGTTCACCGGCCAGCTCCTCGGCGACACCGGACCGTGGCCGCACCTCGTCGCCGGGCTCGTCGCGGCCGCGCTGTTCGGGCCGATCCGCGGGCGCGTCGGTGGCTGGGTCGATCGGCGTTTCTTCCGCGACCGGCAGCACTACATCGAGGCACTGCGCCACGCCGGCGAGAGCCTCGCCCTGCTGCGCGAGCCCGCGGATCTCGCACGCGAGTCGGTCGGTCAGATCGTCGAGGCCGTCCATGCCGAGTGGGGCGCGCTCTTCCTGGCCGACGGCGACGGCTGGATGATCGGTCACGCAGTGGGCGAGGGTGTCCCCGACGAACCCCTCGTTCCCGACGATGGCTTCGCGGTGCCGATCCGCCTCGGGGACGAGGCGAGGATCGCCGCCTGGCTCACGCTCGGTCCACGCAAGAGCGGAGACCTCTACTCGTCCGACGATCGCGACCTGCTCGGTGCGATCGCGAGCCAGCTTGCCGTCTCGCTCGCGAACGCCCGCGCGTTCGGCACGATCACCGGCATGACGCGCACGCTCGAGGCGCAGAACGCCGAGATCCGCGAGCTCCGCGATCGTCTCGAGGACGAGAACCAGTTCCTCCGCAAGCGCGTCGAGGCGGCCACCGACGGCGCCACGCTGATCGGCGACTCGAGGGCGATGCGCGAGCTGCACACGACGATCGAGCGGGTCGCGCGCAGCGACGCGAGTGTGCTGCTCCTCGGCGAGAGTGGCACCGGCAAGGGTCTGCTCGCGCGAACGCTGCACGCGAGCTCGGCGCGTGACGAGGGGCCGTTCATGCAGGTCGACTGCGGTGCGATCGCGGCGAGTGTGTTCGAGAGCGAGCTGTTCGGCCACGAGCGCGGCGCGTTCACGGGGGCGACCCGGTTGCGGCGCGGTCCGGTCGAGCTCGCGCAGGGCGGCACGCTGTTTCTCGACGAGATCGGTGAGCTGCCCCTCGAGCTGCAACCCAAGCTACTCCGCGTTCTCGAGGAGCGCGTCGTGCTGCGCGTCGGCGCGACCACGCCGGTCGCCGTCGATGTCCGGATCATCGCGGCGACCCATCGCAACCTCGAGGAGATGGTCGCCAGGGGCGAGTTCCGCGAGGATCTCTACTTCCGCCTCCGAGTCATCGAGATCACGGTGCCGCCGCTGCGCGCACGCCGCGCGGATCTCCCCGCGTTGTGCGAGGCCGTGTTGCCGCGTGTCGCTCGTCGGTGTGGCCGCGCCACGCGCGCGATCGCACCCGACGCGATGGCCCAGATGATGGCGTACACGTGGCCCGGCAATGTCCGCGAGCTCGAGAATGTCCTCGAGCGCGCGCTCGTTCTCGGCGACGGCGACATGATCTCTGTCGACGATCTCGAGCTGCCGGAGCGCGCGATGCCCGAGCCGATCGAGGTCGTGGCGGCGACCGAGTCCAAGCCGCACGATGCGGTGATGGAGGAGATCGAGCGCCACCGCCTCACCGCCGCGCTCACGGCAGCTGCCGGCAATCAATCAACGGCGGCGAAGGCGCTCGGGATGCCGCGCACGACCTTCATCAACAAGCTACGTCGCCACGGCCTGCTGTGAGCCGGGGGGATTCGCCGCGCCGCCGGCTGCGACCGTCGCGGCGCGGGCGCCTCGCGACGTACGTCCGGTGCTCGCTCGTCGCGGGCAACAAGCCCGCTCCTCACTGCGCTCCGGGGGTGCGTCGCGATCCGCCTCCCGCCGCTCGGTCTCGCCCGACGTCGCGGCGAATCCCCCGGCTTAGTTCACGCAGGGATTCTCGGCTTCCGGGCAGCCACCGCCAGTGCGCGGCGTCGAGGTGCCCGCGCCGATCGAGCACCACGCGGGCATCGCGGCCGGCATGCCGTCCTCGAGGAACGGCGACTGCCCGGCGGGCAGCCAGTAGGGATGGTCGAGCGCGAACTCCCACATGCCCGCGTACTTGGACTGACCGGGCTGCGGGTCGAGTGGCGGCTCGACGTGACCGCAGTTGTGGCGACACTCGAC
>JANOPP010000559.1:0-21932 GCA_031421915.1 Myxococcales bacterium | reverse complement strand
CCCCGACTGCCCGGGCTGCCAGACGTTCGGAAAGACCAAGCTCGAAGCGCTCGCGATGGCGCAAGAGGCGCTCGAGGGTTGGCTCGAAACGAGCCTGCTCCACGGCGATGTCCCGCCGCGTCCGGTTCCGCGTCGAGGCTCGCCGGTGTGGGTGCGTCCTCGCCTCGAGGTCGCGATCCAGATCCGCTGGTTGCGAGACGATCTCAAGATGACCCAGGCCCAGCTCGCCAAGCTCGCCGGCGTGTCGCAGCAGCAGATCGCGAAGCTCGAAAACCCCGACGCGAACCCCACGATCGGAACGCTCGAAGCGCTCGCGCAACACGCCGATGCGCGGCTAACGGTCAGCTTCGCGCGAGAGAAGCCAGCCAAGCCTCGGGCCCGGAACTAGATCGCCGCGGTCACCACGACCTTGAGGTTCGTCTTCGTCGGGAACGTCTGCGTCTTGCCGGATGGCGAACGTCGGACGCGATCTGCCGCGCGCGTGCGAGCGCGCTGGTGTCCCGCGGTGCACGCCGAACGATCTGCGGCGGACCTTCGCGTCGTGGCTCGTCCAGGCCGGCGAGTCGCTGCTCGTCGTGTCGCGCCTCCTGGGTCACGGCTCAACAACATGGTGGATCTCGTCTACGGCCAGCTTGACGAGGCGACCCTCGTCAGCGCGATCCAGCGGCTGCCCGGCGGGACGTAGGACGCCGGTGGGTCGCGCGATGTGCCAATGCGTGGCACTGGAGGCGCTAGCGCCTCCGCGCCGGGGATCCGCAATTCCGTCGAGGAATCAGCGATCTCGCCAAGTTCTGTCGTGCCCAAAGACGGAGTTGAACCGCCGACACGGGGATTTTCAGTCCCCTGCTCTACCAACTGAGCTATTTGGGCGTGGTCGGGGGAGGAATCTACACACCGACCAACGCTGCTGCAACCGTCTCTGCGCCAGTTACTCGACCACCAGGCGCCAGCCGACCTCGCTCATGTCCCGGATCGAGGCATCCCCCTGGCGGTCACGGAGCACGATGACGTCCGGGCGCCAGGTTCCGCCGCGAGGCAGGGTCACCTGGCCGCGGACGGTCGTGCCCTCCGCGCTGGTCGGGTTGAGGCCCACGAAGGTGTACTGGCCAAGGTCGTCGAACAGGTAGACCGCCGCGCTCGACGCGCTGTCGCCCGGATTCATGCCGAGCTCGAGGGTCACCGTGCGCTGCTGGGCCTTGATCGAGACGCTCGCGATCGGGGACGCCGCCTCGAGATCGAGGGCGTTCATCATCGCCGCCGCCGCCGGCGACATCTGGTCGGGAGCGGTGACGAAGTTCGCGATCGCGTCGGCAACGTCGCCCTCGCCCCAGGCCGCCTGTAGTGCCGGGGTCACGATGAACCGCGCCTTCTCGCGCACGAGGTTCAGCATCGAGTCCGAGCGGTCGACCGTGAACGCGTTGTGCGCGATCTCGAGGTAGCCCTCGCTGACGGTCGCGCGGACCGGCGCACCGCCCTCCCGCTTGATGACCGTCTTGAGGCCCGACACCGAGCGCAGGCCTGCCGGCATGTCCTCGAGCATCGAGATGAGGTTGACGCTCTCGGTGTTGTGGAACTGGAACGCGCGGATGCCGTAGCGGTTGAGGAGGATCTTCTCGACGGCCGAGCGGTTCGCGCCGCCGTCGGTGACGTAGTCGACGACCTGCGTGTGGAGCTCGCGGGCAAAGAACCGATCGGCCGTGCTGGCGAACGCGCGGGCCGGTATGTGGACGACGCCGCCATCATGCGAGTGGCCGCCGGACGAGAGTACCCACGCTGTCGGGGTCAGCTCGGTCGGAGCATACCCGGCCGAGTTCGGCTGCGGCACCGAGCGCATGGTCTGGAGCAGGCGCGCGGCATGCTCGTCGCTCCACACCTGATCCTCGTCGGAGAGCTCGATGTTGTAGGCGTCGCGAAGGATGTTGCGGGCAGAGCCGACCGCCGTGCCCTGCTCGTGACCACCGCGGCTCGCATCCTTGGACCAGTTGTAGGAGAAGGTGCCCGCGGCGAGGGCGGTTGCCGTCAGCGCCACGGTCGCGGCCCCGTTCTTCACGGTGACGGTCCGGGTCTCGGTCGCGACGCCCGCGACCTCGAGCTTCACGAAGTAGGTCCCAGCCGGAACGTTCTCGAACGCGAAGCCACCGTTCGAGATCTCCTGGGCGTCGAGCCAGGTGTCGTTGCCGAGAACGACCCGGCCCGAGGTGACGCCATGGACGACACCCGTCACGCGCGCCACGTCCTCGATTGCGAGATCCGAACCCTGGTCGAGCTCGGGACCGCGCGAGATCTCGCCGTCGGTCGCACACGCAGTGAGAAGGACAGCAGCGAACGCGATTGCCTTGGTCATGCGGTTTACGTCGGCCGGGGCCGCTGAGCCGTGTATGTAGGATTCGTAGCGAGATCCAACTCGCTGATATTTCTCGTGCGGGCGCGGGTGGGAGGCAGGGCCGGCCGGTGGCACAATAGCCCCGAGCATGGCCTCGAGGGACGGCACAGGACCGGCCGCACGCGATACGCCGGTTCCCGTCGACGGGGACGGCGAGGAGCTGATCGGCATGCTCGTCGATGGGCGCTATCGCCTCGACTCGACGCTGGGTCGCGGCGGCATGGGCCTGGTCTATCGCGCGCACCACGTTGGATTGCGGAGACAGGTCGCCGTCAAGATCCTCCATCCGTCGCTCGCGGCCTCGCCCGAGGTTCGCAATCGCTTCGAGCGCGAGGCGCTGGCCGTCGGCAAGATCGATCATCCCAACTGCGTCAGCGTCTATGACTCGGGGCGGTTGCCCGACGGCTCGCTGTACCTCGCGATGGAGTTGCTCGACGGCAAGTCGCTCGCCGACGTGCTCGAGGGAGAGGGCCAGCTCGCGCCCGGTCGCGCGCTGCACATCCTCGCGCATATTCTTCGCGGCCTCTCGCACATCCATGGTGCGGGCCTGATCCATCGCGACATCAAGCCCGAGAACATCTTCCTCGTCCGTCAGGGTGAGGACATGGACTACGCCAAGATCCTCGACTTCGGCATCGCGAAGGGCATGACCGCGAACGACCTCGACGACGGCGTGAAGCTCACGCAGGCGGGCATGGCATTCGGCACGCCGATCTACATGGCGCCCGAGCAGGCGCTCGGCAATCCGATGGACGGTCGCGCGGATCTGTATGCGGCCGCGATCATGGGCTACGAGATGCTCGCCGGGCAGCCGCCGTTCTATTCGGACGACAAGCTCGAGGTGATGTCGATGCACACCGCGCGGCCCGTGCCGGCGATGCGCACGCGGCTGATCAAGGGCGGCCGCCCGATCCCGTCGTCGATCGAGCGCCTGATCGTCAAGGGCCTGACCAAGAAGCCGAGCGATCGCTATGCGACCGCGGACGTCTTCCTCGCCGCCGTCGAGGAAGCGCTGCACACGCCCGATGGCGGCGTGACGGATGTGAACTTCGAGCGCCCGGGCGATACCGGCAGTCAGCCGCTCGTCTCGCTCGACGGCAACGTCCACATCACGGGCGCGAGCGACTTCGCGACCGAGGCCCACAGCGAGAACATTCTCGCGTCGATCGAGGACGAGCTGTCGTCGCCGGCCATGAAGCGGGTCGCGACTCCGCCGAAGGGGGCGGGGTTGCCACCCGGCGTTGCCGCGGGGCAGCGCGGTTCGCAGGCAAAGATTCCAGCCGGTGGCGTCGGCCTCGGCTTGCCGTACACGGGTCCGTCGGGCGAGCCGATCTTCGGGCTGACGCCGGAGCAGCGACTCTCGCAGAGCAATCCAGCAGCCAGCATCGCGAACGCACTCGAGCCGGATCCGCGCGGCGCGTCGATGGTGATGGCGGCCGCGAAACCGAAGCGCAAGCTAGCGCTATACGTGGGCATCCTCGGTGTCGCGCTGGTCGCCGGTGTCGTGATCGCCGTGCTGACGGCGCGCGGTGGGAGCGGAAGCAGCGGTGGCGGCGAGGCCGGCCTCGATCCGAACACGGTGGCGGGTGCGGCGAACGAAGCGCTCGAGCGCGGCGATCCGAACAAGGCGATCGAGATCCTCGAGGCCAAGGGCGCGGCGATCGACCGGGATGCGATGGCGCAGCTGATCCTCGGGCACGCGCGTGCGGCACGGCACGAGAGCGGCAAGTCGCTCTACGCGTACGAGCAGGCACTCAAGTTCGAGTCCGATCTCGAGGCCAAGCCGGCGCTGCGCGCGAACCTGCGCGCGATGGCGGCGGACAAGGACCTGATCGTGGTCGCGGAGGCGTTCCGGATCTGGGTCGGCAAGACCAAGGATCCCGAGGCCAAGGAGCTGCTGCTCAAGGCCGCGATCAGCGACAACCTGCCGCGGCGCCATGGTGTGCGGAAGGTGATCGAGGAGGTCTCGCTCGAGAACGAGGTCGACTGGCTGGTCGCGTACTCGTTCGATCTCGAGCAGGAGCCGTCGTGCGAGCTGCGCAAGGAGGCGGTGTCCAAGCTGCGCGCGCTCAAGGACGGCCGTGCGGTGCAGCCACTCGAGCGCGCGATGGTTCGCCGCATCAAGGGCTCACGCAAGCCGTTCAGTCCGTGCCTCCTCGACGATGCGAAGGCGGCGATCGGGTTCTTGCGGGGTCTGCAGAAGGGCTCGTGACGACGAAGCTGCTGCTTGCCGACCTCCCGCGCTGGGTCGAGGCCCACGACCTCGCGCGTGATCCGGCGAGCTGGCACCGCGAGGGCTGCGTCGGGAACGATGGTGGCGCCGAGCCGCTGATCTGCGTGTATGGGCGGCCGTCTGTCGACACGGTGCTCACGCTGGCGCTCGAGTTCCCGCAGCACACGCTGCTCGTGCCGCGCGAGCGCGAGGACATCGTGATGGCCCTACCCCGTCCGGTCGTGCGCGCCGTGCTGCACACGTTGCCGGATCCGACTGCGCTGCCCGACTACGAGGGCGCGGCGCCGCTCACCGACGACGCCTCGCTCGCGCACTTGCCCGAGGACCTGCGCGAGGAGCTCGAGGATGCGCGGCAGTGGGCGACCGTGTGGACCGCGTGGGTCGACGGGATCCCGATGAGCTTCGCGTATGCGTCGGCGACGTCGGATGCGTGGTTCGACATCGGCGTCGACACGGCGCCCGGCGCGCGGCAGCTCGGCCTCGCGACCATCGTGGCGTCGACGCTGATCCGCGCCGAACGCGCGAACGGCCGCGAGCCCGTATGGGGCGCGACCGAGGACAACATCGCGTCGCTGCGGCTCGCCGCGCGACTCGGGTTTGTCGCCACCGACGAACTGTGGGTCGCGGCGCCCGCGGTACACTGACGTCGTGGCTCGGATGCTCCTCGTGGCGATCCTCCTCGTGGGAGGCGCTGCCCACGCCGAGCCGAGCAATCGCGACCTCGTCTACACGGGGCTCGCGCTCGCGGTGCCGACGTACCTGGTCGGCGTGTCGTTGCACGAGGGCAGTCACGCGCTCGCTGCAGAGCTCGTCGGCGGCGATGTCGTGGGCATGCGGTTGTTTCCCCCGGGGCGAGATCCCAAGTCGGGGAAATTTCGGTTCGGGTGGACCTACGCGCGTGGGCTGCGGACGAAGAACCAGAAGATGTTCTTCTACGCCGCGCCGAAGATCACGGATGCGGTGCTGCTCGGAGGGTTCGCGGCGCTGGTGTTCACCGAGGGCTGGCCGACGAGCAGCCGCTACGGGCAGCTCGCGTTGACGGTGTTTGCCACGGGCCTGTGGGTCGACTTCTCGAAGGACCTGTTTCTGTTCTCGAACGCCAACGACGTCGTGAAGATGTTCAACGGCTGGTGCATGACCGGGTGGCGGCAGATACCCGCGCGCCTCGTGTACGCGGGAGCGATCGTAGGGCTGGGATTGATCGTCGCACGCGGCTACCAGCGCACGTTCGACGACCGTGATCCCGCCGACACGTCTCCGCGCGAGCTCGTGCTGCCCGTCCTGTCGTCGGCGTTCTAGGTACGTTACGGCCGCGGGCACCGGCGCCCAGCTGCGCGGCAGCGCACGCAACGCGGAGCCGTTCTCGGTACTTCGCCGGGATCGGGGGCGGGCACCCTGCTTGCTAAGACCCTTCCGCATGTCACGGATCCAAGTCGCTGCGCTGTCCTTGCTCGTCGGCCTCGTCGGCTGTGCCACCACCCCCGAGGGGGACGACACGGTCGGCGACGACGCCCCGCCCTTCACCAACGGCGTCAGCACCCTCACGGGGAGCGACGAGCCGGGCTTTGTCGACGGAGCGCGCGGAGCCGCACGGTTCGCGAACCCCGTGCACTGTGCGGTGGGGCCCGATGGCAAGGTCTACGTCGCCGACTTCGACAACGGCAAGATCCGCGTGGTCGACGCCGAGACCGGGCAGACCGGCACGGTCATCGCGCAGGACAAGTTCCGCCGCCCGTTCGGGATGGCGTTCATCGGTTCGACGCTCTATGTCGGCACCGACAACAACACGCTCGGTCGCCACGATGTCGACTCCGGCACGATCTGGCGGGTCAGCATCACCGGCAAGTCGGCGACCGTGGTCGTCGAGAACATTGGACGCGCACGCGGCATGACGGCGCTCGCCGACGGCCGCATCGCGCTGACCGACTATCAGCGCCACGTCGTGAAGATCCTCGACCCGAGCTCGGGCACCGTCTCGCTGCTCGCGGGCACCGAGAGCACCAAGGGCATGATCGATGCGACCGGCACCGGCGCCCTGTTCGCCCAGCCGTATCACCTCGTGCAGCGCGCCGACGGCACGCTGATCGTCGCGGACTACGAGAACAACCGCCTTCGCCGGGTCGACCTCCAGGGCAACGTGACCACGTACGCCGGCACCGGCGTCGCGGGCGGCGCGGATGGTCCGGTCGCGACGGCGACGTTCTCCCAGCCCCAGGGTCTGTTCCAGACCGCGAATGGCGACATCTACGTCACCGACCTCGGCAACTACAAGGTTCGCCGGATCCGCGGCGACGTCGTCACCACGATCGCGGGCAACGGCACGGCCGGCTACCTCGACCACGACGACAACCTCGCGGCGCAGTTCTACGGCCTCGAGGGCATCTGCGGAAAGAGCGACGGCTCGACGATCTTCGTCTCCGACGGTGGTCGCGGCGAGGACTTCCCCTACAACTTCATCCGCTCGATCAAGACCAAGTAGTCATGGTGACCGAACGTTCGATCGTCGAAGCAGCGGTTCGGCTGCGGCGACACGGCGAGCCGTACCTGGTTGCCACGGTGGTCTCCACGTCGAGCACGGCGTACCGCCGGCCGGGCGCGCGGATGATCCTGACCCGGTTCCGCTGGGTCGCAGGAACGGTGACCGGCGGCGTGCTCGACGGTGACCTCTCGAACATCGGCTGGCTGAAGTCGAAGGATGCACCGATGCTCGTTCGCTACGACGGCGCCGATCCAGCGGTGGCCGGGGACGACGACATCCGCTCCGCGTTCGGTCTCGGTTGTGACGGTGCTGTCGAGGTGTTGATCGAGCGCGCCGGGATGGCCGGACGGATCGATGCCCTCGAGGTCGCGGCGCGGTGCTTCCGCAGCCAGCGGCGTGGCGCGGTCGTCACGATGTTTCACTCCGACGTGCCCGGCGTTCGCGCCGGATCTCGGATGGCGGTGATCGCCGGCGGGGAGCTCGAGCTCGAGGCCGATCCGATCGAGGCGTCGCTGCGCGGGTCGATCGAGGCGGATCTGCGGATCGTGCTCGAGTCGGGCGTATCGGCGACGCGTACCTACGAGACCGCGGCGGGTGCCACCGATGTGCTGATCGAGGCGATCGTTCCGCCGGTGCGGCTGTTCGTATTCGGCACCGGACACGATGCCGTGCCGCTCGCGCAGCTCGCGCACCAGGTCGGCTGGGAGGTCGTGATCTGTGCGGCCGAGTCGAAGTATTCGACGCGCGAGCGGTTCGCGTTCGCCGACGAGGTGTTGATCGGGACGCCAGCCGAGATGGCGGCGCGGATCGACGAGGCCGACCGAGCCGTCGCCGTCGTGATCGGTCACGAGGCCGTCCGCGACCAGGAGCACCTCGAGATGGTGCTCGGGACCAAGGCACGGCACATCGCGGTGATGGGCCCCAAGGTTCGCGCGCTCCAGATGCTCGAGCGGCTGAGGCGGACCGATGATGCGCGCCTCCACGGCATCGACCAGGGCGACACGCCGCAGGAGATGGCGCTCGCGCTGCTCGCCCAGGCCCAGGCGATCATGGCCCTGCCCCGCCTCCGCGAGCAGACCACACCGCATGTCGAGCGTCCGCTCGTGGCGAGCCGGCCGTCGGGCGTCTTCGCGGTCATCGCCGCGATCTAGTCAGTCCGCGTTCTGCACCACGAGCTGGCGGAGCTGCCAGGCTTGCAGGTGCATGTGCTGGCGCGCGCCGCGCTCGGCGAGGCGCAGTCCTCGAGTCAGCACGACCGCCGAGAACGTGATCGTGATCGTGTACGCGACCATCAGCACCGTGAATGACGTCATGCTGCGGATCAGCGGGGAGTGCATCGTCACGCCGCCGTCGAAGACGGTGATCGTCGACGCAAAGACGCCGACCTGCTCGAGGAGCCAGGGTCCCAGCACGGCGAGGGTCGCGAGGGAGACGACCCAGGTCGCCTGACGCTTGGCGTACTGCGGCCCGGTCATGAAGCCCATCGCCGTGACCGCCGCGAGACCGGGCCCGAGGAGGAACGGCGAGTACATGCGCGTGATGATCACCAGCAAGATCAAGTTCGCGATGATCACCGGCGCCGCGACGAAGGCGTGACCTGGCTTGCGCATCCACAGCAGCATGAGGACGGACGCGCCCGCGACGACCGTCATCAGGGCGAGAGTCCTGAGCGGCGCGTTGCCGAAGATCGCGAGGAGCGGGACGAACATCAGGTACATGCCGGACGCGATGGCGCCGACCGTGGTGGTGCGCCGCACGACCGCCGAGCTCTCGACGTCGAACGCCTTCTTGACCTCGGGCGGGAGAATTTTCGGCGGCTCGAGCATCATCCGGGTGATCAGCTCGCCGGCGGCGTGGAGGGTTGGATCGAGCGCGAGGGCGCGGCCTGCCTCGCGCATCGCCTTGCTGCGATCACCGGCGGCGAACGCGACGATCGCGGACTCGTGGTTTGTCTGGGCGAGGGCGCGGCGTAGCGCGAGATCGCGATCGCCGTCGAGGTACTGCTGGATCCGCTCGCCGAGCTCACGGGCTGTGCCGAGCCGACTTTCGCGCTCGAGCTTCGTCGCGTGGACGGTGAGCTCGTCGAGCTCGGGTGGGATCTCGAGGTCGGAGCGGCGAGCGGACGGTCGGGTCTCGATGTCGCCGATCGTCGAGGCCATCGCGGCGTTCTTCCCGACCGGGTGGAGGCGCTGGCGCGTCAGGATCTCGAACAGGACGGAGCCGAGCGCGTAGACATCCGCGCGCGGATCGATGTCGCTCTCGCCGTGGACCTGTTCCGGAGCCATGTAGCCCGGCGTACCGACGAGGGCGCCAGCGGCGGTGACGAGGGGCTCGCTCTCGTCGACGCCGGGAGTGGCGGTGTCCTCTTCGCCCGTGACCTTGGCAACGCCCCAGTCGAGGACGTAGGTCTCGCCGAAGTCGCCGAGCATGATGTTGTCGGGCTTGAGGTCGCGGTGGATGAAGCCGCGTGTGTGCGCGAGCTCGACGGCGAGGCAGACGTCGGCGAGCGCGCGCAGGAGGCGCTGCCGGGGATATCTAGGAGAGTCGGCCTCGTCCTTGATGATCGCGGCGAGCGTCGTGCCCGCGAGCTTCTTCATCGCGAAGTACGGGCGACCGGCGGCGTCACGCCCGAGCTCGTGGACGGGGACGATCGCGGGGTGCTCGAGGCGGCCCTGGATCCGGGCCTCGCGCATGAACCGCGCGATCTGCTTCTCCGAGGGGGCCTCGGCGCGCATCCGCTTGATCGCGACCGTGCGACCGATCTGGGCGTCCTCCGCCTCGACCACCTCGCCCATCCCGCCGCGGCCGAGCATGTTGCCGATCTGGTAGCGCTGGCCGGGGACCGCGATCTCCTCGATCGCGACCACGCTCGGCCGCTCGAACGGAGAGGAGATCCACCGCACCGACGCCCTCGTCGACCCATCATCCTGGTCCATGAGACCAGCGTCACCCGCAGCGCGCCGCGCGACAAGCGACTGGTCCGATGTTTACTCCCCGAGCTGATCGATGCCCATCGTCCACCACGTCGCGGTGGGCGTGAGGCGCTCGGGGGCCGGCGCGCTCAGGACCTCGGACGCCGTCGAGAACACCGACGGTTCGACGACCGGCTCTTCCTTGAGGATGATGACGTCGTTGATCGGCAGCACGCCCTCGCCTGCCGGATAGCCGTAGCTGACCCAGCCTGTCTTGGGCGTCGTGTCGTTGCCGCCCCAGCCCCAGACCCAGACGCCGAAGCCGTTCTTGCTGTTCATCACCTGCACGCCGTTGTTGCAGCCGTTCATCCCGGCGAAGTTCGCGACGACCTTGACGTGTGCGATCTCGTAGAGCCCGTCGGCGCCGATCGGCGTCCAGGTGTTGATCGGAGCGCCGCCCATGCAGTCGAGTGTGACGTCCTCGAACGTGCCCTTCTCCAGCTTCCGGATCACGGTGAGCGTCGTGTAGGGGTACGTGGGGTCGGTGAAGAACACGTAGTGCTTGAGGAACTGCTCGGGCGGAACGACGCGCACGAAGTCGGCGTCGCCAAAGCCACCCGTGAAGTTCGGGTCGTAGCCCTCGTCGCCCGGCTCGACGCCGGCGCCGCTCATGTACGTGAACATCGAGAACGGGTGCGTCGAGCCCTGGCTGCGGACGGTGAACGGCGTCGTCGTGCGGATCTCGTGATACGCGCCGGCGTTGAGCACCGGCGGGCCGGCGTTCGGCGGGTCGTACTCGAGGTGCGTCTCGTTGACGGCGCCGAACAGGCGGTAGATGCGCGGCTCGTTGGTGCCGATCGCGCCCGGCATCCGATCGCCGTGCGGTGCGGCGACGTACTCGTAGCCGAGCGCGCGAACCGGCGCGAGCATCTGCTCGCCGTGATCGCCGCAGCAGCGATCGATCGACATGATCTGGTGACCGCCGAACATGCCGATCGGCTTGTCCGAGGTGACCGGGCTGCCGGAGAGACCGTTCATCTGCGTGATCTGCGCGTACTGACCCTTGTCGAGCTGGAACGTGTACGGCGTGTTCTTCGTGCCGGCCATCAGACCGCCGCCGCCGAGGATCGCGTTGTTCGGCTTGATCGTGACGTTGGTGCCGTCCTCCTTCGCGACGATGTTGTACGAGGGGCCCTGCGCGAACGCGATCGGCGGGGCGCCGTTCATCGGCGGATCAAACGCGCTGACGGCGACGTACTGATTGCCCCATGCGCTCGTCGGAAGAAGTAGCGAAGCGCCGGTCGCGGCCGCGCGACCACCACCGAACGGCAGCATCTGATACGCGACGACCGGGAGGTCGGTCGTGATGTGGAACGCTCTACCGAACCCGTTGCCGCTGATCTGCGCCTCGGTGCCGACGGCCGCGGGAACCGGGCAGTTGACGTTCGGCATCAGCGGACCGCCGCCACCGGGCGCGTACGCGAGGAACAGGATCGCGACCTTGCCAGGTGCGAGGCCGGCGACCGGATCATAGGGCGCGTACGTGATGCTCTGGCCGGTTCCGACCGGGAGCTTCGCGTAGGTGCCGAGGTTGAGCGCGAGGCCGTTCCACTCGACGTCGATGTGGACCTGCCCCGGCGACGTGTTCGCGACGAACACCGTGTAGCAGGCATCCATCGGCGGCCCCATCGCGGCGTCCATGTCGACCGCGTAGTAGTCGCAGCCGACGGACGAGTGATTCTTCTCGGCCGCCTCGCACGCGTTCATGCACATGCCGGCGTTACACTGCTGATCGAGCGGACACGCGACGGCGTTGCCATCGCAGTCGACGACCGCACTCTTGTCGTCACTGCACACGGGGCATGTCGGGTTGGTGTCATCGCCTCCACCCGTGTCGTCCGCCCCGCCGCGAGCGGACGGTCCGCACGCAATCAACGCCAGTGAACCAACGACCAACAGACAAAGCGTTCGCGCCATGTGATTGCCCTCGCGCGCACACTACGCAGTCGCGAATGCGGCCGACAAGACGAAATGAACGCGACACAGTTTAATTGTCCGGACGCCGGACACTCGCGATCTCGCGTAGATGCAAGGTGATGCGCTGCCCGGTGCGCGCCATGCGCATCACGCGCAGATCGCGTCACTAGTGCCGCGCGGACGCCATCCACCGACCGAACGCGGCGACCAGCGCCTGCGCCTCGGCGGCATCCGTACCACCGCCTCCACCATGGTGCTCGAGACCATAGGTCAACGACGTTGCGGGCTCGCCCTCGACCGCTTCGAACCGGGCAAAGCCTGCGACTGCATCGAGCTTGCCGGTGCCCGGCATCCAGCGAACCTCACGCGCCGCGAGGTCGTACGTATAGACGAGCGTGTACGTGCGCGACTCGCCGAACTCGAACAGGATCTCCGTGGGCAGTCCGTCCTGGCCAAGGCGGATCACCTGCGCGCGGCGAAGACCAGGCACCCATGCGCCGAAGGTCGCGGCATCGGTGAAGGCACGCCAGCACGCAGAAGGTTCGCGCGAAACAACAGCTCGAACGGTCACCACGCGACCAGTTTAGACCGACTCCGTGACATTCCGGTGACGATACAAAAGGCCGTCGCGACCTGCGATGCTCGGGTGAATGCGAGTCCTGATCGACGTCGCGAACGGCCGGGTCAAGGACGAGCTGTTCGAGGTGCTCGTCCGCGCCGGGCCGAGGTCGAGCGTGGTTCAGCGACGGTGTCGGCCGCCCGGTTCGACGTCGTCGTCGTCGGCTCGGTCGAGCTTGCGGAGAGGCTGCACCGGGAGCGGCCGGCGCAGGCCGTGATCATGTTCACCCGCGTCGGCGACGCCATGGCCCGGATCAAGGCGCTCGAGGTGGGAGCGGCAGATGCCGTCGACGGCAGCTTCGCGTACTCCCAGGTCGCCGTTCGCGTCGGCGCTGCCGGTCGGCGCGCTGCGATGATCCCGCAGCCGCCCGAGCGCCTCGAGATCGATGGCTGCACGTTCGATCTGTCGGCGGCGATCGCCACGCGCGACGGTGTCGAGGCACGCAGCTCGGCTAGAGTGGGCAGCATGCGAGGCGCGGTGGTGATCGCTCTGTGGCTCGCGCTCACCGCGACCGCGAGTGCGGACGACGTGACGTTCCACGGCTGGACCCGCGACGGGAAGGCCGTGGTGTTCGACGGCCGCGCTCCGTGGGAGGGCCTCGGCGTCTGCACGCCGGTCGGGTTCGACGACAAGGGCACTCCGCTCACCGAGAGCTGTACGTCGTGCGGGACCACGCCGGCGCAATGCGGCGTGACGAGCAAGCTCGGTGCCGCGTCGCTGAGATCGCCCGACAAGAAGCTCTTGCTCGTAAAGAAGCAGAGCTGCCACATCTCAAACGACTCCCCCGACACGAAGGTTTGCGTGCAGACGATCGGGCTCGGGCGACTCGGCCGGGTGCAGCACGACGACGAAGTCAGAGGCCGCAGGGGGCTCGCGCGTGCAAGCGCGTACTTCCGTCGAGACAGCGGCGCCGTGGTGATCACGTTCACGGGCGGTAGCTCCGACGACAAGTTCGTCATCGATCTCCGGCGGCGAGCCCGCTAGCCCGAGCCAATGCCGTGGTCGCCGCTTGACCGTTCCCTCCGACCGGGCGAGCATTTCACGATGGGGAACTCAGCATGGGTCGTAGCGGCTCTCTCGCTCGCGGCATGCGGCGACGACAGCGGTGGCGGCGGCAGCGACGCCGGTGGTCCGGACGCGGACATCGATGCACCGCCCGGTGCGCGCCCGCATCCCGTCTACCCGGCGTTCGACCTCGACACGCTGCCCGGCGCCGGCGGCGGTGCGATCGGCCCGTACGAGCCTCCGATGCTGCCGACGACGACGCGCACCGTCATGGTCTCGACGACCGGCGCCCAGGCCCGCGCGGATCTGCAGGCCGCGTGTCAGACGGCCGGCACCGCCGTCTCCGTTGCCAATGGAGCGGGTCGCCTCGGCACGGTCGACCTGGGCAACGTCACCGACTGCGACATCACACTCGGTGCCGAGGTGGTCGTCGACATGATGTTCGTCGGCCACCTTCCCGGTCCGCAGGTCGCCCCCGCGCATCGCGTGCGAATCCGCGGCGGGCAGATCGGAAGCATCAACATCGACTACGGCTCGAGCGACGTCGTGTTCGATGGCGTCGTCATCAACAACGCCGTGCTCTCGCCGGCCACGCGCACCGGCACCGCGATCCAGCTCATGAATGCGGGCACCGCACCGGGCCAGTTCGTCGAGCGCGTCGCGTTCGTCAACTCGGTCATCCGCCTGATGGGGACCGTGCCCGACGGTGCGGGCAACATCGACGGCTGCGCGTACCTCGCGGGCAATGCGCGCAACCTCTTCTTCGCGAACAACAACGTCGTCACCGCCGGCAATCGCAACTCGTGGGGATTCCGGATCGGCGGTGGACACAACTACGTGTTCGTCGACAACTCGGTCCGCGTATCGTTCCACAAGCTGATCCGCATGAACGACGGCGCGGTCGACTACGTGTACGTCAAGGGCGGGACCTGGATGCGCGAGGCGACGCTGTCGGCAGGCGGCCTCTCGATCAACGACTCGTGGGCCCAGCTCGGCGACCTCGGCACCGATCACATCTACATCCACGATCCGGCGATCCACCTCCTGTCGGCGGACGGCGTCGGTTTCGGGGCATCGAACGGGCCGGGGCAGGTCGGCAAGTCCTGGGAGGCGCGACGGATCCACTGGTATGCGCGCGCCGCGAGCGTCGTCAGCGACACGACGCTGATGAACTTTCAGAGCGGGTGCGCCGCCGGTGCCACGTGCGACTACGGCATCGGCACGCACATGTACAGCTACGACACGAGCATCGCGTTCCCGTCCAATCCATGGCGGACCCTGCCAACGATCGCCGAGGACAATCCCGACAACCAACCGATCGCGCCGTGACCGTGATGCCTATACTCGGCCGGTGACACTCCCCGCCGGTCAGCGCGTGATCATCGACGAGCTCGGAGAGGAGCCGCTCGACGCGATCGCCCACCACGCGACACTCGCCCCGATGCCCGCGCCGGATCCGGCGACGCTCCGCGACCACGACGTGATCGTCGCCATCAAGAGCGCGTCGGTCGGCTGGGTCGACCTCTTGATGACGAGCGGCCAGTACCAGCATCCGCCCAAGCCGCCGTACACCCCGGGCCTCGAGTACGCGGGGGTCGTTGCCGGCGTCGGGCGCAGCGTCACCGGCTTCGCGGTCGGCGATCCGGTCGTCGTCGATCCGTTCCTCGCCGGGCCGCGCTCGCATGGCGACTACCAGGCGCAGGGCGGCTTCGCGACCTACGCGATCGCACCCGCCGAGGCGGTGCTCCGCATCCCGGGGGCGCTGACGTTTGACCAGGCCTGCAACCTCTTCGGCAACTACGAGACCGCGTATCACTGCCTGGTCACGCGGGGCCGGCTGCAGCGCGGCGAGACCGTACTGATTCACGGCGCCTCGGGCTCGACGGGCCTCGCCGCGGTCCACCTCGCGAAGCTCCTCGGCGCGACGGTGATCGCGACCGGCCGCTCCGACGCCAAGCTCGCCGTCGTCGCCGCGCAGGGTGCCGATCACGTGATCAACACCAAGGCGGACACCGGTGTGCGGGTGTTCCGCGATGACGTCAAGGCAGTGACCGGTGGGCGCGGCGTCGACGTGGTCTACGACGGCGTCGGTGGTGACATCTCGATCGAGAGCCTGCGCTGCGTCCGGTTCGGGGCGCGCTACCTGATCGTCGGCTGGGCGGCGACACCGTTCGTCTCGCGCGGCAAAGGTCTGCGCGGCGCACCGAATGCGAACCAGCTGCCGACGAACCTCATCATGATGAAGGGCCTCGACGTCCTCGGCTGTCCGACCGTGATCTCGACGGTCCAGGATCCGTCGCTGCGAGCGCCGCGCCTCGCGCAGGTCCTCGCCTGGGCAGCAGGCGGCAAGCTCGTCCCGCACGTGTCGCACGTGTTCCCGCTCGCCGAGTTCGCGACCGCGATGCGTGCGAAGTGGAATGGTGACGTGATCGGCGGCTGCGTCCTGCATCCGTGACGCACTGTTCGCTGCGGGTGCCAACGCAGCCTACGACCGGACGTCATGGCCAAGCTTCTGCGAATCCACGGCAACACTGCCGGATTTCGACAGGTTCGAGGTGTGTCGCCGGAGGGGCTTGCGCGGTTCCGCACGCTACGGTGCGTGAGCGTTTGAACACTTCGAGCAACGAACCCTCAAGAAAGGCTGATCCATGCACCACGCCGGATCTCGAGTCTCCGCAGGAATCTTCATCGTCTGGTTGGCGGTCGGTTGCGGATCATCCGGGCAACAGGTCCGAGACGATCGAGGGCCATCGGCGGGGACCAGGAGCCCCGAGGTGCAGAAGGTGATCGACGAGCTGGGACTCGTCTACGTGGAAGAGGGAGCTCAGACGGTCATCACGTACGCTGAAGTAAACGCCGCCCAGCAAGCGTGGTGCGACGCGCTCGTCGCGATCGGGCAGCGCAAAGAGGAGGGCGGCGACTACCGAGCGTTGGCAGAGCAGGTCCTTTCGACGGCCTACAACTACGATCAGGGCAAAGTCTTCTTCAAGCCCACCCTGGCACACGGTGAGAAGACCTTCCGCAACGACAAGCAGGGAGCCCTGGCGTACTTCGTTGGGGGAGACCCCGCGTTTCCCGAGGACAAGGGGTTCGCGCTCACGCCCTGGGTGAAGGCCCGATACGACAACGCAGGGCCAGGGAACATGGGTATCCAGATCTACGGATCCATCGCCATCACCATGGGCAACGTCTGGGTGACGGACAAGACTGGTAACGTGGTGATGGTTGATAAGACCTGGGTGTTCAAGAAAGGCAAGGACGGCACGCTGCGGATCATCGTCCACAAGTCGTCCCTGCCCTTTGCGCCCGCGAAATGAGCGATGCCGTCCGGTCGCGACGACGATCGCGGTGAACACGGCGTTCGCTCACAATCATGAACGTCAGGATCGAGGCCGGGCGATGCCCGCGGCCGATCCAGGAGTTTGCATCATGTTCCCTGCCCGACACACGCCCGTGCTTGTGCTCGCGAGCACGCTCGCCGCAAGCCTGCCCGCGACGGCACATGCCGAGTCCCAGATCTGGACCGCCCTGTTCGCCCAGGGGCGGCTTGGCCGCACGTCGGGGCCGACCGCGTGGTTCGATGGTCACGCGCGGCGGCGTGGCGACGGCACCGTGTTCCTGCTGCGCCCCGGCCTCGGCTACATGCTGTCGCCCGCGCTGACCGCCCACGTCGGCTACGCATACATCCCGCGGCTCGCCGACGAGGGAGCGAACAGCTACGAGCATCGGCTCTGGCAGCAGGTGATCTGGACCCGCCCCCTGGGCGCGGCAGCCCGTGTCCAGGTGCGTGGGCGGTTGGAGCAACGGTTCGGGGACGGGGACTCGATCGGCAACCGGGCGCGGGTGTTCCTGCGTGGTCAGTGGGCCCCCACGTCGAGGGTTCCGCTCCAGCTGGTGGTTTGGGATGAGGTGTTCTGGCAACTCGACGACACCGACTGGGGCCCGGTCGCCGGGTTTGATCAGAACCGGGCCTTCGTCGGGGTCGGAGCGGACACTCGGATCGAAGGGGTGCGCGTCGAGGCCGGCTATCTCAACATCGCGTTTCGCAAGGACAGCAACGTCGACCACGCGATCGCGATCAACGTGTTCATGACGCTGGCGCCGTGACCTCAGCGTCGAGAACCCTGCTCCATGAGAGCGCGGGCCGAAACGCTCATAGTGACGCCTCAGGATCAAAGACACGATACGCTGCCGCGATGCTGTGCCGCGCCGTCGCCATGATCCTTTGCGCGTCCGCGGCCGCACGGGCTGATTCATCCGTGTCGGTGACGCTGAACCAGACAGGCCGCGACCTCGCGGCCCAGATCGGAGCAGACGTCGGACGGATCATCTCCGACGCAGAGGCGCGCATCAACGAGCTGTTCGAGCTGCAGGGCCTGCCTCCGCTCCTGCGCTCGTTCGCAGATACCGCCGTGTTCGCGAATCACTCGCTCGGCGTCGACTACCAGCCCGATCCGAACGATCTGATGCTCGGCGTTGTCGCCGGCAGCGCGATCGCGGCGGACGCGCGGCTGTCCTCGGACAAGGTGTTTTCGGCGACGGTCGTCAACTACGGCATCGTCGCCAGCGTAGGGCTCGGCCGTTGGGGGCACCCACGGTGGACCGTGTCGGCGAACGGCTCGTACGCGTCGACGACGATCCGCGGCCTGGCGGGCGAGTTGATCGCCGGCGGCGCGCACGTCCAGTACAACGCGATCCCCGGCGTCGTACGAGGGCACTTCCGCTGGACCGGGCTCGCCATCACGACCGGGCTCGAGTTCGCGAACTGGAAGATCGGGATCGCCGACGAGCTGCGACTCAACTTCCCCGTGGTCGGCACGACCGATCGTGCGAACGTCGAGTTGGTCTCGAACGGAACGCTCGAGGTCGTGTCGAAGACGATCGTGGTGCCCGTGCAGGTCACCACCGGAATCCGCCTGGGCAACGTCTTCGGCATCTACAGCGGCGGCGGACTGACGTTCGCCGGCGGCTCGAGCACGGTCACCGCGATGCTCGACTCGGTGATGGTGATCAACGCGGACGACGTGCCCATCGGCACCGCCGTGATCACTGCTACGGAAACGGATGGTCCGAGCACGGTCACAGTTCACGGGCTCGCCGGCATCGCGCTCCACACGCGCCATGTGCGCGTATTTGTCCAGGGCGTGATCGCGCCCGAAGAACGCGCGGTCTCGCTCGGTCTGCGCGCCGGCTTCGAGTGACCGCGACAAGAAGAGGTCGCGCCACCATCGACTTCGGCGCACGGGGCGACCTGCTCAGTAGGTGAAGGTCGTCTTGGCGCGAATGGTGCCCGTCACCGGCATGCCCATGTTGCCCGTGATCGGGCCCGTCATCTCGAGCTGGGTCTGGCGCCCCGTCCGTGATCGAAAGAACGCGACCGTCAGGGCGGCGTGAACACGGCCGCCGCTCCGCCCTGCCGTGGCACGGGGAAGTTCGTCGTGTGCTGGGTCCAGGTCGTGCGATCCGTCGAGAACACGCCGCCCATGTCGCTGCCTCCGAGCGACCAGATGCGATCGAGAAACTTCACGAGAGGAGAGAACGCCCGAGCCGCGGGCAGCGGAGCGATCGAGCTCCAGTTCGTGCCGTCTCCGCTGACGCTGACATCGGCGAGCCGCGTCGGCGTGGTGTCCTGACCGCCGACGACCCAGATCGTTCCTTCGACGACGAGCCCGGAGTGGTACTCGCGCGCGAGTGGGATCGTGCCTTCCATCGTCCACACCGCCCCATCCACCGACGACAGCACCCAGTCGTAAAGGCTCCCGTCATGGCCGCCCACGTACCAGAGCCGATCCCCTCGCGAGAGCAGGATGCCGCCATGATTCGGATCCGGCAGGCGACCCACCATGCTCCAGGTCACCCCATCGTCGCTCGCGTAGACGTTGTCCCCGTTGCCGTTCCCGCCGACGACGATCAGCCGATCGCCGTGGACCGCAAACCCGAAGTTCGATGCAGGCATGGGCAAGGCGCCGATCGTCGACCACGTCGCTCCGTCGGCGCTGGCGAACACCGTCATGACCTGCGCCCCATCGCTGCCAGCGATGAAGATCAGTTGATTCCGGAAGGCCACCAGCGCGCCGTTGGTCCGCCGGGCTGGCAGCGTCCCAGCGAGGCTCCAGGCCAGCCCATCGTTGGTCCGCCAGACCTCGCGGCTCGGGACCGCCATGGTCGAGCCGCCCGCGTACCACAGGGTCGCGCCGCCGATCGTCAGGTCGGCCGTCGCGCGGCAGCCGACCGCGTCGGTGACCTGGACGATGGCGGTCCCCGGCTCGGGGCCCGCGCGAACCCGGCCGGTCGTTGGCTCGATCGTCGCGCCACCGGGGTCGCCATCGAAGGCGAACGTGTAGCCGGGGACGCCGCCCTCGGCCACGAAGGTCAGTCCACTGTTGAGGTTCACACGCCCCGGGTTGGGGCTCACCGTGAGCGCGCAGGCGGCATCAGGCCCTGCGACACCCTCGTCGAAGCCCCATCGGCCGCACCCGCCCAGAGCGAGGCTGAGGACCAGGGAGCCCCCGAGCGCGATCCCTCGCGTACGCATTGAGGACCAGCATAGGCCCCGGCGGCCGAAAACGAAATGGCCGCCAGTTACGGCGGCTTGTTCGTGCGATCGGGGGGACTCGAACCCTGATGTGACCTCGCGAGAAACTCAAACTTCTCGCGACCCTGCAATGACCACGCGGGGTTGCATCAACGGTTCGTCCCGGCGTGTCTGCCGTGATCCGGCATGATCTGCCCGAGTGTGGCAGCCACGTGGCAGCAGAGACCTCTCCCAGGTCGACCCTGTCAGTCAGTCGGGCGCGATGCGCTCGGCTCGGTGCTGCGGTACGGCTCGGTGAGCTCGCCGTCCGGCGTGTAGATGCCGGCGCGAACGAACACCTGAAACAGCTCGTCGATCGGGAGCTGCTGAAGTCGAGCCAGCGCCCGGCGCCGCCGACGAGTCCTTTCGTCGAGCCCCGGCGCCTCGGGATCGAGCCCGAGGTGTGTCTTGCCGTTGACGCTCATGGGATCATTGTGGGCCGGAAAACGCCGAGCACGCAAGCTGGATTTCTGACGGCGATCTGGACGTGGCTGCGGTGACGAATCCCGCTGCCCTCGAACGCGGGATCACCCTCGACGAACCCGCACCGAACGCTGTCGTAGTAGTCGTCTTGCTCCCTTTCCAGCCAGTCCAGGTAGACGTTCAACACGGCGCAGTCGCGACGGCGAAGGAGTTGATCGGGCGTCGAACCCTCGTTCTCCGGGACAAGCGTACCCTGCGCCTCATGAAGCTTCTGAAGCATCGAGAAAGCACCCGGTAGCTCGTCGGATCCATCAAGTCGAAGCAGTTGCCGAGCTGGAGGAGGGCACCGACGATCGCCGGTGTCGCCACCTTGCCGCGCCGCTGCTGGTCGTGCGCGAACTGGAGCGCACGATCGGCGCCGTACTCCCAGAAGTAGATTCCCTCGCCAAGCCAGTCGTAGTCATTCTGACTCTTCTTGAATGGCTCAGCGCGCAGCAGGCGCTCCGCCGTTTCGGCGTCGCAACCGTGGTACGCGATCACTGTGCGGTCGTACTTCATCGAGGCAACCAAACCGACGCTACAACTGCGGTCTGACGTTCTTCGGTGACGATGGACGACGGAAATCGTGAGCGGTTGATCGAGGAGATCGCGCGCTCACGTGGACGCGTGGCCGACCTGAATCGCGCGCGTCACGATGAGCTGATGCGCCGGTGACGACGTGGCGCAGCGATTCATGGTCTGGTTCACGAGGTACTTGACGTAGCTGCGTCCCGACGGCGGACGCATCCCGCGGTCGAGCAAGCTTCTCGTTCGCCGCGCAAGGGGCGCTCGCCTCTCAGCGTGACAGCGCGAAGCGGAGCACGCGGTTGTTGCCAGAGTCGCCGACGTAGACGCTGGTGCCCGCCACTGCAAGCCCACTACAACCGTGCATCCACTGCGAGCTGGCCGGAATGCTCGCGGAGGGCTGGGTTGCCAGATCGGGTTTGCCGAGAACTGCATTCGCCGCTGGTGCGTTGCCGGTGGGAACGGTCGTGTAAACCAACACTCGCCCGTTGCTGTTGTCGCAGACGTACATCGAACCGCATTCGTCGACGAGCACCGACGTCGGGCCGACCATGCCGATGGCATTGACCTGGGGATATGGGGCCCCTCCGTTGTTGTAGGCGGTATCAAATCCGCTCTGGCCGATGACTTGATCGGCCGGTGCGTTGTTCGCGGTGGGAACAGCGTTCCATACGAGCACACGATTGTTCGTCTCGTCTGCAACGTAGAGCTTGCCGTTCGAGACGAAAATGCCCGCAGGGTTCCAAAGCGACGATGCCGTGGG
>JANOPP010000558.1:0-53409 GCA_031421915.1 Myxococcales bacterium | reverse complement strand
GGTCGCCGTGTTGATCGTGTTCATCATCGTCGGCAAGCGTGCCGGGTTCTCGGTCGCAGGTCTGATCACCACGAGCGCGGTGCTCACCGCCGTGATCGGCTTCTCGCTGCAAGACACGCTCGGGAATGTGATGGGCGGCCTGTCCGTGCAGATGGACAAGTCGGTGTCGGTCGGCGACTGGATCTCGCTCGGACCCGGACAGCCGACGGGGCGCGTGATCGAGATCCGCTGGCGCTACACCGCGATCGAGACGCGCGCGTGGGAGACCGTGATCATCCCGAACGGTGCGCTGGTGAAGAGCCAGGTCATCGTCTACGGCCGCCGGATCGGCGAACCGCGGATGGCTCGGCGCCAGGTCGACTTCTTCGTCGACTTCCGCTCGTCGCCGACCGAGGTGATCGGTGCGGTGTTGCCGGCACTCCGTGCGGATCCGGTGTCGCGGATGGCGACGGAGCCGGTGCCGCAGGTCCTGTTCATTGGCGTGAAGGACAGCTACGCGCACTACTGCGTTCGCTACTGGCTCACCGATCTCGAGGTCGATGATCCGACCGACAGCGCGGTTCGCATCCGCGTGTGGTTCGCGCTGCGCCGCGCGGGCATCCCGCTCTCGATCCCGGCGAGCACCGTGTTCCTGACGCACGAAACACCGGAGCGCGAGCAGCGCAAGGGAGAGCAGGAGGCCGAGACTCGGATGACGGCGCTGTCGTCCGTCGATCTGTTCGGCGGCCTCCCCGAGGAGACGCGGCGGGAGCTGTCCGCGCACCTCGCGTACATGCCGTTCGCTGCGGGCGAAGCGGTGACGCGCGAGGGCGCCAAGGACGACGGCCTGTTCATCCTCGTACATGGCGAGGCCGCGGTGCAGATCGGATCGGGGAGCGAGGAGCGCGAGGTCGCTCGGCTCGGCGCGGGTCAGTTCTTCGGCGAGATGTCCTTGATGACAGGCGAAGCGCGGACCGCCAGCGTGATCGCGATGACCGACCTCGTGACCTACCGGATCAACAAACCGTCATTCGAGCGGATCCTCCGTGAGACGCCCGCGCTCGCGGAGGAGATCGCCGAGGTCCTCGTGAGGCGACGGACCGCGTTATCCGCGGCGCGAGACGAGCGCGACGAGGTCCGGCGCAACCGGATGGAGACCGCGAAGCAGGATCTCGCGTCCAAGATCCGTGGCTTCTTCGGGCTCGAGCGTCACTAGAAGCATCGTGACGATCTCGCAGATTGGTCCGACCGTGTGCGTAGTCACGTTCGCACCCGGCGCGCTGCTACACACCTGAGTGGGTGGCAATCGATCCACTTGGAGCAGATCTCGCTCGGGTTTTCAATGAGTTGGACGTCGCCACGGCGTGGCACAAGGAGTGCTGAATCATTCGCAGTCCCATGACCGATCGTGAAGCCAAGACCCGCGCGGTGAAGATCCTCGCCAAGTCGATCTACCGCGACCTCGAGGCACAAGGCTTCGACGAGAAGCAGATCGTCTCCCTCGCCACCGAGCTCATCAGCGAAGTGACGTCCAAGATCGCCCGCACGAACGACGACAAGCAGCTCCCGCAGCCCCAGGTTGCGTAGGTCGCTCCCGACCTAGACAGGTCGGTCGAGTGTCCCGTTCGCGTGCCGCGCGAACCGTCCTGCATCCCGCGCGTGAACCGGTTCGTCGCTCGGCCATGACCAGCCACCGAACCGCGTGACCTGATAGTCCCGGATCGCCTGCTGGATCTCCGCCTTCGTGTTCATCACGAACGGCCCGTGCTTGATCACGGGCTCGCCGATCGGCTGGCCCTGCAAGAGGAGCAGCTCGGCCGGCGCATCGCCGTTGTCGATCCGCGCGACCGCATCTCCGCGAAGCTCGATCACGTTCGCGACATCGATCGGTTGACCCGCGATCGCGAGGCGCTTGCCAGTGAAGAAGTACAGCCAGCGCTGTGCACCAGGCGTAGCGGCCGGCAGATTGAAGCGCGCACCGGCGCTCATCTCGATGTTCCAGATCGCGACGTCGGCGCTATTGCGTGCGGCCCACGATCGCGGCGGCGGTGACGCCGCGCGCTTGCCATCGAGACTGCCGGCGATCACGGTGACCTTGGTCGCGCGACCCGCGGTGTCGACGAGCGTGACCCGCGGGATCTGGTGATTCCACAGCATCGAGAAGTGAGGATCGGCGAACTTGTCGGCGGCCGGCAGGTTGAGCCAGATCTGGAACAGCTCGACGGGATTAGCCGCGCTGCGCTCGAGGAGCGGGAACATCTCCGCGTGCTGGATCCCGGCACCGGCAGTCAACCACTGCACGTCGCCGCCGCCGTAGCGCGCCGCCGCGCCGAGCGAGTCGGAGTGATCGAGGAGACCGCGACGCACCACGGTGACGGTCTCGAAGCCGCGGTGCGGATGTGCGGGAAAGCCCGGTACCTCGCGGCCGTGATACATGCGCCAGCCGTCACGCCCGGCGAAGTCCATCCCGAGCTCGCGGCCGGTGAGCTCCGCCGCGGGGCCCAGGCGGTCGTTGCCGAGCGGATACGCGTCGTCGTGGTGAACACAGAACAGGAACGGATCCGGGGTCGGCCACGGCGTCGGGCTCGGCGGGAGCGGACGGACCGCGAGGACCGGGGACGCGGCGAGCGAGCGTTGCGAAACGCAACCAACGATCGAGGCGCTACCGGCCGCCATCCACTTCAGCGCGTCGCGACGGGTCAGATCACTCACGGAGTCATCACGATACGGCGAGCCCTCCTCGGTGGCCAGCGCTGTCCGTGCAACTGACCCTTCCAGGAAGACGCGGTCTGTCCCTGGCAGCCCCCTCCGAATCGATCTAGGGTCCCTCGCATATGGCGAAGGTCCGCATTGGCATCAACGGTTTCGGTCGTATCGGTCGTGGCTTCGTGCGCTGCCTCGCAGCGAAGTCGGATCAGTTCGATCTCGTCCTCATCAATGATCTGACCGATGTGGGAACGCTCGGGCACCTGCTCAAGTACGACTCCGTACACCGCAAGTTCCCCGGCACGGTCGAGGTCAAGGACGGTGGCCTCGTCATCAACGGCGACATGGTGAAGATCAGCGCCGAGAAGGATCCGGCCGCGATCGGCTGGAAGGACGCCGGTGTCGACATCGTGATCGAGTCGACCGGCAAGTTCGTCGACAAGGCCGGTGCAGGCAAGCACATCACCGGTGGCGCCAAGAAGGTTCTGATCTCGGCTCCCGCGAAGGACCCCGACGTCACGATCTGCATGGGCATCAACACCGAGGTGTACAAGCCCGCCGATCACCACATCATCTCGAACGCGTCGTGCACCACGAACTGCCTCGCGCCGATGGCGAAGGTGCTCCACGAGTCGTTCGGCATCGTCACCGGCCTGATGACGACCATCCACTCGTACACGAACGATCAGCAGATCCTCGATCTGCCGCACAAGGATCTGCGCCGCGCCCGCGCCGCCGCACTGTCGATGATCCCGACGACGACCGGCGCCGCGAAGGCACTGAAGGAGGTCTTCCCCGCGATGAAGGGCAAGCTCGACGGCATGGCGATCCGCGTTCCGACGCCGAACGTCTCGCTCGTCGACCTGACGGTTCGCCTCGAGAAGGCCGCGGACGCGAAGACAGTCAACGATGCGTTCCGTGCCGCGGCGGCCGGTGCCCTCAAGGGCATCCTCCAGGTCGTCGACGAGCCGCTCGTGTCGTGCGACTTCAACGACGACCGCCACTCGTGCTCGCTCGATGCCCCGCTGACCACAGCGATCGGTGATCAGGTCAAGGTCATGGGCTGGTACGACAACGAGATGGGCTACAGCCAGCGCCTGTTCGACCTCGCGAAGTTCGTCGCGGAGAAGTTCTAGGCCATGGCCCTGCCGAACGGCATCAAGCATGTCGAGGAGCTGCCCGTCGAGGGCAAGCGCGTGTTCGTGCGCGTCGACTACAACGTGCCGCTCGACAAGGTGACGAAGAAGATCAGCGACGACGCCCGCATCCAGGCGACGCTGCCCACGCTGCGCCACCTGATCGAGCGCGGCGCCCGCATCGTGCTCGGTAGCCACCTCGGCCGTCCCGACGGCCAGGTCAAGCCCGAGTTCTCGCTCGAGCCGGTCGCCGCGCGCCTCGCGGAGCTCCTGCAGATGGACATCGCGCTCGCCGACGAGCCTGCCGGCGACGGCGCACGCAAGGTCGTCAGCGATCTGCGCGACGGTCAGATCGCGATGCTCGAGAACCTCCGGTTCAATCCGGGCGAGGAAGCCAACGACGAGGCGTTCGCACGCCAGCTCGCGTCGTACGCGGACATCTACGTCAACGATGCGTTCGGCACGGCGCACCGCGCGCACGCGTCGACCTCGGGGATGGTGAAGTTCGTCGGCGAGAAGGGCGCGGGCTTCGTGATGGCAAAGGAGATCGACTTTCTGTCGCGTCTTCTCGGCGAGGTCGATCGCCCGTACGTCGCGGTGCTCGGCGGCAGCAAGGTCTCCGACAAGATCGAGGTCCTCGACGCGCTGCTCGATCGCTGCAACGCGATCGTGATCGGTGGCGCGATGGCGAACACGTTCCTCGAGGCGCAGGGCAAGGCCGTTGGCAAGAGCCGTGTCGAGAAAGACCGGCTGCCGAACGCACGCAACTTCCTGCGCAAGGCGAGCGAGAAGAAGGTCACCGTTCACATGCCGACCGACGTGGTCGTCGCGATCGGTCTCGACGACGAGGCCGGCAGCAAGGTCGTGTCGGCGGATCAGATCCCCGCTGACTCGATGGCGCTCGACATCGGTCCGGGCACCGTCGAGACGTACAAGAAGGTTCTCGGCGCAGCGCGCACCGTGTTCTGGAACGGCCCGATGGGCGTGTTCGAGAAGCCGAAGTTCGCGGCCGGCACCAATGCCGTCGCCCGCGCGCTCGCGGACAACAAGCTCGCGCTGACCGTCGTCGGTGGCGGTGACTCGGCCGCCGCGATCGCGCAGGCCGGACTGGCGGACAAGGTCTCGCACGTGTCGACGGGCGGCGGTGCGTCGCTCGAGTTCGTGCAGGGCCTCGATCTTCCCGGCATCGCCGCGCTACGCCCCTGAGCGCCTCGGGCGTCGTAGGTCCGCGGAACTGCTGGCCGCCGATTTCGGTGCGACGAAACCGCCGAGGCCGCTCTTGGATTGTCATGAGAACAATCCTTCGGATGACGCTGTGGTGCGCGGTACTCGGGGCATGCAACGGCGAGGCGACGACGATGGTCAACACCTCGCGCGTCGATGGCAGCGATCTGGTGGCGATCGAACGCGCGACGATTCCGGCGTGGATCGAGCGTCAGCGCGAGACGCTCGCCGAGCTGGATCCGATGTTCGAGCGCGCGCTTGTCGCCGGCTATGCGAGTCCGATCGACACGGCGGAGGGCCACAAGCGTGTGGTGCGCACGGCGATGATCCACTGGGCGCGGCTGGTCCGCGCGAGCCTGCCTGAGCCGCTGCACACCGCGGTGCCGGGACTCGAGGATGATGACGATTGTCGCGGATCGGTCGTCGGTGACGCGGTGCTGCTCGACTACGCGGACGCTGCATTCGGCAATGCGGAACGCGTGGAGGGCGTGGTGGCTGCGCTGGCGGGACTCGCGCGTCATACGGCGTGTCTGGGGACGTTCCAGGCGGAACAGCTCGCGAGTCGTATGGCGAACGCGTTCCAGGATGTGGTGATCACTCTCGAGCTCAACGGCAAAGACAGCGTCATCCCCTACTTCGCGCTGGCGGTGTCGGAACCGATGTTGATCGTTCACGACGTCGAACGGCAGCATGGTCCCGATGCACCGCTCGCACGCTGGTTCCAGCGCTACGAGGCGGTCCTCGTCGAGGGCGCGGTGACGAAGCACCACCCGGCGTCGTGGCACGGGGCCTGGCTCTACGATCGAATGACGGGGCGGCTGCGTGGGTTCCGTCCACGCGGCGAGATCATCGACGAGAACCAGATCGATCTCGCAGGATTGTTCAAGACCGTGGCGCGGCCGGGTCCAGGGGATGCAGCGTGCAGCCTCGTCGAGATGGTGCAGCGCGGGTTGAACGCGGGGCACTACAGCTGCAATGGCAAGCTGTGCGTGGACTCGAGCGATCCGACCTGCCTCGCACCCGGAGCAGGCGATAGCGTTCCCGAGCGCGGCGGCGGCGTGTCGCTGCCAGGGCTCGGCACATCGGTCGCCGTGGATTGCATCTCCGCGCTGACGGCGGGGCATGGCGACACACAGATGACGTGTGTCGTCGAAGCAACGGGGCTGCGCACCGATCCGCGCTCCCTCGCCACGAAGGGTATGCAGACCACCACGCTCGCCGGCATCAAGGTCGGCGGCGGATGCACGGTCAGCGCGTCGCAGGAGGACCGCGACTATCAGCGCCGGATGAAGAACGCCGAGACCACCTATCAAGCCAACTACGAGGGGCTGCAGGCCCAGCTCTCGGATCTGATCGAGAGCCTGAAGGCCTATCAGAAGACTCGCGACGACGTGTTTCTCAACACGAAGACCGACGATCCGGCGCGTATCGTGCCTCAGGCCGACGTCGACGCGGCAGAAGAGGCGATCAACAAGTTCAACGCGGGGATGGCTGCGCAGATCGCGGCGCTCGCCGTGCAGCGCGCGGCCGACATCGCCTTCGCGGAAGCGGAGCGCGCGGCTGCGGCGGAGCGCGCGGCTGAAGAGGAACGCAAGGAGAAGGAGGCCGCGGGGAACGGCACTGGCTCGGGCTCGGGGTCCGGATCGGGCGAAGAAGAGCGCGGCTACTGCGAGGCTGGCTCGCGAAGCTGCGGGAACGGCTGCAGCGCGATGCAGTCGCAGGCGAAGAACGCGCTCGACTGCGTCACGGAGGCGGCGAACCCGCGGACGATGGATCCGTTGAGCGGCCCCGGCGGCTGCGGCGCCTCGTGTGATCCGATCGATCCGACGACCAAGCCGGGCGGCGGCGTGCAGTGCACGAAGGAGCTCGAGCTGACGCCCGGAGCGGCGATGTCAGAGGCGTGCTGGGCGGTGCGGTGCGGCCCCTCGGATCACTCCGGCGGCGCGACGGCGTGCTGCAGCTCCAGTGGCAGCATGACGACCAGCGGTCAGCCCGAGATGGCCGGGATGTGCCTGAACATCAACTGCGGCGACGGCGCGCCGAGCTTCGTCAACGGTCGGTGTAGCTGCGGCGGATCGGCGCCGCCGGGTCCAGACGGCATCCTGATCCCGACGTTCTGAACATCCTCACGAGCCTCCGTCCCGGGAGCGTTCTGATCGTTGCCCGTAAGCTCATCTCGGCTCCCATCGCGGAGTAAGATGGTGCGATGGCAGCGAAGCGGCTTGCAGTCTTCGACCCGTCGGGTCGGCTGCTCGCCGATCTGGCGCCGCTCGCAGAGCGGGCTGGCGTCGAGCTGAGACAGATCAGCGCCAAGGAGCTGGCCACGGTGAACTGCGCCGCGATCCTCGTCGCACCGATGGTCGCCACGGACCTCGGCATCGCGCCCGCGGACGGTCCGCCACGCTGGATCGTCGGCGACGGCAGCAACGCCGCCCGCGTTGCCGGTGCGGCCGCCCAGGCAGGCGCGTCGGGTGTGATGCTGACGCCGCTCTCCGTCGAAGCGATCGCCGCCCTCGCGCATTCGGATCCGGTCTCGCCCGACTTCGACCTCGCGCGCGCTCGCGGCCTGATCGCGACCTCGCTCATCGATCTCACCGGTAGTGCCACCGAGACGCTGATGGCCGTCGCCGAGGGCTTCACCGCGAACGACTGCATCGTATGGTGGCGCGACGGCGCGCAGATGCTGCCGACCTCCGCGCGCGCGCACCCGAGCGACCAGTACCGGACGCAGATCGCGAGCGCGGCCCGGATCGCCGCCGCCGCCGCCGGCACCGTGATCGTCGGCGGTCCGGATCCTCGCTCGGTGATCGCCGAAGCGCTGCGCTCGGGCCCGACCGAAGTCGCCGGCCTCGTGGCGATCGTCTCGGATGCCGGCCGCCGGTTCTCCGCGGCCGAGCGCACCGACCTCAAGGCGATCGCCGCGCGCCTGACTCGCGAGCTGTCGTGGCTGTCGAGCCACCGCCGGATCGTCGCCGAAGGCGAGCGCCTGATGGCGTCCAGTCTGCACGATCCGCTGACCGGCGCGATGGCGCGCGGCGCGTTCGAGCAGACGATCGCACACGAGATCGCGTCCGCGCAGCGGCGCTCCGAGCGACTCACCCTCGTGATCTTCGACGTCGTTGGGATGCGGCGAATCAACCTCCAGCACAGTCACAAGGCTGGCGACGAGGTGCTCGCGCAGGTCTCGGCAAAGATCCGCGCCAACGTCCGCGGCAACGATCCGCTCGGGCGACTTGGTGGCGACGAAATCGCCGTCCTGCTCGTCGGTGCGAACGACGACCAGGCCTCGCTCGTCGTCCGCAAGATCATCTTCAAGCTCGAGAACGAGCCGATCAAGGTCGACGACACCACCGCGATCACGATCACCGTGCGCGCGGTCGCGACGGAGATCGGGCCCGGCGAGCGCAGCGGCGAGTCCGCCCTTGCCCGCTGCTATTCCGCGCTCCGCACGGCGCCAGCGTCCGACGTCCGCATCATCTCACCCGACGAGCGCATCACCGACTCTGACCCCGGCATGGACACCGGCCAGCTCTCGGCCGGCCCGATCGTCGGCGGCGCGTACCGGATCATGCACGAGCTGTCGCGAGGTGCGATGGGCGTCGTCTACCGCGGCGAGGATCTCGGTCTCGGCCGCCCGGTCGCGATCAAGGTGCTGCGCTCCGATCTCGCGTCCGATCGCGACCTCGTCTCGCGGTTCCGCGCCGAGGCCGGCATCCTCGCGTCGCTCCACCACCCGAACCTCGTCCAGGTCTACGCGCTTGGCGAGCACGAGCAGAACGTCTATTTCGTGATGGAGCTCGTCGAGGGCCAGCCGCTGTCCGAGGTGGTGCGCGCGACGCTCGAACGCCAGGAGTGGTTCCCGACCGCCGCGGTCGCGCAGATCACGCTCGAGATCGGCGATGCGCTCGATGCGATGCACGTACTCGGCCTGATCCATCGCGACGTCAAGCCAGCCAACATCTTGCTCGACCGCGATCGCGATCGCGCGGTGCTCGTCGACGTCGGCGTCGCCGTGCGCGCGGGGGATGCGCGCGACGCCGCGGGCACTCCGGGCTTCGCAGCACCCGAGTCATTCCTCGATCAGACCGACGCACCCACCACCGATGTCTACGGCCTCGCGGCTACCGTCTACTGCATGCTGACCGGTCGTCCGCCGTTCGGCTCGGGTCCCGCACCGCAGGTCGTGCAGCGCCAGCTCACGGATCCACTCACGCCACCGTCGCACCTGCGCTCGACCCTCTCCGAGGCCGTCGATGCCGTCCTCAACAAGGCGCTCGCTCCGACACCGAAAAAGCGGTGGGCCTCCGCGTCGACGTTCGCGACGGCGCTCGCGCGCGCGCTCGAGCGGTTGCCCGCCGAGGACGCGCCCGAGCCCGAGCACAAGCCGGAGGAGGATCCGGTCGCCGCCGCCGAGGCGCTGTTCGCGCCGACCGCCGGCATCGCAGCCGCCGATCTGATCGTACCCAGCCGCAACCCGCGCGCGGTCACCGGCCTCGTTCGCGCGGCGCACCTGCGCGTCCTCTCGAAGCTATTCCAGCATCAGCTCGGCGAGTCCGGGATCGCGAAGCTCATCAACGAGAACCCGGGCCTCGCCAACGTGCTCGCACCAACGCTCGCACCGCTCGGTTGGGTCGACCTGTCCGAGCTCGTCGCAGCGCTCGAGCTCGCGCAAGCCAAGATGCCGGAACAGCTCGTGCCACGCAAAGTCGGTCGCGGGACGATGTCCGCGACGTTCACACACCTGTTCGGTGCCGATCCCACGAACCTCGCCGCCGAGACCGTGCTCGCCGCCCTCCCCTCGTTCTGGGACCGCTACCACACGTGGGGCGCGGTCGAGATCGAGGTCCATCCGGGCAGCGCGGACGTCCGGATCATCGGCAATGCCGGCTCGACCGACGTCTGCATGCTCGTCGGTGCCGAGCTCGAGCGCATCGTCGAGCTCACGGGCGCAGGTGCGGTCGGCGCGACGCACACCCGGTGCGCGCTCGCCGGTGCCGAGCGCTGCGAGTTCCGTCTGAGCTGGACCACCGATTGACCATGCGGATCGGAGACGCTCGCGCTCTGCGCCGGTTCGGTCCTGGAGTGCTCGTCGCCCTGGTTCTGCTCGCCGGAGCGTGCGTCCAGGCATCGGAGTGCCCGAGCGGCGCGTTCTGCGCGAGCGACAAGCGCTGCATCATCGTCGATGCAACCGAGCTCTGCGTCTCCACGGATGCCCTGGACGACTGCGCCGGGAGGCAGCCAGGCGACGCGTGCGGAGCGGGGCGTTGCTACGAGGGCACGCCCGGCCCGGTGTGTTTGACCGCGGCGTGCGGGGACGAATTCGTCGAGCACTACGACGAGGTGTGCGACGACGGCAACAACATTTCTGGGGATGGATGCGCCGGCGACTGCCGCTCCGACGAGACCTGTGGGAATGGCGTGACCGATCTGGTGTCCGCCGAGGCCTGCGACGACGGAAATCTGCGGTCGCATGATGGGTGCGCGAGCACCTGCGTCGTCGAGGCGCCCGTGTGGCAGCAGGAGTCGTTCAGCATCACCTTCGCGCGAACCGGGTTCGCCGTGGTGTTCGATTCGAAGCGCGGCCATGCAATCGCATACGGGGGGCGAGGCAGTGAGCAATCGTACCCGTTCGATCTAGGCGACATCCGGGCATGGAGTCAGCGCAGAGTCGTCGACCAGACGCCCATGGTTGGCTCCGGCATCTCGCCCACGTCGCGCGCGTTCCACGCGATGGCGTTCGACGATGTGCGCGGCGTCGTTGTCATGTTCGGTGGCGCCGGAATGCTGGCAGATACCTGGGAATGGAACGGCCGCACCTGGCGATTCCGCGAGGTGTTCGGCCCGCCGCCGCGCTCGCGACACGTGATGGTCTACGACCGAGCACGTCACCGTACGGTGATGTTTGGCGGCATCGAGGATCAGGCAGCTGCGGGAGACGTCTGGGAGTTCGACGGGGATCGTTGGGAGGGACGCACCATCGCGGGCGCGCCGCCCGGATCGTCGGCACGAGCGGCGGCGTACGATCCCGCGCGCGGACACACCGTCGTGATCACGACGCAAGGAACCTGGACCTTCGATGGCACCGTCTGGGCGATGGCCTCGACGGATCGCCCTGCTGCGACCGGGCTCTCCGCTGCGTTCGATACAAAGCGACAGCAGGTGATCGCGCTCGGCGTCGCGCCCGGTGGCGTCGCGCACCTGTGGGCGTTCGACGGATCCGCGTGGGTGGATCTCGGCGGGAACTCCGACATCGGCAGCGCCGTGTTGACCTATGATCCGATGCAGGGCCGTGCGATCGCGTGGGGAGCCGGCGCCTTGGGGACTCCGCTACCGATCCACGAGTGGGACGGCGCGGCGTGGACCTCCTATCAAGACTTGCTCGAGTTCCCGCCGAGTGGCTTCCGGGGTGCGGCCAGCGCTCGCGAGGATCTGCGCCACCGTCTCGTCGTGTTCGGAGGATCGGGCGCAGCGACGTACTCCGACGACACCTGGCTCTACGACGGCGTTCGCTGGATGATCGCAGCGCCGAGCACGAGTCCGAGCGGGCGCGCCGGACATGCGATGGCGTACGACGAGGAGCGCGGGGAGATTGTCCTGTTCGGCGGACGGGACTCCACCGTCACACTCGCCGACACCTGGGTGTGGGCGAACAACACGTGGACGCTGCGGACGCCGAGTCGCTCGCCACCTGCGCGTCGTGGCCACGTCATGGCGTACGATCCAGTTCGCCGTCGGGTCGTCCTGTTCTCGGGTTCCTCCTCGGTCTCCGGCAACACCCCGACCGCAGACACGTGGGAGTGGGATGGCGCGACATGGACCTCCGTATCCACGCCAGGCCCGGCGGGCAGTACTGACATGACGCTCGCATTCGACCGCACCGCCGGCACGTTGGTGTACTTCGACGGTGCAGCGGCCGGACGCGAGTCGTGGACCTACGACGGAGCCTGGCACCTGCTGGTGGAGCCCGTGACGCCGCGCAATCGTCAAGAGACTGCGCTGGGGTGGGATGGGAGTCGACGACGTCTCGCGATCTACGGAGGCAAGAGCCTCAGCACGACCACGATCTCTCCGACGCTGGGAGACGTCTGGGAGCGCAACGCGACCATGTCATCACCTTGGCGTCAGCTGACCACCGCCTACGTGGGGCGTCGTGGTCACCTCAGCATGACCAATCCCACGGGCGCAGGAATCGTCGTCGTGTATGGCGACAGTGACGGATTTGCACCGACACCACTGCCGGCGATCCTGCGGTGGCGGAGCTCCGCACCCGAGGAGACCTGTCTCGTGCGGATCGACGGCGACGGCGACGGTCTCGTCGGCTGCGACGACCCTGACTGCGAGGACCTGTGCGCCCCGCGATGCGCCGGTGATCCAGGCTGCACGCTCGGCCCGCGTTGCGGGGATGGTGCATGTGACCTGCTCGAGACCTCGGCGATCTGCGCCGCGGACTGCGGGGCGCCCCCCGTGATCTGTGGCGATGCCGTCTGTGACGCCGGAGAGACCTGCTTCGGCGACTGCGCGATCCCATGACCACTGTGCGAGCTCTGGCGACCTCGTCCGTTCGCTCACCGCAACGGCAAGCCGGCGCCCGTAGCGCCCGTGCCGGTGTTCCGTGCCATCGCGTTGCACACCATCGTGCTCAGATCATTCGCAGTGAACGGCTTTCGCAGGAACGGCAAGCCCGGACGAAGGGTCGACGGTTCAAACGCATCGCGCGCATGACCTGACATGTAGATCACGCGATTGACGACCGTCTCGCGTAGCTGGTTGAACAGCGCCGGGCCGCTCATTCCCGGCAGCACGACATCGGTGAGCAGCAAGTCGATCGGGTTCGTGAAGCTCGCGACCATCGCAAGCGCGGCCTCGGAATGCTCGGCTTCGAGGATCGTGTAACCCTGCTTCGCGAGCACGCGATGCACGAGCCTGCGAATCGGGGACTCGTCTTCGACGAGCAGAATCGTCCCCGATCCAACCAGCGGCTCGGACGCCTGGACGGCCATGGGGGACGAACGGCGCTCGGACCTCGGAAGTACGATCTGGAACACCGTGCCGTACCCGACGCGGCTACGCACCTCGATCGTGCCGTTGTGCTGCTGCACGATGCCGTGAACCGTGGCGAGCCCGAGCCCCGTGCCGCGGCCCAGCTCCTTGGTCGTGAAGAACGGATCGAACACCTGCCCGATGATCTCCTCGGGCATCCCCACACCCGTGTCGGCGACCTGCATCACGACCGAATCGTGCTCGCACCTGGTCGTGAGCGTGATCGTGCCCTCGGCGGTCATCGCATCACATGCGTTCATGACCAGGTTGAGGATCACCTGCTGGATCTGCGCCTCGTCCGCCCGCACCATGGCTCGGTCGCAGAGGTCAAGGTGGACCTTGATACGTGCAGGGACCAGGCGGCTGATCATCTTCACGGTCTTCACGATCACCAGATTCGAATCGATCGTCGTCAAGCAGAGCACTTGCTTGCGCCCGAACGCGAGCAGTTGACCGGTTAGCTCGCGCGCGGACTGAGCCGCCGCGAGCACGTCATTCATTTCGGCGTAGAGTGGCGCGATCGGATCGAGCTCCTCGAGCGCCATCGACGCGGTCATCAGGATCGGTGTCAGGATGTTGTTAAGGTCGTGGGCGATCCCGCCGGCCAAGAGACCAAGCGACTCGATCTTCTGCGCCTGTCGGAGATTCGCTTCGAGCCTCGCCCGCGCAGCCTCGGCGGCGCGCTGGTCCGTGAAGTCAGTCGCCACCCCGAGCACCATGGTCGCCTGACCATCGGCGGCGATCACGGAGCGCCTGACGGTGCGAAACCAGCGTTGTTGACCGCTCGCGTCGGTGATCTGCTCGTCACACACATGCTCGCTACCTGTCGCCATGACGGCGGCGTCGATCTCTCGGGTTCGCGCGCACTGGGCAACGTCCGATATGTAGCTGGAATCTCGCTTGCCGAGCATGTCGGCGACGGTCGTCCCGTATACCGAGGCGGTTGCATCGTTGATGAGGACGAAGCGCCCGTCGCGATCTTTGGCGAAGATGAGGTTCGGGATCAGATCGATTACCTGGCGCAGAAATGTTCGTTGCTGGTCGAGCTCTCGCTCGGCATCCCGCCGACGTCGAGTCTCGAACACCAGCGCCACGAGATCTGCAACCGAGCCGGCGAACGCGATCTCCTCGGCGGTCCATCGCCGCGGAGGGCCGACATGCTCGATGCAGAGCACGCCCCGAAGCTCTGGTCCGACGGACACGCCAGCGTCGAGCATCGACGTAATCCCGAGGGGAATCAGATAGCTGTCCGCAAACTCCCGCGTCCGCGGGTCACGCTGGGCCTCGTCGACGGACACCGAACGCTGCGAACGAATCGCGGCGAAGTAGGCCGGGAAGTCGCGTTCGAATAGCTCGCCACCGTCGGAGTGCTGCCCTTGTTTGCAGAGATCGAGGCAGCGCAGACGATCTCCCTCGTACGCCCACAAGCTGACCCGGTCGACGTCCAGCGCCCTCCGGCAGGTCTCCGTGATGTTGTGGATGTGTGGGGTTGGATCGATCCAACCACCCATGACACTCCGTGCCATCTCCACCAGCGGCTCGCTGAGTTTCTGGAGTCGAGCATTTCGAGCTCGAAGCTCGTTGTTGCGCTCGACGAGCTCTTCCGACGTGAGCTCGACCGAGCGGACCAGCTGCCGGGAATGCTCGTCCGCCTCGTTGTAGGCGGCGTTGACAGCATCGAGAAACCCGCGCGTCTGCCCTGGATCGAACGCACCGTGCCCGAAGAACTTGCGGAGCTGCGAGCGGAGGAGCCGGTTCACGAGATCTCTTCCAAGGTGGTGATCGTCATGGTCTGGTTGTGCAACTGGCACCCGACTCCCCCGTATGGACTGATCTCACCGTACGAGTAGAATCCCGTCATCGGTACAGTGCCGAGCACCGCCTGCACGCTCGCCAGCTCCTCATCGGTGCGCTGGCCAAGCACCAGTCGTCTCCCGACGCACGAGATCAGCAGCGCCAGCGATGCTGAGGTGTTGATGCCCTTCATGCTCTGTGTCGCGGCTCGATTCGCCCCGTCGATCAAGTGAGATGTGCTGGCCGTCATCAGGCGCGCGTAGTGACCTTCCGGAACGTCACCCGCAAACCGAACACTCTTGGTCGCCTCGTCGATCCCCAGCAACGTTCGCACGACCGGTGCGCCACCATTGGGCGGGCGCACTTCCATCGGGAACAACAAGCCGCTCGCCGGGAGCTCGTTGGCTTTGTCCCCGAGATATCGCTGGTAGAGCTCGAGTGCAGGGCGCTGGTCGAGCTCGAATAGCTCGTTGTCCTTCGAGCGCGTGATCAACCGCTCGGGACCAAACGCGTTCCAGCCCCCGACGCATCCCGTGCCGACGCGGACGTGCTCGCCGTACAAACCAATCCCGACGACGGTATCGGTGGTGGTGGTCTCGTCGACAAGTATGAACGTGCGTTCCATCCGTGCTCCATCCCCCGCAAGCCCCCCCGTGATCCCGATGCCGGGTAGGTGGGCCCGTAGACCGTCGACCAACGCCGTGCCGTTGACACCGATGCCCTCCGAGAACACGAGCACGTGCGCGAGATCGGGCGCCGCGAGAGCACGTGCGAGAATCCCGGCGGCGGCGCACTCTCCGCCGGATGCGCTGAACGACACGGCCTTGATTTGCACGCGGGTCTTGCTCAGCTTGATCGCCGTGACCGCCAGGTGATCGTCGAACGTGGACACGCCGTCGAAATTCCCGGCCGTCGAGCAGCCCACGATATGGGCGAGCGGATAGCGCTTTCTGATCGCGGCGAGCGCGGGTCGGCTCGTGATCGCTTCTCCCTCGCCAAAGACGAGGACAAGCGTCGGGTCGAAAAACCGAGCCACGCCGGTAATCCAGCTCCCGCTGCGGCTCACCCGTGCCTGATCGACGATCAAGATTCCACCATATCCGGTCGACTCGGCCGGTTCTCACAAGTAGTGAGGCCACTACCCCGATCGAACCCGATCTCGATTCAACACATTGTGCGAGCAATGCCAAGAACGACCGGCGCGCTGCCAAGGGGCTTGCATGTCGAGTGGAGGCCGATGCGAGTTCCGCTCGACCTGGACCATCGATTGCCCCTTGCCATGCTACGACACGGTCGATGCGCACGCCCTTTGTCGTCGGCAACTGGAAGCTCAACAAGACGATCGCCGAGTCCCTCGCACTCGTCACGGAGCTGAAGAATCAGCTCGGTGCGGTCAAGGGCGTCGCGGTCGGCGTCGCGCCGGTGTTCACCGCGCTCAACTCGGTGGCCAAGCGCCTCGAGGGCAGCTCGATCGCGACGTGCGGCCAGAACTGTCACTTCGAGAACGCCGGCGCCTGGACGGGCGAGGTCTCGGCCCCGATGCTCGCGGACGCGGGCGCGACGTGGGTCATCGTCGGTCACAGCGAGCGTCGCCAGTTCTTCGGCGACACCAGTGAGTCCGTCGGCAAGAAGGCGCGCGCCGTTCTCGCGGCCGGCCTCGGCGCGATCGTGTGCGTGGGTGAGCTCCTCGCCGAACGCGACGCGGGCCGCACGCTCGCGGTCGTCGACGAGCAGCTCGCGGGTGGACTCGCCGGCATCGACGCCGCCGGGGCCGCGAAGATCGTGATCGCGTACGAGCCCGTGTGGGCGATCGGCACGGGCCGCACCGCGACGCCGGCGCAGGCGCAGGAAGTTCACGCGCACATTCGAAAGTGGCTCACCGAACGGTTCGGTGCACAGACCGCTGACGCGACCCGCATCCAGTACGGCGGTTCGGTCAAAGCCAGCAATGCAGAGGCCCTGATGGCAGAGAAGGACATCGACGGCGCCCTCGTCGGCGGTGCTTCTCTCGAAGCCGCTGATTTCATTGCCATCGTCAAGGCTGCCCGCCCGGCCTAGCAGCTTGCACCGTCCCGGCCATTGGGCTAGAAGCTAGGTCCGCAATGTCGACGCTGATCACCGTCTTGCACGTCATCGTGTGCCTGTTCCTGATGCTCACGGTGCTCCTGCAGAGCGGCAAGGGTGGCGGCATGGGCGCGGCGTTTGGTGGCGGCAACGCTGCCACCGTCTTCGGCGGCTCCGGTGCCTCGACGTTCCTGCGCAAGCTCACCGCCGGTGCGGCGACGATCTTCATGATCACGTCGATGGTCCTCGCGTTCATCGCCTCTCACAACTCGGCCGACGCTCTCGAGAAGTTCGGTGAGTCGCAGGCCAAGCTCGCCGCCGACAAGGAAGCCGCGAAGGCCAAGGCCCTCAAGGACGCTCCTCCGGGCTCGGGCTCGGGCGCTGGCTCTGCCTCCGCCCCGATCATGATGACGCCGACCGATCCTGCCCTGGGCTCGGGTCACACCGGCTCTGCCGGCGACGCTCCGGGCAACCCGGGCGGCGGCGCGAGCGGCTCTGCCGTCACGCCCGCCGAGACTCCGGTCCCCGCCGGTGCGACCACCGCCAAGCCGAACCCGTCCACCCCCGCCGGCATGAACGCCGCGCCCGCCGAGAAGCCGGTCGATCCGACGCCGCCGATCGCGAAGCCACCCGCCGAGAAGCCCGTGCCGGCGACGACGCCCGCGCCCGCCAAGCCCGTTGCGCCCAAGCCGGCTGCGACGAAGCCCGCCCCGACGCCCGCGCCTGCTGCGACCCCCGCGCCGGCTCCGACGCCCGCGCCGGCTCCGACACCCGCGGCCGCCGCACCGACGCCGTAAGCTCCGCGCCGATCACGACACGCCGGTCCTCGCGAGAGTGCCGGCGTTTTGCGTTTCGGACCGTGCCAGTCGAAGCCTACGGGAGCCGTCTCGATCCCGCGGCGCTAGTGTGGCCTCTCGCTCGGGAGTCGCGGTCCTCGATGCACCGGCGGCATCGCCGCCGACCCGGTGGTACGGTTCGACCATGCGGTTCGCCAAATATCACGGCCTCGGAAACGACTTCCTCGTCGTCGATCTCCGCTCGGCGTCGCCCGCCGACGCCGCGAAGGTCCAGGATCCCGCGTCGGTGATCGCCCTTTGCGATCGCCAGTTCGGCGTCGGTGCCGACGGCGTCCTCGCCGTGCTGCCGTCGTCGACAGGTGACGACGCTCGGATGCGTGTCCTCAACAGTGACGGTAGCGAAGCCGAGATGTGCGGCAACGGACTGCGCTGCGTCGTCAAGGAGCTCCGCGATCGCGGCGGCATCACCAAGGACGAGATGGCGATCGACACCGGCGCCGGTCGCCTGGTGTGCAACGTCCTCGAGGACGGCAACATCGCCGTCTCGATGGGCGCACCGCGCCTCCTTCGCGGCGAGATCCCGATGGTCGGTCCCCTCGGCGAGCGCTGCATCGAGCAGCCGATCGAGGTGCCCGGTCAGCCGACGCGCACGATCACGTGCGTCTCGATGGGCAACCCGCACGCGATCACGTTCGTGACGTCGCGCGAGGAAGCGCGCCACCTCGCCGAGACCGTCGGTCCCGCGGTCGAGCGCCACGCCTACTTCCCGCAGCGCACGAACGCCGAGTTCGCGTTCGTGAAGAGCCCACTCGAGATCGATCTCGTCGTGTGGGAACGCGGCGCGGGACTCACGCTCGCGTGTGGAACCGGCGCGTGTGCGACTGTCGTCGCTGCGATCCTCACGGGCCGGTGCGAAGAGGGTCCCGCGGTGAAGGTCAACCTGCCGGGTGGTTCGCTCCAGATCCGCGTGATGCCGGAGCTGTCGAACGTGAAGATGTACGGCCCTGCGGTCCACGTGTACGACGGCGATCTCGATCTCGCGCGCCTGTCTCCTCGCCCACGCTAGTCATACGAGCGGGCGGTAGCGCACGGGTCGCTCGCAACGCGGCCTAAAACCGCGCCCACAGCGCGCAACGGCCGACTCCGCTGCGGTGACCATCTTGCATCGTCACCGCTTCAGCGGGGAACGATGAGATTGGCGAGCTTCATCACGGCGAGTAAGGCCCAGATCATTTCTGACTGGGAGGAGTTTGCGCGTGAGTGCCTTCCGGCAGGAACCCTGGCCGAGAGGCGGGATCACGTCAACGGCATGCTCCAGGCGATCTCGATCGATCTCGACACGCCGCAATCCAAGGCGGAGCAGCACCAGAAGAGCATGGGCACCGAGGACGCGCAGGTCTCCGACGCGACCGCGGCGAACGCGCACGGTACGGACCGCGCGGCGTCCGGCTACACACCCGCCCAGATGGTGTCGGAGTTTCGCGCACTCCGCGCGAGCGTCCTGCGACTGTTCACCGCGGCGACGACCACGCTCGATCGTGTGGGCCTCGAAGATGTGACGCGCTTCAACGAAGCGATCGATCAGGCACTGTCGGAGTCGATGGCGACATACGCGGAAGGCATCGAGCGCTCGAGAGATCTGGTACTCGGCGTCCTCGGTCACGACCTGCGCAATCCGCTCGGCGCCATCATGATGGCAACGACGGTGATGCTGACGCACGAAGGACCTGGCTGGATCCATGCGAAGACGGCGGCTCGCATCCTGACGAGCACCACTCGCATGGACGAGATGATCCGAGATCTCCTCGATTTCACGCGCACTCGGCTCGGCGGTGGAATCCCGGTCGTTCGCGCCGACACCAACCTCGAGATGATCTGCAGGCAGACGATCGACGAGCTCACCGCGTTCCGTCCAAGGAGCGTGATCACGCTCGCTGCCAGTGGCGAGCTGCAGGGACACTGGGACCGCAGTCGGCTCTCGCAGATGCTGTCGAACCTGATCGGCAACGCATACCAGCACGGAGCCAAGACCGCGCCGATCGACGTCACCGTGCGCGGTGAGCGTGACGCCGTGGTGCTGACGGTCCACAACAAGGGCTCCGCGATCGCGGCGGACAAGCTGCGGGAGATCTTCGATCCGTTCCGTCAGCTCGCGCCCGGTTCAGGAGCAAACCAGACGGGTAGCATCGGCCTGGGGCTCTACATCGCCCAGGCGATCGCGATCGCTCACCAAGGAACGATCGCGGTGGAATCGACGAAAGACGGCACCACGTTCTCCGTGCGTCTGCCGCGTGTCGCCGACGACGGGCGTCCAAATGCGGGCCCTGCGCGCGGAGATCAGTAGTAGCCGCGCGGCGGCGGGGGCGGCTGCTGCGGCTGCTGCGGGCGCTGGTACGGATCGCGGCGATCGTACGGACCGGGCTGCGGCGCGGGCTGGCGCGGATCGTAGGTCGGCTGCGGCGGGCGACCCGCGTACGGATCGGCGTAGGTCGAGCCGCCGTAGGTGTTGGGCTGTGCGTAGCCGTTGTCGCGCGAGATCGGAGCCTGACGCCAACCGTTCCAGTCGCCAACGCGATCCTTGCGATCGCTCCACCAGCGGCCGGAGTACTGACGACCCTGCACGTCGAACACGAGGTAGCCCTCGCCGGTGAGCGGCGGGTTGTTCGGCTCCTGCCAGCGGAACTGGAGGACGTTGCCGCGGAGATTGCCGGAGAAGTAGCCGACGACCTCCTGGCCCTGGCGCTGATAGACCCAGATGCCCTGGACCGATCCGGACTGGAGGCCGCCCTTGCTGTTGTCGGCTTCGATCTTCACCGCACCGAACGTCGATCGCCACAGCCCGAGTGCCGCGGACGGCTCCATCTGCTGTGGCGGCGGCGCCTGGCTTGCTGCGCCGTTCTGCGGAGGCACGGTGCCGCCCGCTGGCTTGTTGGAGGATTCCGACGTTGCAGATCCTGCGGCTGCGATGACCGCAGCCAGAACCGCAACCACCCGTGCGACGTTGCCAAGGCTCATATCGACTCCGAGTATAGCCCCCCGAAGCGAACGCGCGCGGGGCAACTTGGCCCGGCCTGTTGTCTATGCCTGGCAACCTGGTAGTGTGCGCCTCGCTGTCCGTGCGGTGTTCCACAGCAAATGGCACCCTCGGCGCGGGCCCATAGCTCAGACGGTTAGAGCGGCCGGCTCATAACCGGTGGGTCCCTGGTTCAAATCCAGGTGGGCCCACACTGAAAAATAGACGACCCCTCGAAAGGAACCTCCCTTGCGCGACCAGCTCGTTTTCCTCCTCCAGCTCCAGCAGTCGGACGTCAAAGTCCGCGAGCTCGAGACCGCGGCGAACCAGCTCCCGGCGAGGCTCGACCCCCTGCGGCGCGACCTCGCGAAGCTCCAGGGCATGCTCGATGCCGAGCGATCGAAGCTCGCCGAGACCGAGAACTGGCGCAAATCGCAGCAGGACATGATCGACAAGGATCGCGAGCTGCTCAAGGCCGCCCAAAGCAAGCTTCAGGCGTCCAAGAACAGCAAGGATTTCGGCGCCGCCAGCCGCGAGGTCGAGAACCGACGCAAGTCGATCACCGACCGCGAGGCGGAGCTGAAGAAGGTCGTCGAGGCCCAGGCCTCGTCGACAACCCAGATGCTGACCCGCGACAAGGACGTCGAGGGTGTGCGGACCGAGCTGACCAACTCCGAGGACGCGCAGTCCGAGCAGCTCGGCCAGCTCCGCGCCGCGCTCGCCGCCGCGATCGTGACGCGCGATGCGGCCCGGTCGTCGGTCGACAAGCAGTGGCTCAAGATCTACGACACGCTCGCCGCGAAGCGCGGCTATGCGGTGGCGCCCGTCATCAAGGGCGTCTGCCAGGGCTGCCACATGGCGCTGCCGCCGCAGCTCAACAACATCCTCGCGCGGATGGAGAGCATCGAGACCTGCCCCCGCTGCGGCCGCCTCGTGTATCGCAAGGAGCTGCTCGAGGGGCCCGGCGAAGATGCGAAGCCGCCGGCCGACGCCCCCAAGGCCTAGAGCCGCGTCGCGTCGATGCGCTCGTGCTCGGTGCACGGCATGTCTTCGCCACGCTTTTCCGCTTCCTGCGGAGTGCACTTGTCCTCGGTGAGCTCGACGAGCTCCCCGTAGGTCGAGCCATCGATCACGAGGGACGATCCCTGCAGGACCGCCGTGGTCGAGGTGATCCCGAGCGAGCAGTTGAGGCCGCTGTTGGACGCGTACGACGAGAAGCCGAGCCAGCCGTCGTCGATCGGCTCGAAGAAGCCACCGAAGAGGCCGTTGATGCTCGAGCAGTCTTGGCCGGCCTCGTCGCTACACCCGTCGTAGGAGAAGAACTCGGTGCCGAACAGCTCGGCCTTGGTGAGCTTCACGAACGCGGGTGCGGTGCCATCGGGTTGATCGGTGCCGCACGGGCGCGCCTTGACCGCGACGTCGACCCGGTAGGTTCCCGTCAGATCGACATCGCTGCCACACCCGACAACCGAGACGATCGCGAGCACTCGCAGGTGGCGCATCGCTAGCGCTCGAGGCGCTCGGCGAGCGCGAACAGGCGATCGCGGCGCGTCTCGATGATGTTGCCAGCGGCGCGCGCGATCGCGGCGACGGGCCGGCCCGGCTGGCTCGCGAGGAACGTCGCAGCGTCGGTGCCACCGGCCCACCACTTCTTCGCGAGCTCGACGTTCTTCATCACCTCGCCCTCGCCGACGACGGCGTGGAGGAACGCTCCGAGCGGCGACGGTCCGGTGTCGAACGACGACTCCGACGCGCGGCCCTCGGCGAGGAGCTTGTGCAGCGGCGGATCGAGATCGCGCGCGTGCGCGAGCACGGGCAGGAACTGCTCGATGCGCTTCACCGGACCCGTGGTCGCGCGCGCGAGCTGCGTCGTCTTGAGGCCACCCATGAAGTAGTCGACCGGGACGTCGCCGCCGGTCGTCTCGGCGATCGCCTCGACGAGGCTGATCGAATACAGCTTCGCGCGCAGGTAGCGGACCGCGAGCTCGAGGTTGCCGGTCGTGCGCGCGACGCGGCGCGCGTGGATCTCCGGCTTGGGCTCGCCGCCCCAGCAGTGGAACACCCGCTCGGCGGGCAGCCACGACAGGAACGCCTCCATCTTCTGGAGTGCCTTGCGGTAGTCGCGGACGGTATAGACCATCGGCGAGTGGAGCTCGGGGTTGCTCTCGGGGAGCAGCTTCCACGTGTTGTCGAGGAACTCGCCCGGATCGTTGTGCGAGAAGTTCTCGACGTCACGATTGCCGACACGCACCGCGCGCCGCACCATCACGTCGAGGCGAGAGGCAGGGACTCCGAGCGCGGCGAGGCGCTTCGCGAGATCGTTGACCGGATCGGCGCGAAACGGAATCGTCTGCTCGATGCACGCGGCGACCGCGATCCGCTGCTCGCGATCGAGCGCGTTCTGGAGCTGAACCGAGGCGACGAGCGCGGAGGCGAACTCGTTGAGCCCGCTCGTCGGCGTGACGATCTCCCCGACCTTGCGATCGAACACCGCGAGCACGTCCGCGGTGACCGGCTCGCCGGCCGCGGGGAGGATGCGCCAGCCGTCGGCACCCTGCGCGAGGAGTGGCGCGACCTCGTCGCGCATCGAGCGCGGCGGTCCCTGATCGACCTGGATGTAGACAGCGTCGTGATAGAGCGCGGCGATCACCTCGAGGGCGTCACCGTCCGAGAGGAGGTCTACCACGTGGTCGTGGTTGTGGAACTCGCGACCCGCGGCCGAGAGGGCCGCATGGATCGAGAAGCCCCAGCGCTCGATGTCGGGAGTCTGTGCACTCGAACCGAGCTCGTGGAGCGCTCGCCACAGAGCGTTCACGATCTCGTGCACCAGCGAACGCTGCTCCATGACCCCACGACCACGTTATCACGCACACACTCCTGCGAACGGCGCCGGCGGCGATTCCAGGGTGCTACCCCACTGCCGCCTCACCGGAAACCCGCGATGGTCGACCCATAGAGGGTGCGCGAGTTTACGCCCAGCGAGCTCGACGGACTCCTGGCGCCGGTCGCGCTGGAGCGCGCACGCATCCTGGCCCCGTGGGTCGCCACCGGGCTTGCTGTCGCGCTCCTCCTCAGCGGACCGACGGGGGTCGGGCTCAGCGCGCCCGTGGTCGGGTGGAACCTGTTTGCGATCCCCGCGCTGACGGTTCTGGCCGTGCTGCTGATCCGCCGGCGCGTCTCGCTCGTCTGGGGGCACCACGCACTCGCCATCGTGTGGTGGCTCCCGACCCTCGGGACGTTGGTGTCGCAGCTGTACAGCCACGATCCCGGCCTGACCTACCTCGTGGTTGTCGAGGTGGCGGCGAGCGCCGTCATGCTCGAGCGCCGCTGGGTTGTTGGCTCGCTCGTCGCGCTCGACGCCGTGTGGATCCCGATGATGATCCACCTCGGCGGCGACCAGGTCGCGCTCCACGTCTCGCTCGTGATGGCAGCGCAGATCTTCGCCTTGCTGTTCCAGAGCCTGGTGCGTAGCTCGCTCCTGCGTGCCGAGACACATCGGCTGGTCCACGAGGAGACATCGCGCGAGCTCGCCCACCAGCTCGCCGAGCTCCGCCGGAGCGAGGACGAGCGCGCGAAGCTGTTCGAGCGGCTCGTCCATGCCCAGCGCATGGAGGTCGCCGGCACACTGTCCGCTGGCCTCGCGCACGACATGAACAACATCCTGTGCTCGATCCGCAACGTGGCCGAGCTCGTGATCGCCGACCCGGGTGCATCGAGCGGGATCACGGATCTCGCGCAGATCGTCGCGCAGGCGGAGCGCGGCGCCGAGCTCACGCGTGGGTTGCTCGCGTTCTCGCGCCGTGGTCAGTACCGCAAGCAGGTCGTCGAGCTCGATTCCGTGCTCGCGAATGTGGTGCCGCTCCTCTCGCGCACGCTGCCCAAGTCGATCGAGATCCGCCAGGAGCTCGGAGCAAGCAGCGCTCGCATCGAGGGAGATCCCAACCAGCTCGGGCAGGTGCTGATCAACCTCGCCGTCAACGCGGCACATGCGATGGGTGGTACCGGGACGCTCACGATCCGCAGCGCGCAGGTCGACGTCGATGCGACGGACGGGGCTCAGCTCGGCATCGATCCGGGTGGCTACGTACGGATCAGCGTCATCGACACCGGCATCGGCATGGACGAAACCACGCGCCTCCGCGTGTTCGAGCCGTTCTACACGACCAAGCCCCTCGGCGAGGGCACGGGTCTCGGACTGTCGACGGCGTGGGGCGTGGTCAACGGGCATCGCGGCGCGATCGGCGTCGAGTCGCAACTCGGCGCAGGGACCACGTTCACCCTCCATCTGCCGGTCACGTCGGAACCCCTGCCAGCGCCTCCCGTGATCCGTTTGCCCCCGCCGCAGGTAGCGCGAGGCACGGTGCTCGTCGTCGATGACGAACGGCTCGTGCGCTCGAGCACGCGGCGCATCCTGGAGCGCCAGCGATACACGGTGCTCGAGGCCGTCAACGGCGAGGACGCGCTCGCCGTGTACAAGCTCCACGCCGCCGAGATCGGCCTCGTGATCCTCGACATGGGAATGCCAGTGATGGGCGGGCGCGAGTGTTTCATGCGCCTGCGCGAGCTCAGCGAGGTGCCGGTGCTCGTCGCTACCGGCTACGCCAGCGATGGCGAGGCGCAGTCACTCCTCGCACGCGGCGCCTCGTTGATCGAGAAGCCGTATCCGGCCGGGGAGCTCGCGCGCGAGGTCGCGCGGATCCTCGCGCCCAGCTAGAGAGAAAACAAAAGGCTCGTTCGGCGGAGAGGTCGGTAAGCCGAGTTCTGTGTCGTGGCGATCATTCATCTAGGCCTGCCATTACTGACGGGCTCCAGCGACCAACCCGGAGTCATCGTGCGGGCAGCACGACCCCTGTCTGGTCTTGCTTCGGGTGGGGTTTACCTTGCCTCCTCTGTCACCAGCGGAGCGGTGCGCTCTTACCGCACCATTTCACCCTTACCTGCCATTGATGTGATCGCCGGCCGGCGGTTTGCTTTCTGTTGCACTGTCCTGCGAGTTACCTCGACTGGCCGTTAACCAGCACCCTGCCCTGCGAAGCTCGGACTTTCCTCCCGTGTCACCACTTGCGTGGCGACACCGGCGATCACCTCGGCCTCTCCGTCGAACGAGCGCCCTACGAGTACCATGGCTACGCCGCGCTCGGAAGCTGCGTGTTGTAGAGGCCCTTCTTGAGGTTCCGGCGGATGGTCAGCGCCTCCTTGATCACCTTCCACATGTCCGAGAGCGGGTTGATCCGCGAGCGGTTGTCGTCCATCCATTCGACGCCGACCTCCTGGATCTTGAAGCCGCGGCGAATCGCGAGGGCGAGGATCTCGAGGTCGAACGCCCAGCCGTTGATTGTGGCGCGCTTGAATAGATCTCGCGCCGCCTCCGCCGTGAACGCCTTGAAGCCGCACTGCGTGTCGCGGATCCCGGGGACCAGCGAGCGCTGGATGACCTTGTTCGCGAGCCGGCTCCACATCACGCGGTAGGCGGGCTGCTTGACGTCGGTCTTGGCTCCCTCGGCGTAGCGCGAGCCGATCGAGATCTCGGCCTTGCACTCGATGATCGGCGCGAGGAGGCGCGGGAGCTGCTCCGGCGGCATCGAGCAATCGGCGTCGCACATCACCCGGATCTGACCGGTCGCCGCGAGCATGCCGCGACGAACCGCGGCGCCCTTGCCCGCGTTCGGGAGCTGGCGGACGAGGCGGAGGTGCGGGATCCGCTGCATCGCAGCCTCGACGACCTCGCACGTCTTGTCCTTGGAGCCGTCGTCGACGACGAGGATCTCGTAGCGCAGCGGCTGAGTCGAGAGGAACGCGTGCAGGCGGTCGAGCGTCGGCGGGAGGCGAAGCTCCTCGTTGTACGCGGGGACGACGATGGAGAGATCAACGCAGGGGAAGGGCTTGGACATGACGATGCTCCTCGACGAAAAATGACGAGACGGACCAGCGGACGAGAGACGTGTTGCGCGATGCCTACGCCATCGAGGCGCCAGCATCCATCGGCCGCCCAAGATGGAGCGAGCCAGCGGACGCTGGCGAGCGGGGCGCGAACACGAGCCGGCGTTGCGCGGGATAGGTCCACACCACGAAGACGACCGCCGCACACACCACCTTGGCGACCAGATACGGAACGCCGAGGTGGACTGCGAGGATCTTCATCGACAGTGCCATCAGCATCGCGGTCGTCACGGCAACAGCGCCGAAGCGACCCACCTGCTGAATGGTGACCGACGAGCGGTCACGGAAGGCGACGTACTTGTTCATCAGAAAGCACACCGCCGCCCCCGCGGTCGCGGCCAGAAAGGCGGCGGTCGGGACCGACACCCCGCGCTCGACCATGAGGACGAGCAGGAGGACGTCGACCACTGTGGCAGCAACGCCACCAGCACCAGCCGTGAGTAGCTCGCGGGGATTCTTCACGAACCCAGGAATGAGCACCGCCTGTGCCACCTGGCAGTCCTCAGCAATTGCTTTTACTTACCTGGTTTTGGTGGTGGAGACCTGACAGGCCTACGGTGGTTCGACCAATTTGCCGTCAGCGGGTTCGACACCCACCGCGAGCTCGGGATCGTCTCCGAGCACAGGCTCGGAGGCGGGCTCCACATCGCATTTCGGCCGCTTGCGCGGCGCCACGAGGTTCGCTGCACCTTCGAGGATCCGAGGCGCGCCGCCGTCGAGATCGACGATCGAGACGCCCTTGTCGCCCGCGATCACGAGGCGACGGTCGCCGATCCACTCGATCGCGAGACCCTTTGCGGCGCGCTCGAGCTCGGTCAGCGTGCCGGTCGCGGCATCGGCGATGTACGCGGCCGAGCTGATCGCACCAGGCGTACACGTCTCGTCGAGCTGCACGACGAACGAGAGGTGTGACTTGCCGGGAGACCACGTCGCGGTGTTGCCGTCGATCAGGCCGGGACTCGGCGCCGACACGACACGATTGGACGAGCCGATCCGGATCGCACTCGCGAGCCCTTGATCGTCCCAGTCCGCGGTGACGGTGGGAACCGGTAGTGCGGCGAGCCGCGACGAGGTGCCATTGACCTCGAGTCGCGGACCTGGCGGCCGCGCGGTCTTCGGTGGTAGCGCCGACAGCTTGTAGTCATCCTCGAGTGCTCGCCAGGCGAGCTTCGACGTCCCTGCACCGATCCAGAAGCCCGCAGGCGCCTTCGTGCTGTGCGCGATCTGGAGCGGGCCCGACGTGCCGAGATCGAGCGCGCGCGTCGTGCGCCCGCGTGCGAGATCGACGACGCCGATCGCGAGCGTGCGCTTCGCGCTTCCCTTCGCCGCGAGGCGCGCGACGTAGGCGATCTTGCGAGTGCCCGGGACCGCGAGGCCGCTGATCACCGCACCCGACGTCCGCGTCAGGCGCAACCACCGGCCGCCCTCTGGATCAAACGCGAACAGATCGCCGCCCGCATTGACGATCGTGGCGCGTGCGAGCGCCACGATGAACCGCTCGCGATCCGCCTCGATCCGACGGCGCCACGCTTCGCCGGTCGGCGTCGCGAGGAACGCTTGCAGCGATGGCAGCTCGAGCGACGCGAGGCCCCACTTACCGAAGTCTCCGGACACGGCCTGGCGCAGCGGCGCGAGGAGCTGCTCGGGCTTCCCGAGCTTGCCGAGGGCGGCGGCGAGCAGCCATGCGGCCTCGAGGTGTCCGGGATCCGCAGCGAGCGCCTCCTGGCACTTCGCCACGACCACCGGCCAGTCCTCACGTGACTCGCCGATTCGCGCCTCGCGGAACGCGGCTTGACCTCCCCGGGTACGCCACCCGAACGCCCCCGCGAGCGGAAGGCCGAGAGGTTGCTCCGGGAGCTCGATCGGGGCAGCGCGAACGCCCTGCCCGGTCCCTGCGTCATGCACCTCCGCGGCGGGCGGAGCGGACTTCTTCCCGCACCCCTGGACGGTCGCCAGGACAGCGATCAGAAGGGCCCTGGCGGAGGTAATTCCAGCCATTTGCCCCTCGCACGTAGCACAGGGGACCGGGCATTGCCGGGACTCCCGCATCCTGATATGAACCGCCGCCCGTGATGTTTACCAGTCTTGCCGGCGTCGCCCTCGTCGCCGGGTGCTCGGGGCAGTCCGCATCGGACTCACCCGCCGTAGCACCCGCCGCGGTCGAGGTGCGTGATGCGCTCGGCGAGGTCACGGCGCGCGTGGTCGCGGGTCGCCCGTGCCGCGCGATGGTCGAGGGCATCGACCTCCAGATCGGCGCCGAGCCGCTGGTCACGATGGTCGGCCTCGTCCGCTGGGCAGGCATCGAAGAAGACGGCGGCACGACCCTGACCCGCGACGGCGTCCGCGCCGCGAAGATCGTGGTCGACGGCACCAAGATCAACATCCTCGATGACCGCGGCATCCCGGTGATCCGGCTGCGCACGGAGGGCGACACGGCAACCGTCCTCGATGCAGCCAACACCACGGTGCGAACCGCGGTGCGCTCGGCGACGAGCATCGCGGTCGGCGACATGATCGTCACCGGCACGCAAGATCTACTCCTCGCGGCGCTGCTGACGGCGCACGAGCTCGGTCCCGAGGTGCGCGCGCTTGCGGCGTGTCACCGCTTGCTCCTCCCACAGAAGTCGGCCCCCTAAAGATGTCCGCGCCCAGCATTCGTAACGTCGCCATTATCGCCCACGTCGATCACGGCAAGACCACCCTCGTCGACGGGCTCCTCAAGCAGGCAGGCACGTTCCGCACAGGAGAGGTCGTCGCCGAGCGAGCGATGGACTCCAATGACCTCGAGCGCGAGCGCGGGATCACGATTCTTTCCAAGGTGACTGCCGTGACCTGGAAGGGCACGCGCATCAACATCGTCGATACACCGGGCCACGCCGACTTCGGCGGCGAGGTCGAGCGCGTGCTCGGCATGGTCGACTCGGTGCTCCTGCTCGTCGACGCTTACGAAGGCGCGATGCCGCAGACGCGGTTCGTGACGCAGAAGGCGTTCGAGATGGGTCTCAACCCGATCGTCGTCGTCAACAAGATCGATCGCCCCGGCGTCGATCCGCACGAGGTGATGGATCAGGTGTTCGCGCTGTTCGACTCGCTCGGTGCGAACGACAAGCAGCTCGACTTCCCGGTGATCTACGCCTCGGGCCGCCAGGGCTTCGCGATCCGCGAGCTCGGCGACGAGCGCGTCGACCTCGGACCGATGCTCGATCTGATCGTCGAGAAGGTCCCGCCCGCCGAGGGTGACCCCGACGCACCGCTCCTGATGCAGGTCGCGACGCTCGACTACGACGACTACCTCGGCTACATGGCCGTCGGGCGCATGCGCCAGGGTCGCGCCAAGGTCGGCGATCGCGTGCTGCTCGCCCACCGCGACGGCAACAAGGAAGAGTTCCGCGTCCAGAAGGTCCTCGGCTTTCAGGGCCTCAAGAGGTTCGAGCTCGCCGAGGCGCTCGCCGGCAACATCGTCGCCTTCACGGGCATGGCGAACCTCAACGTCGGCGAGACGATCACGTCGATCGCGAACCCGACGATCCTGCCGCTGCTCAAGATCGACGCGCCGACGATCACGATGAACTTCCGGGTCAACGATGGCCCGTTCGCTGGCAAGGAAGGCAAGTACGTCACCTCGCGCAACCTCGCCGAGCGCCTCCAGCGCGAGCTCAAGAGCAACGTCGCGCTCAAGGTCGAGGACACCGCGGACGCCGGCATCTTCCGCGTCTCGGGCCGCGGCGAGCTCCACCTCACCGTGCTGATCGAGACGATGCGCCGCGAGGGCTACGAGGTCTGTGTCTCGCAGCCGCAGGTGATCCTCCAGACCGATCCGGTCACCGGCAAGACGCTCGAGCCGTACGAGAACGCCGTCATCGATCTCGACGAGGCGTACACCGGCCCGGTCGTCGCGGAGCTCAACCGCCGCCTCGGCCAGATGACCGAGATGCGACCGTCCGCGGTCGGTCGCGTTCGCCTGGAGTACAAGATCCCGGCGCGCGGCCTCATCGGCTATCGCAGCCAGTTCATGACCGACACCCGCGGCACCGGCGTGTTGTACACGCAGTTCGCCGACTACGGCCCGCAGGGTCCGGACATCCGCACGCGCCAGAACGGCGTCTTGATCTCGTCGGACACCGGCATCTCGAACGCCTACGGCCTGTTCTCGCTCCAGGAGCGCGGACAGATGTTCATCGGCGCGAGTATCGCGAACTACAGCGGCATGATCGTCGGCATCCACCAGCGGGACAACGACCTCGTCGTCAACCCGAACAAGGTGAAGGCGCTCAACAACATCCGCACCACGGCTGCCGACGAGAAGCTGATCCTCGCCCCGCCGCGGCAGCTGACGCTCGAGTACGCACTCGAGTTCATCAACGACGACGAGCTCGTCGAGGTGACGCCAGCGTCGATCCGCCTGCGCAAGATGATCCTCGACCACAACGAGCGCAAGCGGTCCGAGAAGGGCCCGAAGCAGCCCTCGGCGTGAGCTGACCACGCCGAACCGTCCCTCAGTGTTGCGTGCTGAGGGCGATGATCAGTGAACGGCGACGGTTGGAAAGCTCGGCGTCCTCGCTTGCGGGTAGCGCACCGAGTGCTCCGAGCACGCGATCGCGGTCGACGGGCTCTGCGCGATCTCGACAGTGGGCGTCGAGCGCCAAGCAGTCGTCGAGATCGATCTCGCTGAGCCGATTGATCTTCAGCAGCAAGAACAGTGTCGCGCTGGGCCGGTGGATCGTCGCTGCCGGTCCTCGATGCAGCAGGACGAGCTCGTCCCGCCAACCGACGATCTTGCGCACGAAGAAGTCAGCGGCCGAGTTCACGGCTTCGACCGGGATCGATGCCTCGACGGCCAGCTGCATCAACGCGAACCGCTCGTCCTGCGTGCCGGCCAGCCCGATCAGATCGACATCCTCTGTCGTTCGGCTCGGCGCGAACCACGCCGCCGCTGCACCACCACCGATCAAGAGCCAGTCGCCCACCAGGCGCTCGCCTGCCAGCTCGAGGAGCGCCTGGATTCGAGCGCGATCAAAGCGCTGGAGAGCCATCGTGCTAACGTTACGCGTCGTGGTCGACGCATGGCAAATCCTTCGGGACGGTGGCCTGCCGCTCGCGACAGAGGGCTCGGGGAGGCGGCGGTCCAGTGCCGACCTCGCCGCGGCCACCCACGCGGCCATCGCCACCAAGCCAGACGGACGCGATGCCGAGGCCCTCGCCGCCTGGCTCTTCGCGTGGCACGACCACTGGCCGGCAGCATTCGCGTCGCGATTTGGGGCGGATGCCCCCGCGATCGTCGAGTGGGCAACCCGGGCCATTCGCGATCACGGCCGCCACCTCAAGCTGCGGCGGATCTCGCTGGAGAATCTGGCGAGCGTCCTTTGAGTCCGTGCCTACGACACGTCTGCCACATGGCAGCTCTGCAGCGGGAGCCCGGCGTCGCCGGGCCCGCGCATCACCCATGATGCTCGCACGGGCGGGCTCAACGTCTCACGGCGCGCAGCCACCCCCAAGGTCGGCCCCATCGATACCGAGCGACCGGTACGAACCATCGAGCCCGAGACACTCCACCGTGTGAACCATCGCACCAGACGGTAGGAATGTTACCGCGAGCGATTCGTGAGTGACCGGTCCGAGGCAGCTCAGAAGCCCACCCCGACACCAACCAATCTCAAGCGACAGCGTTTCCGTCGTCGTGCCGTCGCTCACGTCGACGACGTAGGGTCCCGAAGCGAGCGCGGCCCCATAGTTCGCGAAGTGCTCCTCGACCAACACCGTGGCGCCCTGATGAATGACGAATTGGAACGGTGGTTGTTCGTCCTCTACACAAGAGCAGGTGAGGAGAGCAACCAGGCTCAGTACGCACGCGCTCACAAGTCGAAGTTACCATCGGCTCGACCTCACCAATCGTCCTTTATGTTGTGGCTGAGGATCAGCTCTGCTCGTCGGCAGCAGCCGACTACGGCCCGCAGACGGGTGACGCCGAGAAGCTGATCCTTGCGCGCCGACAGCTGATTGCACCCGATCCAACCTTGGGCGAGTGACGTACTATCGGCAGGATGTGGGCGCGTTGGCCCGGCGACAACGTTTGAGACTAGGTCGTACCGATCAGCTCCCACGACAGCCCCCACCGGTGCCGGCCCGGACGGCGACGGCGACGAGCTCGTGCTGTGTGATGATCCAGACTGCTGGACGACGTGCACTTGTTGGCTGTGGCGAACTGCGTCGTGAGAACGACCCATCCCGTGAGTCGAATGGCGCCGAGGAGCGTCAGGTTCTTGCCCCAGTTCATCGGGATTCGATCGATGAACTCCTCGCCCCGCTTGACCCAGGCGTGGCTGCGGCTCATCGACACATTCATTCCGGACTCGTCGAGAAAGACCAGTCGGTCGATCGGAACGCGGCGGATCTGTCTCAGGTACGACGCCCGCTTGAGGACAACGTCTGGCCGCAGACTCTCCAACGGCCGTCGGCGTTTTTTTTGACCACGTAACCGTGGCGACGGAGCGCGCGCTTGATGCTCGAAACATGTACGCGGTCGGCTCGACGACGACTGCGGTTGACCTCGGCCGTGAGCTCACCCGCTGTAGCGTCGCGGACCTTGGTGAGGGCGAGCTCGATCTGGTCCAACGTGACCGTCGAGGGCGTGCCGCCGCCCTTCGGCGTTGGCTTCACGTCGCCGTTTCGGCGCTGCAACCGAACCCAGCGCCTCACCGAGGCCTCGCCGACGTCGAACTGTCCGGCAATCTCGGGATAGCTGCCAGCTCCAGACTCGTACGCAGTGACAACCGTATTCGCAGCTCGACTGGGTGGGATTCCGCCATGCACCGAGAAGATCAGAGCCGGATCCAGGTTTCAAGACCTCCGATCAACTCAGGCGAGGGCTAGGTGGTTCCACCGTGCGACGCGGCCGGCCGCTCGTCGGCGCGCTCGTGAACCTTGACGTCGAGGCTCACGGGTTGATGTCGGCGGACTCGGCGTTCGGTCACGGCGTAGGACGAGCGAATCTCACCGGCCAGCAGCGGGGTCAGCCACTGCGCCCCGTAGTTCTCGAGCTCGCCCTTGTCCATGATGACCTGGCCGTCGTCGCGGAGCTTCGGATCGTAGACCATCTGGGATCCACCCGCGCCGCCGTGACCGATCGTGAGAACGGCGTGGTTGCTCGCTCGTTGGTTCGGATCGTTTTGGATAAACCGCCGCCCGACCGGCAAGATCGTCGAGCTCATGGCACCCCGAGGCTAACGGAGGATGCGGTCGTCATGTTGATCGACACGAGCAGCGACAGCCGCGTAGCTGAGGTGGTGCGCGCGGCTCACCTTCTTGCTCTCGACATCGGCGCCTGTGCAAGCGCTCCGTCCCCGGTACCCGCGCTGAATCCAGCGAGCCGCAGGCTCGGTGGTCAAGACAGACGATCGACCCGCACGAGCGCATCGATGACCTCGCCGTAGTGAACCCGATGGCCATCCCACAGGCACGCGTTGGTCTCGGCGTCGATCTCGAGCTCCCCATTGCGCTCGGCAATCACGTCAAACCCGACTCGGTCGCGCCGCATGGGTTCCGGAACGTCGAGGATCTCGGAGCCGTGCCGATCGAAGAACCGTGATTGCTGCGCATCGTCGAGCTCGACCCGATAGCCGTACTCGTGGACGAACCGATGGTGGAACGAGCACAGATTTACGAGGTTCGGCAGCGACGTCTCGCCTCCGTTCGCCCAGTGCCGGATGTGGTGGCCTTCGACGTAGAGCCGATTCGTGCAGCCCGGGAACCGGCAACACGGGTCCCGTTTGTCCAGCGCTCGCTTGATCGGTGTCGGGATCGAACGCGTCATGCGACCGACGGAGAGAGGATTGCCGTTCTCGTCTTCGGTCATGTGAACCACGCCGCAATCGCACGCGAGGCGGCGAGCTGTTTCCGCCGAGACACAGGTCCCGTCCGCGAACACGGCGAACGGCACTGAGGTCTCGCCGAGCTGCACGCCGGACGTTCCCGCGGGAACGCCGTCCTGCAAGTCAGCGGTCCACGTCGCGCGCTCGACAGGCGGGACCACAGACGTCCCCGCGGGAACGCGGCCGTCAAAGTCGTTCGTGCTGAACGCCATGGCTTGGGACGTTCCCGCGGGAACGCGGCGCAGCACATCGGCAGCAACCGTGACCACGAGCTCGACCGGTGAGCGGCGCGGCGAGTCACCGCGAACCACACTCTGCGCCATCGAGATCAGAGCGTCCACGCGGGAGAACTCGCCACGCGGCGAGGCGAGCCGCGCCGATATCGCCTCCTCGGTCGAGCCGCCATTCGCAGATGCACCCGGCGAGGCCGAGCCCGGGGAGGAGACCGGCGCCGCGGTCGTGCCCTGCCCGGTCACAGGCGATCCATTCGCGTCGACCTCGATGTTCATCTGTGCGGCGAGCTGCACGCGCATGGCACGCTCGCGCGCGATCTGATCGAGCGCGGCCATGACGATCGCGGCCTCCTCGGGATGGAGCGTTGCCGAGAGGCGCACCATGCCGTCCTCGAGATCGTGGCGCGTGAACGTGCGGCGCTGCCGATCGTAGTCCTCATCGACTTCCTTGGAGGCGCGCACGACGATGGCGTACTTGCGGCAGATCGTCTCGAGCTGCTGGCCCGTGGAATGGCGTGCGTCCTCGAGGAGCATGGCTTCGTTGGCCGCAGTCGCCACGCGGGTCATCGCACGCACTTTGCTGTACGAGATCGAGCCGGTGCGGAGGGCGTCGTCGATCAGCGGCAGATCGCCGAGACGCTGAGCCACGCGGACGTGCTCGCGCGCCGTGCCGGCACTCATGCCCACGCGCCAGGACAGCCACGTTGCGCAGGTGGGGAAGCCCTGCGCGCACCAGTTGTTGGAGCGATCGTAGTCGCGGAGGGCGGTGAGGAGCCCGTGGGTGGCGGCGTCGAGGTGCGCTGCCATCTCCGCGATCCTCTGGCCGAGATCTTCGGCTGGGGTCGACATGAGAGATCGTTAGCACATCAGTATGACAGTCAATGATCACTGCCGATCAGGAACCAGCGTCCGCGTTGCTTGGCTGAGTATGCCGAGCGTCCATGCTCGCGTGCTGCGCCGCGATCGACGACAAGGCCGACCGCCGATCGCCACAGCTCGATGACGGGCGATCGGGCCTTGGCCGGCGGTGCTCTTCTGTGTCGAGGATTCAGTAGATGATTCCTGGATTGATGGGGAATCCGTCGATCGGCTCGACGCATGTGCTCGTTTACGTCGGCTGGCTTGGGGTGCGTGGGATTCCAGCTGGCGCGCGGCGCGGCAATCGCCCTGCCCGTGCATCTCGTCTCTCGATTGCACCCGGCGCTCACTGCGCGACCGTGGAGCGCGCACGGCCGATTCGTCGACACACGAATCTGGGCCTCATGGCGCACGCGCACTTCGCATCCGGTCGCACGCGACGCGGGCGATCGTGTCGGCGCAAGCAGTAGTGGGCCAGAACGGCGTCTTGATCTCGTCGGACACCGGCGTCTCCAACGCGAACAGCCTGTTCTCGCTCCAGGAGCGCGGCCAGATGTTCATCGGTGCGAGCGCGACAACGACCTCGTCGCCCATCCGAACAAGGTGAAGGCGCTTGCAGCATCCGCACCACGGCCGCCGACGAGAAGCTGATCCTCGCCCCGGCCAGGCAGCTGACGCTCGGCGAGCTCGTTCAGCTCGCGTACCTGCCGGTCGAACACGCCGGCAAGCTTCAGCGCTAGCGTCGGGAGCCGTCTCACCTGGGGCCGGGTTCCGCCCGATCACACAGATCTGTGAGATCAGCGCTCTGAGCGATGCCGCCGGGGCCGACCAGCGTCGACCCGACCCGGTGCCGGCAAATCAGCGCTTCGCGGGCGCGCGCTTCGCTGCCGGCACGACGGTGACCTCGAACAGATAGGTCGGACGGTTTTCGACCGTGACGGTACCCACGCGACACAACGTGGTGCCGACGACGAGGCCCTTGACCGCGAACACGTTGGTGTCCGCGTTCTTGTTGTGCATCTCGCCTTGGACGACGGTCTCGTCATCGCACAGGAAGCCCATCGCGAAGCCGACCTCGGTCTCGACGGTCTTGCCGACCTCGACTTTGATCGCGAGCCGATCCTCGTCCGCGAACGCGATCGCCGACGTACACAGGGCGAGGAGGACGGCGATCCGGTTCACCTCCTGGATATACCAGCTCCGCTGCCGAGACCCTACTTGTTGTTCGCGCACCGATCCGTTCCTCGCCCCGTCGACGAACGACAAGTTCGCGCACGCCGCGCGCCACGGTTCCCGCGGAGCGCGAGCGGCCTTACTGGCAGGTCATCGTGGGTGGACAGGTGGGCGTGCAGGTTTGCCAGCAATCGCGATCCGCGCAGCCGATCGTGCCGTCTCCATCGCCGTCGCTGCCATCGCACACCTCTTCGCTACGGGTCGGGTAGCTGCGACGAAGCAGCGCGCGCCCGATGCCGGTACTGCCGGCGATCGTCAATTCGCCCCGCGCGGTCTCGACGACGTCAATGACGGCAAACGGTCGCTCATTCTCCGGAACATGGGGCGGCTCGGTCGTCCAAGCACCGTCCCGGCGGACCCACGTCGGCAGCGATACCGACTGACGTGGAAGCAGGAAGACCGCCCCGCTGTGCAACGAGCTGGCGATCACGTACCCGGCTCCCGGCGAGAGCGTTTGCTGCCATGTATCGCCAACCAGCACGAAGAGCTCGCCGCGACTCCGATCGAGAAACAACACCTCGTTCGCGCCCGCATCGAACACGAGGTCGCCGGGACGCGCGCCCGGGGGCCAGGCACCGATGCGCGTCCATGCGGTCGCGCCGATGCCGAGCGCCAACGTGCCCGCAGCCGTCACCGCCACGAGGCGCTGCATCCCGAAGTCATACGTGACATCCGCGACCCCCGCCGACATACCCTGGACGGCCAAGGTCTCCCAGACATCCTCGCGCAAGAGCGAGGTCGTGATGCCATCGAACGCGACCACGCCCCCACGCGACGGGTCGTAGACAATGCACGAGCCGGCGGAGCGATCTGCGAGCCGTAGCCACTCCCCCGCTCGCTGGCGCCATACACGACCGTTGACGATCGAGACGAGCGTCGACGAAATCGGATCGTACGCGAGCGTCCCGAGCTCGGGGCGAACGAGCGGGTAATCCGCTCCTCCGGTCGTACTCACGACATGCATCTCGGCGCTACCACCCGCCCATCGGTTGAGACCTCCGCCGCCGACGAGGACCAAGCTCTGCAAAGCCGGCGAGAACCACGCAAGAGGAAAGTTGCGATGCGCGATCCCCGGAGCGAACGCAGCCCATTCGGTGCCCGTCCACGTCGTGGCGGTCCCATAGCTGTAGCTGGAGTTTTCGGCTCCCTCGAACTCCGTGACACCACCGATCGCGATCACACGGCCCCTGCGTTCGTCATAGACGAGCGTCGTCCCGCTGTCCGCGATGTCCGTCGTGCTCCTCCGCATCCATTGCGGCCCGTCCCATTCCCACGTCTCGGTCGAGAGCTGCGACCCGCCGTATGGGTGTTGCCCGCTCGTAATGCCCGCGGCGCGCTCGCGCCCGACATCGTACGCAACCGACGTCAGCGACGGCCCCACCGTCGACGCGCTGGTCCATGTGTGCGTGGCAGAATCGAGCTGCGCAACCGCCGTGGCGCTCATGAATAGCGTGAGGTGGTGGACGGGATCGTAGAGTGCTAGGCCTGATGTCGCCGGGGCCGTGCCGGCGGCGGCGATGGCCGTCCAGGCGTTGCCATCCCAAGCATGCACCTCGATCGGCGGCCCAGCCAGGAGCACCGCGCGTTGCAGAAAAGTATCGAACACCATCTGTGCCGACGGTCCCGACGCTGCCAGCGCCGGCGCGGCGATTCGCCACCGTGTCCCATCCCATTCCCAGGTCAAGCCATCAGCGATCTGCACGAAGCGATCGCGGATCGGATCGAACACGCCGGGAAGCGAAAATGTCGTGAGGCTCGTACCCTCGAGCTTGTGGTCGACTGGTTCCGTCCCGCACGACGAGTCGCATCCGTCGTGATTGACCAACCCTCCGTCGTCGCACGTCTCGCCGGAATCGAGCCGTCCGTTCCCACAAACCTCGTTCGAGAAGCAATCGCTGCTGCACCCATCGCCGGGCAGCTGGTTGCCGTCGTCGCATTGCTCGCTCGCCTCGACAACCCCGTTGCCGCACCCAGCCTCGAGACAAATGCCGTCGAAGCACAAACCGGCGATGTCATCGAACGTGCAACTCGCGAGCGAGGAGGCACCAGCACAACTCTCGACCTGTTCGGGCGTCACGCATCCCTGATGGACCTCGTCGCACACCAAGCCGCTCGGGCACCCTGATCGCAGATCACGAGGTCTGCGCGCACGCAGCCCACGAGCACGACAAGAAACACCACCTTCACGCCTCCCAGGATACACCGCCCTGCCCTAGCGTGCTCTGCCCAAAAGCCGCGCCCACAGGCCGACCGGAGCGGACAGGATCGTGATCGCGACCTCGTTGCTCTCCACGCGGCCAACAAACTCGCGTGGATCTGCCGCATGTTGACGGAATCCGTGTGCGGGAGGGGCTTCGAAGATCAGCGCGATCCGGTAGTCGCCCGGCACCAACGGGTACGACCATCCGATCCGGGTCCGCTGTCCGGCGGGTTGTGTACATGCGAGTGGCTCGACGCGCTCGAGCCGGGCCTTCGGCGCGAGGATCTCGAGCATCTCGGCGGCCCCACACGGCAACACCGGGCCCGGTCGCGGCTCGATCACGCGGTTGTTCGCATCGCGTACGCGCATCGTTCGGTGCCACCAGAACGCCAGCGCGAGTGGCGCCTCGCCCGTGTTCTCGTAGTTTGCCGTCAACGCGACGTCCTCTGCGGCGCGGTACCGAGCGTGGGTCGTTCGCAGCCTGAGCTCCAGCACAGGACGATGGTAGCGCCAACCTCGCCGTCGCGGTCGGCGACCGCGGAGGTGGCGGCGAAGGCCGTTGTCCCCACCGTCGTGAACGGATCGAATCTCCCTCTCGGCTCGTGACCTCGCGTGGCGGCCAGGTTAGACCCGACACTTCTGCGAACCGAGCGTTCGACAGCATGATGGATCCCGACGCGCCCGCCGCCGACCACGCTGATGCCAAGACCGTCGTCGGCGCTGACGCGGGGCACGAGCCTGTTCACACGCCAGCGCCGGTCACGGTGACGGCCACGATGCCTCCATCAAAGCTCGAGGTCGCGGAGGTGATCGGCAGCGGCGGGATGGGAATCATCTATCGGGCGAAGCAGACCTCACTGGGCCGCCAGATCGCCTTCAAGCGCCTGATCCAGCACCACACGCACGAAGGCCGCGTGCGGTTCATGCGCGAAGCACGGCTCACCGCGCAGCTCGAGCATCCCAACATCGTCCCCGTGTACTTGCTCGACCCGGGCTCCGAAAGCTCGCCCGGCGGCTACGCGATGAAGCTTGTCGAAGGCAGGACCCTCGCGACGCTGCTCCAGGAGGCACGTGACACGACGAGCACCGGCGGCGTGCTCCGCGACGACCACGCGCTGGAGGTGCGCCTCGAGCACTTCCTCAAGGTGTGCGACGCGTTGGCCTTCGCGCACGATCGCAACATCATTCACCGCGATATCAAGCCCTCCAACATCATGATCGGCACGTTCGGAGCCGTGTACGTCATGGACTGGGGCATCGCCCGACCGATCCGCACGGGTGCCGCGCATTCGGTCCCCGACGACGTGAACGACGCGACGGACGACGCGTTCACTGCGCCGAGTATGCCGGATGCGCCCGACGCGGCTGACCACGCGCTCGCCGCGGCGAATCCGGCCCACGCGGCCATGGCAGGCCAGAGCTCGCCTCCAGAGCCGCCCGACATGCCCACCGAATCGCCAACGCTGGTCGACCATGCCGAGCTCACACGCAGCGGCTCTGTGATCGGCAGTCCGCAGTACATGTCGCCCGAACAGGCTCGCGGCAAGAACGATCAGGTCGACGCGCGCTCCGACCAGTACGCACTCGGACTGATGCTGCACGAGCTGATCGCACTCGAGCCCGCGATCAAGCGTACGACCGATCAGGAGACCTGCAAGGCGGCGGCACGCGGCACCAAGGCACCGCTCGTCGCGATCGACGGGCGCAGAGGGCGTGTCCCGCGCGAGCTGCGCGCGATCGTCGATCGTGCGACGTCGTACGCCCCGGAGTCGCGGTACGCATCGGTGCGCGCGCTCGCTGACGATGTTCGCCGCTACATGCGTGGCGATCCCGTCGACGCCCTGCCCGAGGGCCCGCTCGGCAGGCTCCTGCGCTGGATGAGCCGGCACCGTCGCGCGACCTTGACCGCCTTCGTCGGCGTGCTTGCGGCCGCCGCCCTTGTCATCACCTGGACGCGCTACCGCCAGGTTACCGGTGAGCTCGCGACCCGCGCGCGTGGGGCACGGCTGACCGCGCTCTACGGCGAGGTCGCGCGCCAGACCCGGCGAATCGACGCGGACCTGTTTCGGCTCGAGAACGCACTCGAGAGCCTGGCCACGGCAGCCGAGTGGGCCCTCGTTGGCCCCGAGCCGCAGACGGACGCAGATCCGCTCTACTTCGACGCCGACTTCAAGGCCACCGTCCACAGGCCACCCGACTTCACGGACCGCTCCGCCTATCGGTGGCCGGTCTCGGTCGACCATCCAGTTGTCGGCCTCGCACCAGGCGCGAATCGCGACGCTGTGCTCCCGCGGCTGCGCCGACTCGCGCCGCTTCGCCACCACATTCGCGCCATCGTAGTTGCCGCGGCGATCGGCGACACCAGGTCGATCAGCGATCCGGACGCGCGCGCACTGCTGCTCTCGCGCAAGAGCCCGATCGACTACGCCTACGTCGACTTGCCCGAGGGCGTTCACTACGTCTGGCCAGGGATCGACGCACTACCGCCCGGCTATGACGTGCGCACGGCGTCCTTCTATCAGATGAGCGATCACAAGCGCGGCAAGCGGTGGGGCGCTCCATACGTCGACTCGACCACGGATCTGGCGGGCGATGACCTCGTCCTCCCGTGTACCCGAGGCCTGTGGTCGCCTGCCGGCGAGTTCCTCGGTGTGGCCGGTGTGGAGATCACCGTGACGAAGATGGTCGAGACCAGCATGGTGCTCCACGGACGCACGACTCTCCGCACCACCCTGGTCGATGCGCGCGGACGCGCCGTGGTCGCCTCGCAAGATGCGAACAAGCGGTTCGTCGCCAGCGGCAAGGACGAGGTGGTCGAGTTTCCGGAGTTTCACATCGCGTCGATCGCGGCCGCGATCCGCGCAGGGGAGGAAGGCCTGCACGAGGTCACGCTCCACGGCCGCAACATCATCGTCGCGTTCGTTCGGCTCGACGCACTCGGCTGGTACTACGTCGCGGAGCTGGATGCGACGACGCTCGGCGCGCCATGAAGCAATGGGAACGCTCGGCGCCTGACAGCCCCGCGGTTGCGCGATAGCGCGTGGCTTGCGTCTGCCATATGAATTCTCCTGTCCGGAACTGGAGCAGACCGCGTGCCAGCCCTCGAGCGCGACGCGGGCGCACTCGGACAGTTTCCGATCGAGGTCAGGCCCCGAGCAGCACCGCAAAGATGTAGTGGTACTTGCCCTGCGTGACCTGCGTGTAGAACACCGCGGAGCCCGCGGCTGGTGGGCCGCGCACCGTGGCGGTCGTGGCAGTGACGGCGCCTTGTGCGAACGTGCACGTGCTCAGTGCTGCCGACATCGTGCTGGTGACATCGACCACCGAACCCACGTTCAGCGTGCCGAGCCACGGCACCTCACCTTCGATCTGCCCCTGCCCGGCCCATGCGCTGGTCGCGCGCACACTCTTGCCGGTCTTCCCGTTGATCGCGCAGCAGTAGTACTGCGTGCCCTGCGGGATATCGCCGCCGCAGATCCCGATCTCGGAGGCCTCGGTCGGTAGCGCGACGACGACCTCCATCCGTGTAGCGATGTAGAGGTTGCCGTAGGTTATCGGCGAGTCGAGCAGCGTGAGCCCGGCGGCGGCGTTGGTCTGCGTCAGACCGGTCGTCGAGGTCCACGCGCCGATGTTCATCCAGTTTCGCCAGCCGTTGACGTCACCCTGGTCGTAGAATCCCTGCCAGATCACGCGCTGATCGCCGGCGAGCGCGGGACGCGGATCGCAGTCATCGCCGACGCCGTCGTCATCGCCATCCGGGTCGGTGCCCGACGAGAGGTGCGGGCACAGGTCGCAGACATCGCCGTGGTCGTCGTCATCCCAGTCGCGCTGATCCGCGTTGGCGACGGTGCGGCAGTTATCGACCGCGTCGGATGCGCCGTCTCCGTCGGTGTCGGCATCCGGCGATCCGTCGATCGTCAGGTCGGCGTCGACGATCGGAGCATCGCCGTCGGTGGCCGCGCCCGGCGACAGGCTGAAGCTGCAGCCCGCGAGCGCGATCAGGCACAGCCGCAACACGCCTCGATGCTACCCGGCTTCCGCGTCGTCTAGGTTTGATACCCTCGGACCATGCTCCGCGCGCTCCTGGCGATGGTCGTGGTTGGTTCCGCGTGTGGCGATAACCTGCAGGCGATCGACGCCCCGGGGATCGATGGCCGCGCCGTCGATGCGGCGAGCGATGCGGCGAGCGATGCGCCCGACTCTGGCGTGGCGCAGCTCGCGTTCGTCCAGGGTCCGATCGACTTCGGGGTCGTGGGCGTCGCGACGACGAGCCCGCCGTTGCTGCTCAGCGCCACAAACGTCGGCGCGATCGCGACAGGTCCGGTCTCGTTCGCGTTCACGGGCTCCGATCGGTTCGCGACGACGAGCACGTGCGCAGCGATCGCCCCCGGTGCGACCTGCCCGGTGGCGGTGACGTTCTCCCCGGTGATCCCGGGAGCCGTGACCGCGGAGCTGACGGCCGGTGCGCAGCCTGGTGGCGCGGCGATGGTCACGCTCGGTGGTTTCGGTGTGACGATCGACGGGATCTTCGTCTCGCCGGCTGTGCACACGTTCGGCGCGGTCACCGTGGGCTCCACAGCCAGCGCGCAGACGTTCAGCGTCAGCAACGAGGGCGTGGCAACCACCGGCGCACTGTCGGTTGCACTGGCCGGTACGAACCCCGGCGATTTCACGATCACGGCGCAGACCTGCGACGGAGCGCAGCTCGTTGGCGGCGGGGCTCCGTGCACGATCTCGGTCGCGTTCATGCCGACGACGACCGGCAGTCGCACCGCGATGGTGGTCGTGCTCGGAATGCCCGGCGGCACCGTCACCGGTGCGCTCTCGGGCATCGGCCAGTGATCCGCTCCTCGGACTAGAGCTCGTCTCGATCAGCTCGGGGACGGGAGGCGCGACGACGATCGGCGCACGCTCGTGCTGCGGCCTCGCAGCTCTCGGGGAGCGCGCGCTTCATACGTCGACTCGACCACGGATCTGGCGGGCGATGACCTCGTCCTCCCGTGTACCCGGGGCCTGTGGTCGCTGGCGGCGCGTTCTCGGTGTGGCCGGTATGGTCGATGCGCGCGGACGCGCCGTGGTCGCCTCGCAAGATGCGAACAAGCGGTTCGTCGCCAGCGGCAAGGACGAGGTGGTCGAGTCTTCAGAGTCTCACATCGCATCGATCGCGGCCGCGATCGGCGCAGGGAGGAAGGCCTGCACGAGGTCACGCTCCACGGCCGCAGCATCATCGTCGCGTTCGTTCGGCTCGACGTCGATCAGCCCGTTCACCAGCGCCGAGGCACCGCCCATCCGAGAGAGCGAGCCCATGCGCAGCTGCTGCGATCTCCGGCCGCACCTCGCGGACGGCACGGACGATCCTCGGCGGTCTGCCGGCAGACCGCCGAGCGCTTGGGCGGCAGCTGCGAACTCGTTGATTGGTCGGGATGGAACCGCTATCGTCGTCTGGTGTGGTGGATGTCGATCGTGCTCGTGGTTGCTTCTGCGTGTGATCCGCCCGCCGGACCGTTCCGCCCCGCACCGGCTTCGCCGACCCTGGCGTGTCGACCGTGGCCCAAGGTCCCTGCGGACCTCGCGCCCGCTTTGATCCCGCGTGTCGACATCGACATCAACCACGACGACGAACCCGACTACGTAGCGCGGTCGAACTGCGATGCCGACGGCAACTGCGATCTCGCGGGGTACGTCAGCATGAAGAGCTGCGCGGTGCTGGTCGCACAGGTCCGAGGCGCGGAGATCCGGGTCAATCACATGGCGCTCACGGCGGTCGAGCGGTTCGTGAGGGACGGCGCGGAGGTTCGGCGGGAAACGGCGTGGCCTAGAGACCCAAGAACCGGCGGATTTCTTTCCGCGACCAAGGCGTCGTGTATCCGCTCGCCTGACAACACCGTCGTGGATTGCGATCAGGCGCTCGGTGCGACGCCGAGCATCTCCACGGCCCCGGGCGTCGTGACGAATGCGCCGTGATCTCGTCCTGGCCGCGCTGTGGATCGCTGGCGGCTGCAGCGTCGCGACCTCGTCCACCGTGCCCCACGTCCGGTTCGGTTACGACCGGCCGGTCCGGATCTCGCTGGCCGTTCAGGGCGGTCCCCAGCTACTCGACGGCTGGCGCACGGCATTACGAACGGCGGGTACCGTCGAGATCGTGACAGAGACGGCGCTCGAGGATGGGAGCACCCACGCTCGCATGTGCAACGTCGGCCTCGATCTCGCGCGCCGGGGGACGCCTGTAGAGCTCGTCGTCGAGCTGGTGTCGTCGATTCGAGTTGTCCCAAACGTCTCCTGTAGCGAGCAATCACGATTTTGGCGCGAACTCCGCAGTGAGCCAGAGCCCTGTCCTAACCGCACGTATCTCTCGACCACCGCGACCGCGACGACGGTGGCTCGCATCCTCGACGCCACAACGTGCACCCCGATCCGCACCCACGTCGTCTCTTCGGTGCAGACGTCATCGGTGAACGAACGCGAGGCCGCGGAGATCTCGAAGCAGCTCGCGATCCGGCTCCATCTCGACGACCTCCGGGCGGCCGTCACGCAGCAGCTATTTCCCCACGGCCTTGCGATCGCCAGCGTCAGCGGACGCACCATCGAAGTGTCGCGACGCGGCGACCGCTCGCTCGCGTCCGGCGCGGTCTACGTGCTGCGGACCCCCGAGATGATCACGCCCAACCGGCGCGCCACGCTCGCGGCGCCGCGGATCAGGGTCGCAGCGTTGTCCTCGGATCGGGCGACGCTCGAGGTCGACCAGGACTCCGTGGGGGTTCGCGCCGGAGATCAGCTACGGGCCCACCGTAACAACTACCTGTTCACGCTCTACGGGGCGCCCGTCGGCTCGCTGGTTCGTGACGACGCGAAGCTCCGTGGAGGCATCGCGCTCGCGGTTGCGTTTCGCACGGCCGCTCCTCGCGTGCCCTTGTTCGCCGAGGTCGAGGCAGCCAGCGGCGCGGTCCCGACGCTCGACAGCAGCTTTCTAGGTGGTGGGGTCGCGGTCGGCGTCCGGTGGCCCGTTGGATCGTTCGTGCCAATCGCCCTGCTCGAGGTCGGAGGACTGACGTTGCACCAGCGCGACCTCGCCGATCGAGCAGCGTCCTCGACACGTGGCTACGCTGGCGTTGGAGTCGGTGGTGAGGTCTGGCTCGGTGGTGCGTTCGTCATGTTCGATGCACGCTACCGGCGACTCGCGAACGGCAACTGGGAGACCACCGAAGAGAACATGCAGACCGCGGTCGATAGCCTGACGGCTTCCATCGACGTCTTTCAGCTCCGGATCGCGGCCGGCTATCGCTTCTAGGTTTCGACGAAAGCACGCGCTAGGAGCGACGGGCGGCGACCACCGCGGCCACCGCGGCCGCGGCAGGTGTGGACGCGCGCGACTCGTCGAGAGCGTCGGCCCAGCGCTCGACGCGGCGCTGCCAGTTCGGGCGCTCGTGCACGGTGCCCGGGACGTTGTGCGGGAACGGATCGAGGGCGAGATCGTCGAGTGCGACGAGCACGACCTCGGCGGGTCCGACGGCGAGATCGGCAGTCGCACCGACCATCGCGCGCTCGACATCGGTCAACGGATCGCCGCCCGCGATCCCCTGCGAGCCCGGCTGCACGTACGCGAGCAGCGCCACGCGCTGTGCTTCGCGCTCGATGCGCTCGGTCGCCTCCTGCTCGGCCGTGATCAGCTCGAGGTCGCGGCGATCGTCGATGTCGGCGCCCCGCCACCAGCCCGCGAACGTCGCGGTGTCGTGGGTGTTGAGGCTCGCGACCGACGCGCGCGGTGCCGCCTCGGGACGAGCGCCGACTCGCGTCGGGAAGAACCACTGACCGACATGGATGCGGAACATGCCGTGGCGCTCCATCGCGGGCCGCACCTGCGGCGGCACGGTACCGAGGTCCTCGCCGACGAGCGCGCACCGGTTGCGATGCGACTCGAGCGTGAGGATCGCGAACAGCTCGTCGTACGCGTAGCGCAGGTAGACACCGTCGGTCGCTGGGCGTCCCTGCGGCACGCAGTAGAGGCGGAACAGCCCCATCACGTGGTCGATGCGCAGCATGCTCGCGACCTTCATGTGGTGCTGCACGCAGCGGATGAAGTAGCGATAGCGATCACGGCGCAGCGCGATCGGAGACAGGGGTGGCAGGCCCCAGTTCTGGCCGCCGAGGAACAGCGGATCGGGAGGCGCACCGGCGGCGACACCGATCAAGAACAAGTGACGCTGGCGCCAGACCTCGTACGCGTCGCAGTTCACGCCGACGGGGAGGTCGAGGTAGAGGCCGACCTTGCCGGCATTCAACGCCTCGAGCTGCTGCTGCATCGCCCACTGCGCGACGACGTGGGTCGCGAGCCGCGCACCGTCGGCACCGAGCGCGATCGCATCGGTGCGGGTCTCGATCATCGGGATCGCGTCGCGCCACGGCGCGGTCCACTCTCCCCAGCCCGTGCGGCAATGCTCACCGATCGCGCGGAACGCGGCGTAGTCATACGCACCGTTCGCGTGCGCCCACGCGTCGATCGAATTCGAGAGCGACGGATCTGCGAGCACGCGCTCCGCGATCGGATCGAGCGCATGACGGCGCCACGCGTACTGCGTGCGGTAGTCGATGCGTGTCCCCGGCACGATCGGCGGGGCGCTTGGCGCGGAGAGCCCGACGCGCGCGGCGAGCGGTCCGAGGTCGAGGAACATCTCGTTCCAGTACAGCCGGCTCGCGGGCGAGTACGGGCTGAACATGCACGGCTCGTCGAGAAACTGCGCGAGGATCGGTAGCGTCGCGACGTAGCGACCACCGCGGCGCTCGACGGTGTCGAACAGCCGGCGCAGCGTGCCGAGGTCCCCCGCTTGCCCGCTCTCGGGGGACGCGAGCCCGTAGACCGGTGCGAACACGCCCCACCGTCGGCCGCCCTCGCCGGGTCCGCCCCAGGCGCGCGTCGGTGCGGAGATCGCGAACGCCTCGCCCTGCCCGCCTGCCGCGCGCCACTTCACGCTGTGGTAGCCGGTCTCTCCGTCGAGGGACACGGTCGCGCGGCGAACGCAGTGCACGACCCCACCAGGCCACGCGTGCGAGTCGCCCGGCAGATCGAACAGCCGCCCGTTCGCGCGCACGAGGCGGCCCGACTCCGTGGTGACCTCGACCTCCCACGGCTGGTCGTCCTTCGCAGGGACCGCGAACGGTACGACGATGGCGCCATCCCAGCCGACGACGACGGGCGGCACGATCTCGTTCCAGCGCTCGCGCTCGAGCACCGTGATCGCGTGCGGCGCCTCCTCGGGGCTGTCGATCTTGATGCCGAGATCCGGCGCCATCGCCTGCAGTACGGCGAGCACGCTCTCGGCGGACGCCGCGGTCGACGACCCGTTCCAGGCGGTGTACTCGACGTCGAGGCCCGCGACGGCAGCGAGCTCGCGCAGCGCGGTCATCGCGTTAGCCGACGAGCTTCAGCCACCAGCCCGGCATCAGCCCGAGCTCGAGGACGATCAGCGGGCACACCGCGATCACGAACAACAGCCCGCCCGACCGCGTCGGTGCGAACGGCTGGTTCGCCTCGCGGAAGTACATCGCGGTCACGATCCGCAGGTAGTAGTAGATGCTGATCGCCGAGTTGACGACGCCGATCGCGACGAGCCACAGCAGCTGGCCGTCGTAGACCTCCATCGCCGACTTGAAGATGTAGAACTTGGCGAAGAAGCCACCGGTCGGCGGCACGCCACCGAACGAGAGCAGGCAGACTGTCATCGCGAGCGCCGCGCCCGGGTACTGGGTGGCGAGGCCCGCCCAGTCGTCGACGAGCAGCCGCTCGCGTCCCTTGGAACCGACGTACGAGACGACGGCAAACGCGCCCATCGTCGTGAACGAGTACGCGATCAGGTAGTAGACGATGCCGCCGTTCGCCGTCGGCGAACCGAGGCCGAGCGCGCAGATTCCGACGAGCAGGACGCCCGCGTGCGAGATCGACGAGTACGCGAGCATCCGCTTGATGTTGTCCTGACGGACGGCGGAGATATTCCCGATCGTGATCGTGATCGCGGCGATCACGACGAGCGGGCTCGCCCAGCCGAGCGTGCCGTACGGAATGATCTCGCCGCCGAGCGCGATTCCGAACACGCGCATCATCGCGGCGATCGCAGCCGCCTTGACCGCGGCAGCCATGAACGCGGTGACCGGCGTTGGTGCACCCTCGTACGCATCGGGCGCCCACATGTGGAACGGCACCGCGGCGACCTTGAAGCCGAACGCGACGACGAGCAGGAAGGCGCCCGCGATCACGAGGCCCGGGTTCTGGGTCTGCGGCAGGAGGGTCGCGAGCTTGGTGAGGCTCGTCGTGCCGGCGGCGCCATAGATCAGCGCCATGCCGTACATGAGGAAGCCGGTCGCGAACGCGCCGATCAGGAAGTACTTCATCGCGGCTTCGTTGCCGCGGCGCGAGCGACGGCGCATCGCGCACATCACGTAGACGCCGATCGACATCGTCTCGATGCCGAGGAAGATCGTCACGAGGTTCGCGGCCTGCGCGAGCATGACCATGCCCGACGCCGACAGCAGCAGGACGCCGTAGAACTCGCCGATCTGCCAGTCGTGCTCCTTCTGGTGCGCTGGCGTCATCAGCGCGGTCATCGCGGTGACGACCGAGAACAGCGCGGTGAGCACGTAGCCGGTGCGATCCGCGACGAGCATCTCGCCCATGAGCGGGATCGAGGTGCCGGCGGGGAGCTGGCGATAGAGGACGATCGCGGCGACCGCGGCGGCCAGCGAGCCGGCGACGGTGAGGCCGACGAGCGCGGTGCGATCGGTGCCCTTGAAGAACGCCTCCGCGAGCACCAGCAACATGCCGACGACCGCGAGGATCAGGAACGGCGTCAGCCAGCCGAGGTCTGCAGGATTGAAGCTCACGGGTTACCTCCCCCGGGCGGGCCCGGTGGTGGCGATGCCGGCGGCATGCCCTGCCGCAGCGGCGGCGGCGTGGTCGGCGTCGGAGGAGTCCCGGCGGCACCCTTGGTAGCCGTCGGTGGCGTCGCCGGCAGCGAGCCGTAGACGTGCGACGGGCCATCGGGCTCGGCGACACGGCGGTGATAGTCGCGAATGAACTTCTGCACGCTCGGCTCCATCACCGTCAGCACGGGCCGCGGGAACAGGCCCATCAGGAAGATCAGGATGACGATCGGGATGAACGTCGCGAGCTCGCGCCCGGACAGATCCTTGAGGCCTCCGTTGCGGCTCTTGTCGAGCTTGCCGAAGAACACCTTCTGGAACATGTAGAGGAGGTAGACGGCGCCGAAGATCACGCCCGTGGTCGCGAGCGCCCCGAGGAGGCGCGGCATCGGGATGAAGTTCGGGTGACCGGCCGGGAACGTGTCGCCCGCGTTGAACGTTCCGAACAGCGTCAGGAACTCGCCGACGAAGCCGGACAGCGACGGCAGACCCGCCGAGCCCATCACGATGATCAGGTAGAGGCCCGAGAAGATCGGCATGACCTTCCAGATGCCGCCGTACTCGGCGAGGCGACGCGTGTGGCGGCGCTCGTAGAGGAAGCCGATCCCGAGGAACAGGCCGCCCGTGGTCAGGCCGTGGGACAGCATCGCGTAGATCGATCCGGAGATGCCGTACGACGTCAGCGCGAAGATGCCGAGCGCACAGAACCCGAGGTGACTGACCGACGAGTACGCGACGAGCTTCTTGACGTCGTCCTGGGCGAACGCGACCAGCGCACCGTAGATGATGCCGATCACCGCGAGCACGGCGATCACCGGCGCCCACTCGGCCGCGCCGTGCGGGAACATCGGCATCGCGAACCGCAGGAAGCCGTAGATGCCAAACTTGAGCAGGACGCCGGCGAGGATCACCGAGCCAGCGGTCGGTGCCTCGACGTGCGCGTCGGGCAACCAGGTGTGGAGCGGGAACAACGGGACCTTGATCGCGAACGCGAGGGCGAACGCTCCGAAGCACCAGAACTGCGCACCGTAAGGCAGCGCGACGGTCAGGATCTTCTCGAGGTCGGTCGTGTACACGCCGGTGACGTTCGCGTGCTGGATGTAGACGTAGAAGATCGCGACGAGCATCAGCAGCGAGCCGACCATCGTGTAGATCACGAACTTGATCGACGCGTAGAGCCGACGCTGACCGCCCCAGATTCCGATGAGGAGGTACATCGGGATCAGCATCACTTCCCACATCGTGTAGAACAGGAAGAGATCGAGCGAGACGAACGCGCCGAGCATGCCGGCCTCGAGAACGAGGAGGCACGCGATGAACTCGCGAGCGTGCTTTTCGATCGCCTTGCCGGTACCGAGCAGCGTGAGCGGCATCAGGAACGTTGTCAGGATGACGAGGAAGATCGAGATGCCGTCGATGCCGGTCTTGAACCGCGCACCGAGGCCCGGGATCCACTCGGCATCGAACACGAGCTGGAAGCCGTCGAGCTTCGGGTTGAAGTAGCGGAACACGAGCAGCGAGAGCAACAGCGTGATCGTCGTGAACGTGAAGCCGAGGCCGCGATGCAGCGTCGATTCCGCCTTCGGCGTACACATCACGAGGATCGCGCCGAGCAACGGCAGCGCGATCAGGAGCGGGAGGAGAAACGAGCCGGGCATGACTAGATGCCCTCCTTCTCGGCTTTGGGTTCGATCGGCGGCAGGTGCAGCACGCGCGTGATCTTCGTGGTCTTGCGCGTGATCGGGTCGTCGATGAACAGCGTGATGCGCGTGCGCGTATCACCGAGCAGCACGAACAGCTCGGGCGAGTTGTACGGCTTGCCCGAGGCATCGGCGTCCGGCGTGCCGTCGCCGTCGATGTCCCAGCGCACCTTGGTCGTCGCGCCGAGGAGGCCCGCGCCCGGCTCGGCGGTGAGCTCGAGCCGGTCACCAACGATCTCGTACTCGAACGACGGATCCTGGTGCCAGTCAGTGACGAAGAAGACGAGCGCGGCACCGACAACGAGACCGGAGAGGTAGCGCTGGACCTGACCGTTCTGGAACCACCGCGACATGCGGCTGAACAGCCCGACCACGACGGCCGCACCGTTGACCGCGATCGTGTCGATGATCAGCTTGTCGACCAAGTTGTAGAGGCCGCTCGCGACGATCTTGAACGGCTTGACGATCAGGGCGTCGTAAATCTCGTCGAACCACAGCTTCGCCTTGGACGCTTCGTAGAGACCGGCGAGCGGACCATCGACGAGGCGGTTGACCGCTGCCGAGGGACCGCGACCGTAGAGCGCCCACGCCATCCCGATGCCGAGGGCACCGATGAACAGCGCGACCGCGGCGAGACCGAGGATCGTTCCGTCCGAGGAGTGGCCGGCGATGAGCTCGCCCGGGTTAACGCCATCGGCGCCTGGGTTCCACCACGTCGGAGTCACGCTCGGCGACAGCCAGCTCGACAGCGCGTGGGTGAAGCTCGGCAGCTTGATCCCCGTGAGGTGCGGGAACCCGAGGAGGCCGGCGAGCGTCGCGAGCAGCGCGAGGATTACGAGCGGCATCGTCATCGACGCGGGCGACTCGTGGGCGTGCTTCGCTTCCTCGCTGCGCTCGTTCCCCGAGAACACGAGGAAGTACAGCCGCCACATGTAGAACGCGGTGCCGAGCGCGGCGATCAGGAGGCCGCCCCACAGGACCTTGCCGTACCAGAGCGGCCAGCCCGGCGGATGCACGCCCCACGCGCCGGCCAGGATCTCGTCCTTCGAGAAGAAGCCGGCGAACGGGAAGATGCCTGCAATCGCGAGGCACGAGATCATGAAGGTGATCCGCGTGATCGGCATGTGCTTGCGCAGGCCGCCCATCGTCGTGATGTCGCCCGGCGTCTTGCTACCGCCGTGCTCCATGCCGTGCATGACCGAGCCTGCACCGAGGAACAGACACGCCTTGAAGAACGCATGGGTCCCGAGGTGGAAGATCGCCGCGACCCAGTTGCCCGTGCCCGCGGCGACGAACATGAAGCCGAGCTGACTGACGGTCGAATAGGCCAGGACCTTCTTCAGATCGGTCTGCGCGAACGCCATGAATGCGGCAGCGAGCGCGGTCAGGAGGCCGACCGTCGCGACGACGATCATCGCCGTCGTCGATGCCGAGTACAGGAACGACAGGCGGCACACCATGTACACGCCGGCGGTCACCATGGTCGCGGCGTGGATCAGGGCGGAGACCGGCGTCGGGCCCGCCATCGCGTCGGGGAGCCACGTGAACAGCGGAAGCTGAGCGCTCTTGCCGCACGCTCCGATGAACAGACAGATCGCCGCGGCGGCCGCGAGCCGCTCGCCGCCCCAGAACGGCTGGACGTACGCCGCGCCGACCGCCGTGCCCTTGAGCTGGGCGAAGTCGAGCGTCTTGGTCGCCCAGAACAGCAGGAAC